>CAZTXI010000216.1:0-1603 GCA_964617265.1 uncultured Carnobacteriaceae bacterium | reverse complement strand
AAAAAATTCGGTATCGAAGGTGTAGTTGTTATCGGTGGAGATGGATCATTCCGTGGTGCACAAGCATTAGCTGATCATGGTTTCCCAACTGTCGGAATTCCTGGTACAATTGATAATGATATTGCTGGTACAGATTACACACTAGGATTCGACACAACAGTTAATACTGTAGTTGAAGCGCTAGATCGTGTCCGTGACACGGCAGGTTCTCACGGTCGAGTTCTTGTTGTTGAAGTTATGGGACGCGGTGCAGGAGACATTGCTTTATGGAGTGGTTTAAGTAGTGGTGCAGAAGCGATTGTCGTTCCTGAATTACAATACGATTTACATGAAATTGTGGATACCATTAAAGATGGTTTCGCACACGGTAAAAACCAAGGATTAATCGTATTAGCTGAAGGTGTTATGCCAGCTGAAGAATTTATTAAACAACTTCAAGAAATTGATGATTCATTTAATATTCGTGATGTTGTATTGGGACATATCCAACGTGGTGGACAACCAACTGTTCGTGATAGAGTAATAGGAAGTCGCTTTGGTGCAAAAGCTGTTGAATTATTACAAGAAGGTGCATCTGGTGTTTGTGTGGCTTTAATTGATGAAGAAATTGGAACAAATGATTTCCATGATGTATTTAATAAACTTGTTCATCAACCAAAATTACAATTACATGAATTAAATAAATACTTAATTTAAATAAAAACTGACAAATAACCTTGTCATTTAAAAAAGGAAGGAAAACAACAAATATGAAAAAGACAAAAATAGTATGTACCATTGGACCAGCTAGTGAATCAGAAGAAGTACTAGAACAATTAATCGAAGCGGGTATGAACGTAGCTCGTTTGAACTTCTCACATGGAGATCACGATGAGCATTTAGCAAGAATCGAAAGAATCCGTAAAATTTCTAAAAAAGCTGGTAAGCCAGTAGGAATCATGTTAGATACTAAAGGACCTGAAATCCGTACACACAAAATGGCGGAAGAAGTTATTCACTTAGTAAAAGGTTCAGAAGTACGTATTTCGATGAAAGAAGTTCTTGGAACAGCTGAAAAATTCTCAGTTAGTTACGATGGCTTAATCAATGACGTTGAATTAGGTATGCCAATCTTATTAGATGACGGACTTGTTGAATTACAAGTTGCAGCAATCGATGAAGAAAACCAAGAAATCGTTACAACTGCAATTAACTCTGGAGTATTAAAAAATAACAAAGGAGTTAACGTACCAGGAGCTTCATTAAACTTACCAGGTTTAACGGATAAAGACCGTTCAGATATCGAATTTGGTATTAAAAATGGTGTAACATTTATTGCAGCATCATTTGTTCGTCGTACAAGTGACGTATTAGAAATTAAAGATATTTTAGAGAAAAACGATGCATTACACATCCAAATCATCCCTAAAATTGAAAACCAAGAAGGTGTTGACAACTTAGACGACATCATTGCAGTAGCAGACGGTTTAATGGTTGCTCGTGGTGACATGGGTGTTGAAATTCCTGTAGAAGAAGTTCCAATTGTTCAAAAAGAGATGATTGAAAAATGTCGTCGTGCTGGTAAACCAGTTATTACAGCGACTCAAATGTTAGACTCAATGCA
>CAZTXI010000215.1:0-1650 GCA_964617265.1 uncultured Carnobacteriaceae bacterium | reverse complement strand
AGAAGGTTTCCATTTCACCATAAGTTTTTGGCTTGCTAAAATAGTAACCTTGAATAAGTTGGCATCCGAGTTCTTCTAAAATATGTAATTGTTCTTCTGTTTCGACGCCTTCAGCGAGCACTTTATACTCTAAGTCACGTCCGAGGTTCACTATCGTTTCTACAACTTTCTTGCCGGTATCGTTATGAAGGGCATCGACTAAACTTTTATCGATTTTTAACGTATCAATTTTGGCTTTAGATAAAAAAGCTAGATTAGAGTAACTCGTTCCAAAGTCATCGACTGATATATGGAAACCGGATTCGACTAATTCACGGACCGTCTCTAAGCTATTTTTCATTGATTCAACATATACGCCCTCTGTAATCTCTAATTTCAAGCAGTCTTTAGGAACTTGATACGTTTCACATAACTCAATAATGTGATTCACATAGCCTGGTTTGGACAGTTCAACCGGTGAAATATTAATGGACATCGTACCAAAATCATAACCAGATTTTAGCCATTTACCGGCTGTTCGAATACTTTCTTCTAAAATAAAACGTCCTAGTTCAATCATATCGCCATGCTTTTCTGCAACTGGGATAAATACACTTGGTGCGACCATTCCTAACTTATCATTTTTCCACCGACTCAGTGCTTCTAAGCCGATTACAGTCCGAGTTTTTATATCCACTTGAGGTTGGTATAATAAATAAAATTCATTATTTTTTAGCCCCGAAATTAATTCGGTTTTGATTAAATGTTCGTTATATATTGTTTCCGATAAGTCTTTATTGAAATAGATCGTATGGTATTTACCCAATTCTTTTGCTTGATACAGCGATTTATCAACGAACTGCAGAAGTTCCATGGCATTCTCACTATGTTCTGGAATAAGCGTAACACCTAGATTAATTTCAATTGTCAGCATTTGATCATTAAGAGAGATTGGTTTTTTAAAGGTCTGAATCAATTCAGCAAGCGTACTTTCTAAAGAATCTACATCATAAATTAAGGCTAGATAATAGTCCTTTGAACAATACGCAATATCACTCTCTTGACCTAAAACTTGATTCAACAAATTTGTGGTTCTATTAATTAGCTCATTTCCCACTTGATAGCCATGAACATATAAGAGAGATTGTAAATTAATTAAATTAATTCCAATTAAAGCAGCGGGCTGATTTGATTCTGTTTCGTCATTTACTCTCCTTAACTTCCGGATAAAATATTTTCGATTCAACAAGTTCGTCTCTTCATCGTTTCCGGTCAAATAGTTTTTTCCAGTTACATCATGGAACATTAATTGAAAATTCTTATCACCAGATACGGCTTCTTGAATTACTTTTCCTTTGATTAACAACCATTTATATTGATGATTTTTTGTTTCGATTCTAAACGTACTGTTAAATGTAGTTTGTTTCCCATTTAAGTATGATTTTATATCGCTATGCGCAAGTTGACGATCTTTTTCAAGAGCGATTTTATCAATAAAGTCGGGTAACGAATGAAAATAGTCTGATGGGTACCCTGTAATTTTTTCAATAATATCAAATGTATTTGCGGTCATATTCCAAATTCCAGCACCCATTAAGCCGTCTTTAATAGCCGTATGAAAGACTAATTCGTCTAGATTAGAATTTAGCTGCTCATTATTTTCATGTGACA
>CAZTXI010000214.1:0-1651 GCA_964617265.1 uncultured Carnobacteriaceae bacterium | reverse complement strand
CTAGTCGTGTAATTATAGGTGAAAAATCAAAAGAAGCAGAAAAATTTGCTCAACTACTTGTTGAAGGTGCTGCAAGTGAGGATGTCCCAGTATTGTTTATGGACTCAACTGAAGCTGAGGCTGTTAAATTATTTGCGAATACTTACTTAGCGTTGCGAGTGTCTTTCTTTAACGAATTAGATACTTATGCTGAAGTTCGTGATTTAGACACGAAATCAATTATTGAAGGTGTAGGCTTAGACCCACGTATTGGTTCACACTACAACAACCCTTCATTTGGATATGGAGGATACTGCTTGCCAAAAGACACAAAACAGTTATTGGCAAACTATGAAGATGTTCCTAATAACTTAATCCGTGCAGTTGTGGATTCAAACAGCACACGAAAAGATTTTGTAGCAGATCAAGTCATTAAAGATAAGCCTTCAGTAGTTGGTATTTATCGTTTAGTTATGAAAGAAGGTTCGGATAACTTCCGTCAATCATCTATTCAAGGAATTATGAAACGAATTAAAGCTAAAGGAATTGAAGTGGTTGTTTATGAGCCAGTATTAGAAGAGGATAACTTCTACAACTCAGAAGTTATTAGAGATCTAGATGAATTTAAGAAGATGAGTGATGTAATCATCGCAAACCGTCGAAACGAAGACTTGGAAGATGTTTTTGATAAAGTTTATACAAGAGACTTATACCAAGAAAACTAATAGATAGATTAAAAAAGAGACTATTGCCGTGATGGCCGTAGTCTCTTTTGTTTAGTCCGATTTTTAAAGCAGTTTTTGAATGTCTGTTTCAATTTCACTTGGCTCGGCTGTTGGAGCGAATCGTTTTATGACTTGCCCGTTACGATCAACTAGAAATTTCGTAAAATTCCATTTTATGGCATTACCAAGAACGCCACCTTTTTCTTGACGCAGAAATTTAAACAATGGAGAAGCATTATCCCCATTGACACTTACTTTGGCAAATTGTGGAAATGTTATGCCGTAAGTAGTCTCGCAAATAGTTGCCGTTTCTTCATCTGTTTCAGGAGATTGAAGAAATTGGTTGCTAGGGAAATCTAATACAACGAACCCTTCATCTTTATATTTTTGATATAAATTTTCTAAACCTTCATATTGTGGTGCCAGTCCACATTTCACCGCGGTGTTTACAACGAGTAAAACAGAATCTTTGTATTGTGATAAATCTATATCTTCACCTTTGTTGTTTTTAACAGTAATATCATATAATTTACTCATATTACCCCTCATTTCATATCATTGCTATCGATAAAATTATAACATAAGAATTATAAAAGCGTGCCCATAGAGAACTGTTGAGCTGGAGAAATAAAAAAAGAAGAGGTCAGTTGCACCTCTTCAAAAATAAAATTAGTCTTTATATTTTTCTTCTAAACTACCCATCCATAGTCCTAGTACAATACCTATTACAAAAATAACAAGAACAAAAATGTAATCAATTGGTGTATAACCAGCATATAATTCAGTCGATGGCGCAATAATGGCAGTTGAAGCGACAACGACACCTAAAATAAAATGAAATACTGTTGCATAAGCTTTATCCATAATGATGCGCATAACTTTCGAGAAGACCAATACAACAATAACTGCTCCAATCCCAACGGGAATAATAATCGAAAAATTCAATG
>CAZTXI010000213.1:0-1690 GCA_964617265.1 uncultured Carnobacteriaceae bacterium | reverse complement strand
GAGTTTTTTTCTACTTAAATTATGAAAATAAACATATGATTTTCAAACGAAGTCTGCTATAATAAGCAATCACGTTGCAAATATATATTTACTAGGAGACAGTATTGATCAATAATACAATTAATTTAATCGCACCCATAAAAATGGCACTAGAAGCTGAAGGATACAAGAAATTTACACCTATCCAAGAGCAAGCTATACCGAAATTATTAGAAGGCCATGATTTATTAGGTGTCGCACAAACCGGTACAGGAAAGACAGCCTCATTTGCCCTACCTATTTTACAAGACTTAGCATTGGACGAGACCATTTCACGAAAAGATCGTAAAATCCAATCATTAATCATTGCACCTACTCGCGAATTAGCTATCCAGATAGCAGATAGCGTTAAAAAATATGGAAAAAACTTAAACCTTAAATCACTTGTTATTTATGGTGGTGTTTCACAACATCCACAAACGAAACGTTTGCGCCAAGGAGTCGATATTCTAATCGCAACTCCAGGACGCTTACTTGACTTAATTCAACAAAAGCACGTTCATTTAGATTATGTACGTCACTTTGTTTTAGATGAAGCAGACTTGATGCTTGATATGGGAATGATTGACGATGTGAAAAGAATCGTTAAATATATGCCTAAAGAGCGCCAGACAATGTTATTCTCAGCTACGATGCCAAAAGAAATCGAGAAATTAACCGAAGCATTATTAAATAATCCGGTTAAAGTTGAAGTTACTCCGGTATCATCAACAGTGGATCGTATTGAACAAAAAGTTTACTATGTGGATCAAGGGAATAAGACGAATTTATTATTAGACTTATTATCAGACCCAACGATTGAATCAGCTTTAATTTTCTCACGTACAAAAGTTGGAGCTAATAAAATTGTTTCTGCATTAACAAATAATGGTCATCGTGCAGAAGCCATTCACGCAGATAAAACACAGCGTGCACGACAAAGAGCGCTTAAAAACTTTAAAGAGCGTAAAACTCGTGTATTAGTAGCGACAGATATCGCTGCCCGTGGAATTGATATTGCTGATTTATCACATGTTATTAACTATAACTTACCAGAAGTTCCTGAAACGTATGTACACCGAATCGGTCGTACAGGTCGTTCAGGAAACGATGGAATCGCGATTTCATTCTGTGCAAACAATGAAAGATCAATGTTACGTGGTATTCAGCAATTAATTGGGAAAAATATCCCAGAAGTTTCAGATCACCGTTTCCCATCAAAAGAAGTGGCTGAAACACCAAGCAAAAAGAGAAGAAGACGTCGCAGAAAACCAGCTGCAAATGGACAAAGCCAAGACCAAAATAGAGGACAAGGCCAAAACCAAAAGAGAAAATCTTCTAAAAAACGTAGTAATGCAGATACGGCACATAGTGGTCCGTACAAGAAAAAGAGAAATTCAAGCCGCGGTCGCCGTGGAAACCAGCAAGGACGTAACAAACAATCTAATAATCGTTAATTAAGTTCTGACTGAAGTAAATTAGGTGTTGATGTATCGATTTGATGCATTGACGCCTTTTTTTGTTGTGTGAAATCGAATGATTTAGCCACGCCAATTATTGTACAGTTTAAAATCTAGATTTTATTAAGGCTTTACGACCAATTACCTTAAAAAATGTGCCTATTAATTGGAGCTAACGGCATATTTTTGCGAGTAATTACCTTATAAATCGG
>CAZTXI010000212.1:0-1702 GCA_964617265.1 uncultured Carnobacteriaceae bacterium | reverse complement strand
GTTTGTAATTCACACGTTCGTGTTTCAACATCCGGTACCACACTTAATACAACTGGTTTATCTTCTATAAAATTCGAGAGACGAACTTCATCTCCATTTCTGGCTGTTAAAACTGCATCAGGTGCTTTATCTCCTACTGAGGGTTGTGTACCTTTTACTTCTATTGGATCTCCTTTAAAAGTAACTTGCATGTTAAATCGTCCTTTCTGAAATTTATATGAAACGTTTTCTATAATTAGTATATAAGGAATCAGTTTTTTAAGAAAGAATATCGCTTCGAATCTAATAAACCATTCATACTAGTCTTTTCTTACTAAATAAGCTATTCTATTAGGCGAGGTGTAAAAATGAAATTATCAATTGAAGAACATACTTTGGGAACTATCCCCTTATTAGAAGTCGTTCAAGAAGAACTTAAAAATCAAACATTACCATTAATCATTTACTATCATGGTTGGCAATCTCAAAAAGAGTTAACATTAACGCAAGGTCGTTACCTCGCTCGTGAAGGTTTCCGTGTCATTTTGCCAGATGCATTCAACCACGGTAAACGTAAAAATCCAATGACTGATATTCCTTCCCTTACTTTTTGGCAGAGTATTCACACTAATTTATTTGAATTTGGCTATATCGTAGATGCTCTTCAAAAGAAAGGTCTTGCTGATGACCGTATCGGTGTAGGTGGCGTTTCAATGGGTGGTATGACTACAACAGCCTTGCTAACACAACATCCTGAAATCAAAGCAGCAGCTTGTATTATGGGAACCCCTAAACTGGTTGCTTATCGTGAAAGAATCTTCAAACACGCTAGTCAAATGGATCGTTTCTTTCCAGCTGACTATAACCATTTATTAAAATGGATTCCCGATTATGATTTATCACTGAATATTGATAAATTGAACGGAAGACCTCTTTTAATATGGCACGGTACAAAAGACGTGGTGGTTCCTTACACACATGTCATTGAATTTGTAGAGGAAAATAGAACTCTTGCTAATATCGAGTTCTTAGAAGAAGATGAAGAACACTTAGTGAGACCACAAACAATGGAAAAGATTACAAAGTTCTTTGTTGATAAAATGCTTAAATAAAAATGTAGTGCAGAAACCTTTTGTTTCTGTACTTTTTTATTCGTTTATTGATTGAATTATAAAAATAAAATAAAACAGGGATAGAGTAAATGATACTCTTCCCTGTTTTTTGTTTTGTCTAATGTAAAAAAATTGAAACTAATGAATTCTGTGCCACAAATTATTTTTTACCCCTTTACGACCCATTTGCTTAAAAAATGTGCCTATTAATGAGAGTTACCGGCAGATTTTCGCGACCAATTACCTTTAAAATGCGGTGGCGCAGTCTATATAATTTTGATTAACCCCTCATATCGAAAAAGACGTAACCCACTAAGCAGTTACGCCAAATAGAATTGTGTTTCTTCTATTTTAGTCGCTTTCGGTCAATTTTTACTCAAAAAGAACAAAAAAAACAGATGATGATAGATAAGCCCATCAACATCTGTCTTTATTTTAATTAATCTATACGATACTTATTCGTCAACCCTCTTAAGAAGTTTCGAATGTAACGATCGCCACAAGGTTTGTAATTACGATGACCTTCTTTTCTTAAGACAGCACTTAACTCACCATTTGAAAGCTCAACACCCTCTTCATTTAATAAATCAAGAATATCATCTGATGTTAAT
>CAZTXI010000211.1:0-1718 GCA_964617265.1 uncultured Carnobacteriaceae bacterium | reverse complement strand
ACCGTTGGCTCAACTGGATAGAGCATCTGACTTCGGATCAGAGGGTTGAGGGTTCAAATCCTTCACGGTGCGTCGAATAAATTATAATATACTTTAGATAAACGTTGATGAGATCAACGTTATTTTTGTCTTTAAACTTCTTTTTAACTTCTGATTCTCCCCCATTTCGTTTTACGAAACTTCATATAGCTCCTATTCGCTTTTCTTTCAATCATTCTACGAAACTGGTATAATTATTTTATAGTCAAGATTAGTCAGACTTAATGGCTTTATGAAAAGGAGGTAGCTGAAAAACTTGAACATTTTTCGGAAACTCTGTATGATAAGTGGCATTATATAGAGTACTGTTCGATATTTCAGCAAATCATCATGAAAAATAGAAATATGTCTGATATGATTGAGGAATATATTAAACGAGCGCTAAGTGATGATGGACGGATAGAAATTAAGCGAAATGAATTAGCTGATTTGTTTAATTGTGTACCTTCCCAAATTAATTATGTCATTAATACTCGTTTTACAATTGAACATGGTTATACGGTTGAAAGTAAACGTGGTGGCGGAGGTTATATCCGTATTGTAAAACTTCAAGTAAAGAGTAATACAGAAATGCTTGATCGAATGAAACATATTATTGGAGATCGTTTAACGGAAAAAGAAGCACAAATCATTATTCAGACTTTATATGATAATGAATATATGAACCGTAGAGAAGCACAAATTATGTTGGCAGCGATTAGTTCAGATAATTTTACAGGTAGCCCTGTAATTGATGATCAAATTCGTTCCAATACATTATTATCGATGATTAAATTTTTAATATTAAAAAACAAATGAAAGGCGGATGATGGTAATGAGAGAAATATTCACTAATCGAGCAAAAAAAGCACTACAATTCGCTCAAGAAGAAGCAAAGATGCTCCGCCATCGTACTGTAGGCACTGAACATATTTTATTAGGGCTTGTGGATGAACAAGACGGAATTGCTGGAAAAACTTTGCGCGAAGCAGGTTTAACAAGTGATGACGTACGAGATGAGATTGAACATTTAATTGATTATGGACCAGAACGTAGAGAAGGTGAGCCAGATATTAAAGATATCGTTTTACCTTATTCACCGCGTGCGAGACAAATTATGTCTTATGCAGCTGATGAAGCAAGACGTTTAAACAGTCCATTAATTGGTACGGAGCATTTATTATTAGGATTATTACGAGACGACAAAATTTTATCGTCTCAAATTATGAAGAATTTAAATCTAAGTTTATCGAAAATTCGCCAATCCATTTCAAAAAAATTAGGCGTTTCTTTAAATTCAGCAAACAAGAAGAGTGCTCGTGGTCGTACAACACCACCACCTACACAAGGACAATCGTCTAAATCAAAAACACCAACCTTAGATACGTTGGCGCGTGATTTAACGAAAGCAGCTCGTGAGGATCGTTTAGATCCAATTGTAGGCCGTGAAAAAGAAGTACGCCGTTTGACACAAATTTTAAGTCGCCGTACAAAAAATAACCCTGTGTTAGTAGGGGAACCCGGTGTAGGTAAGACGGCTATTGCTGAAGGTTTTGCTCAAAAAATTATTGCTGGAGAAGTGCCAGCTAGTTTAATGAATAAACGTTTAATGGCATTAGATATGGGTTCTTTAGTTGCGGGAACAAAGTATCGTGGTGAATTTGAAGAACGAATGAAGAAAATTATTGATGAAATTTATG
>CAZTXI010000210.1:0-1728 GCA_964617265.1 uncultured Carnobacteriaceae bacterium | reverse complement strand
TATTAAATTAGCTTATGATGTTATTTTAACTTTTTCACCATTATTTTCTTCTGACTCTTTATTGGATTGACCACGATGGCGCAATGTTATGTTTCCTTGCGAACCACCAATTGTGACGCGATCTCCGGATTTAATTTCACCAGAAATAATCTGGTCACTTAATAAATCTTCAACTTTTGATTGAATAGCTCGACGTAAAGGTCTTGCCCCATATTCAGGATCATAACCTTCATCTGCTAGAATATCTAACGCAGAAGTTGTAATACGTAAATCAATATCTTGTTCAGCTAATTGTTTGATTAAACCATCCGTTAATAACTTAACGATTTGACGCAACTCTTCCTTGCCAAGCGCATGGAACACAATTGCTTCATCAATACGGTTTAAGAATTCTGGACGCATATGTTTCTTCATTTCTTCACGGATTTTTGATTCCATTGAGCCATGATCTAATTTACGTTCCACTGCACCAAAACCAACTTCTTTTTCATCACGAAGTGCCGTTGCGCCAAGGTTTGAACTCATTATAATAATCGTATTCTTGAAGTCCACACGACGACCTTTTCCATCCGTTAACTGACCATCATCTAATACTTGAAGTAAAACGTTAAATACATCCGGGTGGGCCTTTTCAATTTCATCTAATAAGACAACTGAATAAGGTTTTTGACGAATTTTCTCCGTCAACTGGCCGCCTTCATCATATCCAACATACCCAGGAGGTGATCCGACTAAACGACTTGTCGTAAATTTCTCCATATATTCGGACATATCGATACGAATTAAATCATCTTCTGAACCAAACATAACTTCGGCTAGAGATTTGGCTAATTCTGTTTTACCTACACCTGTAGGGCCTAAGAACATAAAGCTTCCAATTGGTCTGTTTGGATTTTTAATACCACTTCTTGCACGACGAACAGCACGAGCTACTGCGCTCACTGCTTGTTCTTGACCAATTACACGTTTATGCAATTCTTGCTCAAGATTCATCAACTTCATGCTTTCAGTTTCCTGTAACTCATTGACTGGAATACCTGTCCATTGTCCTAATACATCGGCTATATCATCCGACTCTACAACAGGTTTTTCTTCAAGTTGCTTACTCTCCGTCAATTCTTTAATACGATTCGCTTGATCAATTTCCTCTTGGCGAATTTTAGCAGCAACTTCAAAATTTTGGTTAGAAATTGCTTGCTCTTTTTCTAAAATTAACTCATTCAACTTATCCATTTCAGCCTTATAAGGTGATGGGCCATCTGTTAAATCTAATCGAACTTTAGCAGCTGATTCATCCATTAAATCAATTGCTTTGTCCGGTAACTCACGGTCTTGAATATAACGTGCTGATAATCTAACAGCCGAAACAATCGCTTCATCTGAGATAATCACACGATGGTGCTCTTCATAACGATCTTTTAATCCTTGTAAAATTTCAATCGTTTCCTCATTTGATGGCGCATCGACTAAAACAGCAGAGAAACGACGTTCTAAAGCCGCATCCTTTTCAATATACTTCTGGTATTCATCAGAAGTTGTAGCTCCAATCGTTTGTAACTCTCCTCGTGCTAGAGCTGGTTTCAGGATATTTGACGCATCAATTGCTCCTTCAGCCCCACCTGCTCCAATTAAAGTGTGCAATTCATCAACGAATAAAATAACTTCGCCATCTTCATAAATTTCATCAATAATTTTCTTCATTCGTTCTTCAAATTCACCACGATACTT
>CAZTXI010000209.1:0-1819 GCA_964617265.1 uncultured Carnobacteriaceae bacterium | reverse complement strand
CGGTTAGAAACATCTTCTGGGTTTGCTGCCCAATCAGCTGTCGTAACTGTTTCATAAGGTACAATTGGAATACCTGCATCTTTAAATAAAACCTTGCTGACAATTTTGTCCATACCCGCTGCACTTGCTAAAACACCAGCTCCTACATAAGGAACGTTTAGTGTCTCAAACAAACCTTGTACTGTACCATCTTCTCCGTTTGGACCATGTAATACTGGGAACACCACAGAATTGTCTTCTCTAAATTCGTTGAAATCAAATCTATCGCCTTTGATTTTACGTAATTCAGATAGAGAAGGAATGCCCTCTTTTGTATCAATGATTTGGCCTTTAACCCATTCACCTTCTGGCGTAATATAGATTGGTAATACTTGATAATATTCATAATAAATTTCTTGTAAAATATGATAAGCAGAAATAATTGAAATGTCGTGCTCTGCACTCTTTCCACCATAGACTAAAAATATTTTCATGAGGATTCTCCTTAATTAGATCTAGTTAATTTGTAGACTCCATTTTATCACATTTTTATGATTTGGAACACTCAAAGAAAAAGTGCACTTTAGAAATTTTCTAAAATGCACTTTTCTTGTTTATTTAACTGTTGCTAAATCCCAATCCACATAGTAATAATCTTCACCTTCACGAAGATACAATGGATAGTTTGTCCGGTAAATAGCACCTTCTGGGCTTTGTTCCAGATACATAAAAAAGCCTTTTGGATAAATAGACAGTAACTTCGAAAAAACATTCGATTGATCAATAATAATGGTTTCAATTTCCTCATCAATATTAAACCAATCTGTTTTTAAGTGAAAATAAGCTCCTGGTGTCACGTGTGTTTCATATTGTAGTGTTGAAATTAGTCGTCTACCCATTTTGTGAACTTCCTCTCAATGTATTTAGTGTTATTATAACACGGTTTTTACATCGAATGAAATTATCTCAAAATGATTTAGAATGTTTCGTTATAATTTTTGTTTTTTATCGCTATGCCTTTCTTTTGTGCATTACTTTAAAAATAGAGCATCCATTTATGTTTTGAAAATAAATGGATGCCCTATATTAATCAGACTTTAATTCTCAAGACACTAATTTACTGCACAAGCCCTAAATATGGAGCTAGACCGATAATGATTCCGGAAAGAGCCAGTAAGGTTACCATAATCGGTACCATAAATTTCAGGTAACGATCATAAGGTAAGCTGACCAATTCAAGCGATCCCATGAGCGTGGCTCCTGGATAGAGGGAGGACACGAAGTTCACTCCAGCTACGAACGCACTAATTAAAATAATCTGTCCGCCAGCACTACCTAAGCTACTGCCCACGAATAATGCCGCCGCAACTGCTCCTAAGATAGGCATAGTGATTCCTGCTACTCCACTTGTTGATTGCAAGAAGAAACCAATTCCGACATAAGCAGCCATCGCAATCACACCAAAAATCCAAATTGGAACATTCGATAAGGCGTTTGAAATCCAGTAAATAAATGTGATTGACATACCTTCTGACGAATCTCCCATGATAATAGCCACTCCTCGAGAAATGGCTAAAATAAGAACGACTCCTAATAAATCTTTCACTCCATCAATAAAAACATCTATAAATTCAGTTTCTTTCATTCGATTAATGAATAACAATAACAAAGAACCCGTTAAGAATAAAAAGGCGAACTCATTAAAGTACCAAGTTCCAAATGGTGAAATATGTGAGGCACCTAAAAGTGTTCCAAGCACTGGAATTTTAGCCAAGCCATAAATCGGTGCATTTACAATATCCGATACTCTTGTTCCAAGTAAATCTTCCCATGGAATAAA
>CAZTXI010000208.1:0-1820 GCA_964617265.1 uncultured Carnobacteriaceae bacterium | reverse complement strand
ACAGATGAAGATTTAAATTATATTTATACTAAGTATTTAGAGTGCTATTAATCGAGTATGTGTAAAATAGTTCTCGGGGACTAATTCCTGAATTTTTGATATAGATTTCTGGAAAAACAAAGAGAGGCACTCTATCATAATAATGTTCCATCACAAACATCATATGAATAGAGGCCTCCCTATGGATAAAATTATAACAGATATTTATGAAATAATGAAGGGTTCTTCGAACCCAATTAATACAGAAGAAGAAATTCAATCTTACATGTGGACTGTGTTATCAGATATTATGCAGGAAATTTTCTCGAAAATTAATCAGACTATTAAAGCAGAAAAACAAAAACAGGGTTGGAAAGTCGAACGCAATGATTCTCGAACCATTCAATACATTTTTGGACCGGTTCAATATAAACGAACACTTATGAAAGATCCCGATGGAAACAATCATTATCCCCTGGATGACTGGTTAGGGATTAAAAAGCATCAGCGATACAGTCCATTAGTGGAAGTTCAAGTCGCTGAGCTCGTCAGTGATGCCACGTATCGTGACACGGCAAAATTTATAGAAGCATGGACCCCAGTTGAGATTTCTCACCAGACGGTGAAAACAATATTAGAAAGAGTTGGAAAGATCCAGGGTGACTACGATCAAGCACTCGTTGATGATATGGAAGAGGCAGCCTATCTTCCCGAAGGGAAAAAGGTCGATTTCTTTTATGCCGAAGCAGATGGTGTATACGTACGAAGTACAGAGAAAAATAAGAATATAGAGATTCACCATGCGATTACATACGAAGGCTGGGAAAAGAATGGAAAAAGAGTATCATTAAAGGCGCCTAGAACGATTTTAACGACAAAATCAATAGCCAAGTTTTGGGATGAAGTGCAAACACTCACAGCGAATGAATATTCCTTAGAAAACACAAGAATCATTACAAATAGTGATGGTGGAAATGGGTATATAGCCGAAAAGTTTCAAACAGCTTTTGCGCAGTCCAAACACACTGTTATTAATCAGTTAGATGCTTATCATATTACCCAAGGTTTAAACCGCACCCTTGGCATGCGTGATAAAATTTTTAAACCGAAGATTCGAGAAGCGATTCAATTAAAGGACTTAGAGAAATTTGAGTTATGGCTAACAACCTATGAAAGTACCTTAGATCAAGATAAAGATATTGAAAAAGTGCGTCAATTCAGAACCTATATTACTAAAAATTGGGATCGGATTTTTGACTGGAGAGACCATATTGAGGACGCTCCTTCGGACGCAAGAGGTTTAGGAGCAATGGAATCGAATCAAAGACGGATTACCTTTCGCATGAAAAAACGAGGGATGCATTGGAGTAAAAAAGGTTGTGAAGCGATGGTGAAAGTGAAACAAGGAATTTTTAATGATACTTTGAGAGAAGCTTATATCGGTCATATAAAACGAACTACTCGCCAGAAACGAGAAGACAAAAAAGTGATTCGTCTTTCGCAAATACTAAATCAGAAAACTAGACCTTCAATTGGAGTCAAACACGGAAGTATCGCTTTATATGCGCCGTCTTCTTCAGCAATCGGCAAATTGTTTAAAACCTTTCGTAATTAAACCGTCAATTCATTTTGATTCCGGTTTTTGGAATCTAAGTGAATTGATGGTCCACCAAGCGGCCTAAGCCGCGCGGTAGTAAGAATTTTAGATTACAATGAGTAAGTGCACAAAAATAGAGTGCCAAAAATATTGGTAAAATAACACGACCGAGAACAACTTGACACAGACTTTGGACGTCTATATTTTTACAAAATGACTATAATATGCTATTCTAAATAAGAAT
>CAZTXI010000207.1:0-1829 GCA_964617265.1 uncultured Carnobacteriaceae bacterium | reverse complement strand
ATTGATGTTGCATGCGATGTAGCATCTATTTCCTTTGATGCACCGGACAAAGCATCGATATCAATTGGGGGCATAGTGCAGCGAGCAGTTGTTTCTTCATCTGGTACTAATTTTTGTCCAGTTTCTTTTAAGTAATACTGAATAAGAGGTATCAAATCCTGTACATACTCGTTAATCCCCATGTAGTTACCGTCTTTATCTTGAATGCGCTGATAGTTATGCGTTACATATTGCTGGCCATCTTTTCGAGGGTGACTAATTCGAAAATGATCAAGTGTTCCTGCACGTAACTGCCCCGTAATTTTCTCAACCATTTTTGTAATAGCCTCAGGGTGCAATGTACCTAATGGACGACCGACACTGCTAGGCTGACTAGGAGCAATCATTTCATCAGTGGGTTTGTCATTGTTGTAGTAAATAAATTGATTATTCGCATCAATATACGAAAATTCTAACGGAATTGAATCAAGTAGTGCATCAATTTGGTTGACGGTTAAGATTCCGCGATTCAATTTCACATAAGTATTGCCTTCAACTGCTCCTACTTTTGCAGCTGCTTGTTCGACCCAATCTTCGGCATACATATCGATTCCTTCAATGGTTGTATTAATTTTACCAGTGGCCATTAAATCTTCTTGTGTCATTTCTATGCATCATCCTTCTATTTATAAGTATTTTTTGACTCCATCTGAATACAATATTTCACCGGATTGTAAAATAAGTAGACCTTCAATGTGGGGTACGTTATTTATCTCAGTTAAAATATCTGTGGGTTTCTGCCCAAATAATCGGGTAGTCCAGATTTCACCATCAACGGATAAGTCTGAAATAATGGTTAAACTCGCTAAATCCGTTTCAACAGGGTAGCCTGTTTTTGGGTGGAAAATATGATGAAATGTTTGCCCATTATGGGTTAATTTTCGTTCATAAACTCCAGAAGTGACAACCGATTTCTGCGGTACTTTTAAGATGATTTGTGATTGACCACGATTTTCGATAGGATTTTGAATTCCGATTCGCCACAACAAATCGTCTCTCTTAATGGCATTGCCAAAAGTCACTAAATTTCCACCTAAATTAATTAGAGCAGATTGTGCTTTTATTTCATCCAAGTAATCAATGATGCGATCTGCGATATAACCTTTAGCTAAGGCACCTAAGTCGATTTTCATGCCTTTCTTGGTTAGAAAAACAGATTGATCAGTCTGGTTGAGTTCAATATCTTCTGGGTTTGTTCGCATTAATAATTCCTGAATAACGGCATCAGATGGCACCGTAGCATCATCAAATCCAATTCGCCAAGTTTGAATCAGGGGTCCAATCGCAATGTTTAATAAACTATTTTCGGCTAGACTATGCTTTTTCCCGATTTCAATTAATTCAAATAATTCGGGATGAACGACAACAGGCGCGATGCCAGCTTGTTTGTTAATAGCCATCAGTTCGGAAGAATCATCGTTGGCACTAAATCGATGCTCATATTTTTTGAGTAATTCTACGATTGTATCGAGAACAAACTCAGGATTTTCCTGAACAGTGACGATTAAATCAATTTTTGTCCCCATCATTTTGATGGAGCGAGAACCTTCTTGAAACATATCATCTCACCTCATTATTAAGTAATTCACAAAGTTTATTCTACATTTATCATCTAAAGAAGTAAAGGAGTTCTTTTTCTATGAGAGTTCTCTACATGATATAATATAAGCTCTAGGAGGCAATGAGATGTATTCAAAATTATTAAAAGACCATGGTTTGTTGAATAAAATTGGTGGTAATGATTATAATTTTCGTTCAGCCACAGCGAATGATTCAATAAAAGATGATGT
>CAZTXI010000206.1:0-1857 GCA_964617265.1 uncultured Carnobacteriaceae bacterium | reverse complement strand
AAAACCATTAATTGCTACTTTCATTATTGATTTCCTCCTTAGAAAATCTTACCTTTTTTTATTTTAAAGGGTCTCCCCCATTTAAAATCTCTTTTGCTGCTGCTTCATCTGTAATAAGCCAAGTATGGGACGGAGCAGTCTTTAGATATGCTTGAATCGCGTTAGCTTTTTTCTTTCCACCTGCTACAGTAACAATATGTTCAATTTTTTTCAATGATGATGATTGTAAACCGATATTCGAAAGTTTATAGACAATTTCTCCGTCTTTATTAATAAACTCTCCAAAGGCTTCTGCAACGGCTTCTTTTTCAATTAATAAATCAATTGTACTATCGTATAACCCTCGACGCTTGGCCATCTCAATCGGGTTACCTATACTGTACAAAATTAGCGAGGCACTTTCAACTAATTCCAATGTGTTCTTTATTTCGGGTTCTTTCAACAGGTCTTGGTAAATTTGCTCATGTACATATTCCGGAGCGTATAAACCATGGAATTGTCCACCTGTTTGTTGTGCCATTCTTTGAGCAATGACGTTAGCTTCGATCATCGTGTCGTCACCTAAGCCACCTCTAGCGGGTACAAATAACAGCTTTCGATTTGTTCCTAAATCACTATCCATATAGTTTGCAACTTCGTTTAAAGTTGTTCCACCCATTACAGCAATGATTTGTTCCTTATCACCTAACAGTCGATTCATAATCTCAACTGTTTTGTCTGCCATTTTAGAAAGGATACTCGCATCTTCATTTAAATTACCAGGGATAATTACACAAGCTTGAATATCTAAATGTTTAGCTAATGCTTTTTCCATGTCATAAAATTGCGTATAACTTTCTAATAATTCGGATAACTCATCTAGTGCTTCATGTCCTTCATTTGTAAGCGACATACCTGCAGAAGAACTTGTAATCAATCGGTTAACTTTGAGTGCGTCTACTTCTTTACGAATAATTCGTTCGGTTAAGTGAACTCTCTCCGACAACAATCGACGTCCAATCGGTTCTTCTTTATTGATAACATCTAGAATGTGATAACGTCTCAACAATGTTTCAAAAGCTTCAGGAAGTACTTTTTGTAATACAACTAACATTTTCCACTTCCTCTCGCCTGCCTCACATAAATTAATATACCACTTGGCGGGACGAATGTCAACCACTTAAATTTTAGGCGGGACTTTTCGAGTCCCTGTAGCCATAAGTGCTATTGTATCAACCTAACTACTTCCATTATAAAACTTTCTGCCCTGTGGCTCAAATGATAACAGGCGAAATACACATATTTTACGAATTTGTTATATAGATGAACAGTAGATGTGAATACGGTTAGAAAAAGTGTCTATTATATAGAAGAAACTCATTTTATTAAGCGGAAAATTGATGTTAGTTGTGGGTGCGATTTATACTTACGAAAGAAAATTCATCCGTTAAAACCATTTTAATACGTAAAAAAGTTCATCCTCTAATTACTTAGAGAATGAACTTCTATATTATTTATCGCCTATTTTTTTAGAGTTTTCGATAATTTCATCGATTAATCCATATTCTTTTGCTTCTTCAGCGCTCATAAAGTTATCGCGCTCTGTATCGCGTTCGATGACTTCGATTGGCTGACCTGTTGCATCAGCTAAAATTTTGTTTAATTTTTCGCGAGTTTTTAAAATGTGACGAGCAGCAATTTCAATTTCAGTTGCTTGTCCTTGTGCGCCACCTAATGGTTGGTGAATCATTACTTCAGCATTTGGTAAAGCAAAACGTTTCCCTTTTGCTCCTGCTGTTAATAATAAACTACCCATTGATGCTGCCATTCCGATAACGATTGTTTGAACGTCTGCATTTAAGAAGTTCATTGTATCAA
>CAZTXI010000205.1:0-1877 GCA_964617265.1 uncultured Carnobacteriaceae bacterium | reverse complement strand
AATCCAGCCCAGACGGCCGTCACACTTGGCAAGACCGGGTAAATAAGGGCGACAAAACTAAGAGCAAATAATGCTAATACAATTAGCCATAATATAAAATTCATCGAAACACCTCTCTTTGTCTGTTAAATCTACCTCTATTTTAACGAGACAGCAAGAAGGATGCATCAGTCTTTGGATGTGTATTTACCGATGAAGTCGACACCTGCATCTACTGCACCAACTTGAGTAGTTCCTTCAAAATCGAACTGAACTTCTGTTAGTATTTCACCAGATGCCATATCATAGACAACGACATGGGTTGGTTTAAATTTTGTAGCACCTACTTCATTCGAGGTGCTGTAATCATTGCTTAAATAAAACAACTTGTCATCTAAAATATATGGTTGCCCATTTGCGAAGAAATTGTCTCTACCATTTTTAAAATCAGTTGCTAAGGATATTTCATTAATGATATTTTGACCTGTTTCATCATATTCAGTTAATTTATTTTCTATTACATTGTAGATACGATTGTCATCGCTAAGGAAATATATGCCACCATTTGACTCCCAATTATGGATTTCACCTTTAGCGTAATCGACTAAATAAACTTGATCGATTTGGCTATCATAATCAGAAGATAAAAATAATTGAACGGGTTGATTTGGCTTCGAACGATTATATGATGCAGAATCAATGTATTCTTCTTCTTTAAACAAGGTCTTTTCAGTCATGTTTTTTGTTTCAAAATTGTATGAAACAAGTGATAAGTGACTTTCTTCAGAATAAGAATTAGTCTCCACATAATTTCGTGCATTAATCAAAACATGAACTTCGGGATAACTTTCGTAGATTCCAGCGATTTCGACATATAGAACTCTTGAATTGTTATCACGTTGAACGGTCTCTTCAACGATTTCTTTTGTTTCTTTATTCATAATGCTCAGTTGTAGCTGATTATGCATCTCTGTGTAAGTTTTATAATCATAATTAAAATAAGCTGACGTTAAATAATTTTCACCTTCAGAAATGGCATAAGCACTATTTAATGCTTTGGCAAATTCTGGGTAATTTCTATTTAGTAATTCAATTTCAATATCTTCTGTTGAATCTAATCTTTGAAGGTAAGGTAAGTTATTTGGGATTAGAATATTATCCGTTGTTAAATGATACGAACCATAATTGTAAACATACCCATTAAAATAATAATCATCTAACAGCTCTTCATCACCGGCTAATATTGTTAATTCAACAAATTTATCTTCATCAATCTGTGGAATCGTTACGAAATAGACGACTAAACCAATCATACTAATGATTAAACTCATACTTAATTTGATATAACGCATGTTTATCCTCCTTTATACGCGAACTTTATTTTTTAATAAGAAGTAACTAATCAATGAACTGATACCAATCATGATGACAATATGCGCATTTTGCATTAAATAGACATGACTTGGTTTGATAAACCAATCTCCAATACTGAAATAAGTCAGTATAGTTAAATAACTATAGATTACAAAGTAGGCAACAAAATAAATAATACCAGCAATAGCACCTTTAATTTGGAAACTTCTCTCTAATAAAATCGCTGTAAACAATACGACTAATGCAGCAAAAGCGAATCCGTATCGGTGTAAAAATTCAAAACCCGTTGTTGGGAATAAGATACTTTGCAACATTTCATAAGGGGATTGAATATTATGAATTGATAACTTCATAAAATACTCCGCCGGTACAGCTTTTTCAAAAATAAATGATTGAATGAAATAAAGTCCAAACTGGGTCACGAATGCCAGTAAACCACCAATAATAAAACTAAGAGCTTTTGAAAAGAATATAGCCATACGATTCATAGGTAGCATAAGTAGGCGATAAATAAAGGTGTTCTT
>CAZTXI010000204.1:0-1893 GCA_964617265.1 uncultured Carnobacteriaceae bacterium | reverse complement strand
AACGCCTTGCGTGTGTGTAATTTATTTATACAAACGCTAGAACGCCTTGCGTGTGCATAATTTATTTATACAAACGCTAGAACGCCTTGCGTGTGTGTAATTTATTTATACAAATGCTAGAACGGCTTGCGTGTGCGTAATTTATTTATACACACGCTAGAACGCCTTGCGTGTGTGTAATTTTTTTATACAAACGCTAGAACGCCTTGCGTGTGCGTAATTTATTTATACAAACGCTAGAACGTCTTGCGTGTGCGTAATTTTTTTATACAAACGCTGGAATCATTTTTTACCAGAAAACTAGTTAAATGAGCATTTGAATGGGTTTTTGCCTAAGCAAAAACCTTCATTGTGATTCAGTTGTGAACTTTTGCCTCGCAAAAGTCATCATCTTTGTTTTTGGGGAAGAAATATAGAATAACAGTGTTATGCCAATCATAATTTGAAACAATATAGACGATAAAGACTCCAAGACAAAATAAATCTTCTACTATTCATCAAAAGTATAGTAGATGATTGTTGTTTCCTAAAAACAAAAAAGACACCTCTACTTGAGATGTCTTTTTGAGATAGAAATTCGCAAACGAATTTCTGCCGTTCTGTTACTTATCGATAAGGTCTTTGCGGACCTCAACGCGCATTGTTTTATTTGGGTTTACGGCTTGTGAAACTTTTAGGTCACCAGCGAGTGATAAAAACATACCCGCTTGGTTAAAAGTCATATCTGTTTTCGTTGTTAAAAATTCGACCATATTATGTAGCGCAACTTTACTTGCGTCTTCCATTGTTTCACGCGAACCGACTGTTACATATAAATCTTTTGTTTCAATAAAAGGTAGTGGTAATTGGCTGTCCTTGAGTACTTCTACTACGACTTCGATTTCACCAGCAACTTCTAAACCAGAGCCCATAATTTCACCGTCACCCATTGAAGAGTGCATATCACCCATTGCAAGGAGAGCCCCTTCTACGTTGACCGGTAAATATAAAGTGGCTCCTTCGCCAAGTAGAATCGTATCTAAGTTCCCACCGTGATCATGCGGGGTTCCCGTGTTCACACCTTCGCCTGCTGGGGCAGTTCCAATCACACCGACCATTTTACGAAGGGGGATTTCATAACCTTTATAAAGAGTCGCAGAATCGGTTACTTCGGCAATTGCAGTTTCTTCTGCTCCGATACCATCGGATAATAAACCTAGACCTGGTGCAGTTAGGACGGCACCTTTGTTGTCGATTTCGATTCGATTAATCGTTACTTTTAAAATATCCCCAACTTCCGCACCACTCACAAACAGTGGCCCAGTAGCCGGATTGACTTTAGAAAAATCAATATCACTAACCGTATCTACTTCTGATTGAACCTCACCTGAGAAACAGTCTTGCGTTTCAAATACAACCGTTTCACCACTTACAGCGGTTAATACCGGTTCATTTTCTTGATTCATTTCAAAAATAACGTGCTCACGACGAACTCTTTTCATAACATTACCCCTTCTTTTTAGATTTTTATTTCATCATTAGAAATAGTTGATACCCATTGCTGCTTTAACTTCTGCAAGTGTTTCAGCTGCTACTCGCTCAGCTTTCTCGCTTCCTTCTTTTAACATATTCATCACATATGCTGGGTCTTTTTCGTATTCTTCACGACGTGCGCGAATTGGCGCAAGATACGCTTGTAGCACATCATTTAAGTAGCGTTTAATCTTCACATCACCTAGTCCACCTTGTTGGTAGTGTGCTTTTAGCTCAGCTACTTTTTCTTTATCTTCATCGAAAATATCCAAATACGTAAAGACAACGTTTCCTTCGATCTGTCCTGGATCTTCCACACGGATATGGTTTGGATCAGTGTACATTTTCATTACTTTTTTCTCAATCGCATCCGCCGAATCC
>CAZTXI010000203.1:0-1899 GCA_964617265.1 uncultured Carnobacteriaceae bacterium | reverse complement strand
CGGGTAAACCCCATGAGTGAGCAACCCAAACTAAGGTAGGGGCACTTTCTCCGCATAATTCAATGCAGGAGAGAGGTTGTTGGTTTCCAATGACAGACAGATAATTATCTCTGGAAAATGGCCTATCATTTTCCTAGACAGAACATGGCTTATAGTAAATTACACTTTATTAGGAAATATGATATCCTCCCATTTAATTACGGGAGGATATATTTTTGAAAAAAACATTTGAGAAAGTAACAAGAAAGGAGTGTATGATTTCAATGACGAAATTTGATTTAATCGCTACATGTGCAGCAGGTGTTGAAGCACTTGTTGGTAATGAAATGCGAGACTTAGGTTACGAAGTAGAAGTTGAGAATGGAAGAGTACGCTTTAAAGGCGATGAAAAAGATATAGCGAAAACGAATCTCTGGTTAAGAATTGCAGACCGTGTCAAAATAGTTGTCGGTGAATTTGAAGCGAAAACATTTGATGATTTATTTGAAAACACTAAAGCACTTCCTTGGGATACTTATATTCCAATGGATGGTAAAATTCATATTAGTGGAAAATCTGTTAATTCAACATTACACAGCGTGCCGTCTGTTCAGAGTATCGTAAACAAAGCAGTAGCTGAAAAAATTAAAGAAACATACCACAGAAGAGGAATGCTACCAGAAACAGGAGCATTATACCCAATCGAAATTAGTTTACGTAAAGATAAAGCTTTAATTACATTAGATACTACAGGTGATAGTTTATTTAAGCGCGGATACCGTACAGAAAAAGGTGGCGCACCACTTAAAGAAAACTTAGCTGCGGCACTTATTGCTTTAACAACTTGGCGAAAAGACCGTCCATTAGTCGATCCAACTTGTGGTTCAGGTACAATTGCGATCGAAGCAGCATTAATCGGTCAAAATATCGCACCTGGTTTTAATCGTTCATTTTTATGTGAAGATTGGGACTGGATGTCAGCTGATATGTGGGAAGAAGTTCGAGAAGAAGCCGATAATCTTATGGATTACGATGCAGAATTGGACATTCTAGGTTTTGATATCGATGAAAAAATGATCAAAATTGCTGAAAGAAATGCTTTAGCAGCAGGAGTCGCACATAATATAACGTTCAAACAGCAAGCTGTGAAAGATTTCAAAACTGATAAAGAATTTGGGATTATGATTTCAAACCCACCTTACGGAGATCGTATGGGGGATGTTGAAACAGTTCACAGACTATATGGTGAAATGGGTAGTGCATTCCGTCCCTTAAAAACATGGAGTAAATATATTATCACGAGTGATTTAGACTTTGAAAAACACTATGGTGAAAGAGCTACGAAAAAACGTAAGCTTTATAACGGAACAATTCGTACAGATTACTTCCAATATTGGGGTAAACGTAACTAATAGAAATATTAAAAAACTTAGAGTCTATATTGTATAGATTCTAAGTTTTTTTATTATAAATTATTATTTTGAATACGTCCGTTTAGTCCATATTGGATTATTTTAATAGGGGTCAAATGGTTGCTAAAATCAGTAGTAGCTTCATTGTTGTCTTTTAAAGCCACTTTAAAATGTGTATAAAATAGTTACGTAACAAATGAACAATTAGCTAAACCAATTAGCTGACAATGAAAATAGCCACTATCTAAACTGTAACAAAATAAGCCTAAGCGGTTTACGGTAGCAAGGATCCGTTAAACAGACGATACAGGCATCCTACGTTAAATAAGCATAAGACTATAAACTTATGTCTAAAAAATGTAGCGGAAAATTTATTTAGAAACAGTCCTTTAAAGTAAGGGCTGTTTTAATGATAGGTTTCATGTGTTATAGTAAATATACATAAAATTATAGGGGGGAAACGTATGTATAAAATATTGACAACTGTTGTCCTATCAGGGCTTTTATT
>CAZTXI010000202.1:0-1928 GCA_964617265.1 uncultured Carnobacteriaceae bacterium | reverse complement strand
AGAAGGTTTCCATTTCACCATAAGTTTTTGGCTTGCTAAAATAGTAACCTTGAATGAGTTGGCAACCGAGTTCTTCCAAAATATGTAATTGTTCTTCTGTTTCTACGCCTTCAGCAAGTACTTTATACTCTAAGTCACGGCCGAGGTTCACAATCGTTTCTACAATTTTCTTGCCGGAATCGTTATAAAGGGCATCGACTAAACTTTTATCGATTTTTAACGTATCAATTTTGGCTTTGGATAAGAATGAAAGGGTATACAAAAACATTATCTCTTTACTTACTTTTTAAATGAGACAACCTCATTACGATTAATTTTCAGAATGTCCATATGGTATCATTGACTAATTTAAACTTATCGATATCCAACATAATAAGCTAACTGAAATGGAGTGATTGACTCATGAAAAATAAAAAACGTGCCTAATTGAATAGCGGTTAGCTATCAATCAGACACATTTTCATTTTATTTATTTATTAGACTAATTAAAGTCTATTATTTCGCATATTCTACTGCTCTTGTTTCACGTATTACCGTTACTTTAATGTTTCCAGGGTAATCCATCTTATCTTCAATATCTTTTCGGATTTTACGAGCTAAGCCAGCACTTTGGACATCATCAAGTTCGTCAGGTTTAACAATAATACGAACTTCACGTCCTGCTTGAATTGCAAAACTTTCTTGTACGCCACCGAAACTGTTTGAAATTTCTTCTAGCTTCTCTAGACGTTGTAAGTAGTTTTCTAATGATTCACTACGTGCTCCAGGTCGTGCGGCAGAAACCGCATCAGCAGCTTGAACAAGTGCTGAGATAACACTCGTTGCTTCCACATCACCATGGTGAGAGGCAACCGAGTTAACAACGGTTTCGTTCTCTTGGTAACGCATTGCAATTTGTGATCCTATTTCAACGTGTGATCCTTCAATTTCTCCGTCTAACGCTTTTCCAATATCGTGTAGTAAACCAGCGCGTTTAGCAAGTTGCTGATCTTCACCAAGTTCTGCAGCTAAAATACCTGCAACTTTGGCTACTTCAATGGAGTGCGTCAATACATTTTGACCGTAGCTTGTTCTGAAAGATAATCGACCGATAATCTTAATTAAATCTGGATGAATTGAGTGAATACCTAAATCAAAGACTGTTTCTTCACCAATTTCTCGTATGCGTTCATCCATTTCTTTGCGGGATTTTTCGACAGCTTCTTCAATTCTTCCTGGATGGATTCGTCCATCAGAAATTAATTTTTCTAGCGCCATCTTAGCAATCTCACGACGTATTGGGTCAAACCCACTTAACACGACTGTTTCAGGAGTATCATCAATAATCAAGTCCATACCCGTCAAGCTTTCAATCGTTCGAATATTACGTCCATCGCGTCCAATAATTCGGCCCTTCATGTCATCGTTTGGCAAGTGAACAACACTTACTGTTGTTTCAGCCACCTGATCTGCAGCGCTTCTTTGGATTGCTTCAGTAATTAAACTCTTAGCGCGACGGTTCACATCAACCTTCATTTGTGCTTCAGATTGTTTCACCATCACTGCGATTTCATTGCTTAACTCTTCTTCTGTTCTTTGAAGAATGATATTACGTGCCTCTTCTTCTGTAAGTCCTGAAATGCGTATTAATTCTTTCTCTGCTTTTTCTTTCGCTTGAGCAACTTCTTCTTCAGCAACTTCTACTTTTTCAATTCGATTGTTTAACTTATCTTCTTTACTTTGTAGGCTACTTTCTTTTGAAGTCAATAATTTTTCTTTATGGTTATAATTGTCTTCACGTTGATCTAAGCGACTTTCATAAAGAGAAAGTTCTTGTCGTTGTTCTTTTATTTCCCATTCAGCTTGGTTTCGCTGAGAATGGATTTCTTCGCGTGCCTCTAATAACGCTTCTTTTTTAACAATTTCAGCTTCTTTATTAGCATCTTCAA
>CAZTXI010000201.1:0-1928 GCA_964617265.1 uncultured Carnobacteriaceae bacterium | reverse complement strand
CTTTCGCTTCATAAACACGTTGAACAATCGTATTCTCATCACTCATCCTCTCGACCTCCCTTAACTTCATTATTTTATACTTCTATTATAACGTAAATCCATTCCTAATAGCAGCCTTGTTCACCATTCTATCTAAACAGAGTGAAAAGTTGATTTATTAGTATTCCTTCCATATGATTAACTAGAGGTGAGGATTTTGAAGAAAGAAATTTTTAAAATAATTCATCATAGAAAAAGCATACGCCAGTTTACAAACGAACGGATTACACACAAAGATTTATACGCCGTCGCAGAAGCCGCACGCGCAACCCCAACATCCGTTAATCTACAAACGCGGAATTTTACGATTGTTCAAAATAAAACACTCATTCATAAACTAGAATCAACAATTGGACAAGCTATAGGTCAATTGGATTATAACTTCTACCAGGCAGATGCACTGCTTTTAATTAGTGTGCCTGATGGTTATCCTTATAGTCAGATCGAAACTGGACTTGCCGTACAAAATGCTTACATTGCCGCAACTGCTCTAGGATTGGGCACCACATGGACTGATCAGATTCGAAATCAATGCGACCAGCCACAAGTTCGCTCCATTCTTTCTGAGATGAAAATCCCAGAGAGTCATATCTGTTGGACCGTATTACCAATCGGTGTACCAGCAGAAGAACCTCTCGCAAAAGAACGCACAGAACCTATTACAATAATCGAATAAATGAAAGGTGACATAAATGACTAAAAATTTCTTATACGAATCAACTGCAGTTAATGAAGAGGGCGTAAATGGCCAAGCTTATATAAAAAATGAAAATGGACTTCGCGTAACCGTTTCTAGCCCGTTGAATAAAGAACCAGGAACCAATCCAGAAGAATTACTGGGGTTATCACTGAGTACTTGTTTTCATGCAACCCTAAAAGCAATTCTAAAAGAGCAACAAATTAAAACAAATAGTCGCGTAGAAGTGCCCGTTCAATTAAAGAAAGAAATCGATCAATCGGGATATTACTTTGAAGTTACCGTTCAAGTAGCTATCGAAAACTTAGATTCACAAGAAACTTCTGAAATAATCTTTGCAACCAGCCAGCGTTGTCCCGTCTATAAATTGATGAAAGAGAGCCATACCGTATCATTAGATACTATTCCCTATTAAACACAAAAATAGACAGATTAGAAATTCAATTTCAAACTTCCAATCTGTCTATTATTTTTATTTTATGGTCATACCCTACATTAACAATCCAAGAATCGGAGCTGTGATAAGGATAGGTAAAAAACCTTTTACTAAAATATCCTTTAACACTTCTCGAGAATGGTCATCAAACTGAGCACGAATATTCCCTGCTAAAGCCGTGACATTCGTATCGTATTGTTTTTCTTGAAAGGCTTTTTTACCACACTGTGGGCATTCAAATCTGATTGACTCACTTTGACCTCTAAGTGTCTTTATTTGCTTTCTTGTTGACCAAATACTTGTTTTTTCTCGAAATTCCGTGCCATTTATTTGATAAACTTGCTGACAAGATTGGCAGCTAAATGTATGTATCGTTTCTTCCTGTTCATTTATTTTCTTTAGCTTTATTAAAGCCCTAATTGCTTGATAGAAAAAATTAAGCCCCAAAGCAATAAATAGAATAAAACCAATTATTAAGCGAATCGTATTCCATATCTCCATAACCAAACTCCCTATTTATTCCGTAGTATACATTAAATATATCACTGAAAATTAATAGAGTACAATGGAATGCTTGATAACAATTTATATATTTAAGACAAAAAAGGAACACCTCTAAAGGCATTCCTAATGTTTATATTAAGCCACCGACGGGAATCGAACCCGTGACCTCCACCTTACCAAGGTGACGCTCTACCGACTGAGCCACGACGGCAAAAACATTAAATTAAATTTCCCTATAAAAAAACTCCGCAA
>CAZTXI010000200.1:1329-1950 GCA_964617265.1 uncultured Carnobacteriaceae bacterium | reverse complement strand
GTCGAAATTGGTTCACCAATTTCATCATCTTCAAGCCCTAGATTTGCATTCGCAAGCAGAATTTTCTAGGATTAAGTTGTGAGATTAGGAAAGGATGGAATCGTTATGCGTGACGTAGACGAATTACGAAAAGAAATCATGAAGGCGCCAGAGAATATGGCGTTTACCGAATTAGGATGGCAGCCTATTTTTCAAGCGCCACCAACGGCTCGTATTTTAATCGCTAGCCAAGCGCCTGGCTTAAAAGCACAAGAGTCGAATAAAACATTTTACGATGTTAGTGGAGATATGCTACGTACATGGCTCGGTGTGGATGAGGAGACATTTTACGATTCAGGGTTGTTTGGGATTGTACCGATGGATTACTACTTCCCCGGTAAAGCTAAGCATGGCGATTTGCCCCCGCGCAAGGATTTTGCGGCAAAATGGAATCCTAAAGTATTAGAGACCATGCCTGAATTAGAATTGAAAATCATTATTGGTGCATATGCTCAGAAGTTCTATCTTGGTAAAACGGCAAAGAAAAACTTAACTGAAACAGTGCGCCATTATGAAGAATATCTACCAGATATATTTCCGCTCGTACACCCATCTCCATTAACGATTGGATGGCGGAAGCGA
>CAZTXI010000200.1:0-1319 GCA_964617265.1 uncultured Carnobacteriaceae bacterium | reverse complement strand
ATCCGTGGTTTGAAGAAACTGTTGTGCCGGACTTACAACGAATAGTGAAGGAAATTTTAGAACAATAAAAAAAAGAGTAGAATCATGAAATGTTCTCGTAGGAAAGCACTTCATGATTCTACTCTATTTTGTTTAAACTAAGCTGCGTTTAAAGCAGTTTTTACTTGTTCAGATAAAGCTGCGAAAGTTTCTGGATCGTTAACAGCAATATCAGCTAAAACTTTACGGTTTAAGTCGATGTTTGCTAATTTTAATCCGTGCATGAATTTAGAATAGCTTAATCCGTTCATGCGTGCTGCAGCATTAATACGTGTAATCCATAATTTACGGAAGTTTCTCTTCTTCTGTTTACGGTCACGATATGCGTACATGTATGATTTCATTACTTGTTGTTTAGCTACACGGTATAATGTATGTTTAGAACCGTAATAACCTTTTGCTAATTTTAGCGTTTTTTTACGGCGGCGTCTAGATGCCACTGAGCTTTTTACTCTAGCCATTTTAGGTCAATCTCCTTCTTGTTAAATTAGATTCTTGAAATTATTTTCTCATTGTTGAAATTGCAGATTCGATACGTTTTTGGTCACCTTTTGCAACTAATGCAGACTTACGTAATTTACGTTTTTGTTTCTGCGATTTGTTTGCAGCCAAGTGACTTGTTTTAGCATGTCCACGTTTTAATTTTCCTGAAGCAGTCTTTTTAAAACGTTTTGCCATACCTTTATGTGTCTTTTGTTTAGCCATTTCGTTTACCTCCTGAACAATTGTTAGTATATCAGTGAATCGATTAACTTATTTTTTTTGTGGTGCTAGCATCATAAACATGCTTCGGCCTTCCATTTTTGCTTTGGATTGGATATCAGCAATGTCCGTAATACCTTCAGCGAAACGATCAAGTACTTCACGACCTAAGTCCGTATGCGTAATTGCACGACCACGGAATCGAATCGATACTTTAACCTTGTCTTCGTCTTCGATAAATCCTCGAGCTTGACGTAGTTTAGTATTAAAGTCGTGATCATCAATTGTTGGGCTTAAGCGGATTTCTTTAACGCTTGTAGTCTTTTGGTTTTTACGCTGTTCTTTCTCACGTTTTTGTTGCTCATAACGGTATTTTCCATAATCGATAATACGTGCTACCGGTGGCTTAGCATTCGGTGATACAAGTACTAAATCTAGTTCTACTTGTTCTGCCATGCGTAAAGCCTCATCACGAGATACAACTCCGACCTGCTCTCCGTCTTTCCCAATTAAGCGTACTTCCTTCGAACGAATTTGTTCATTGACAATCATTTCTTTTGCTATGGGGGTTCACCTCC
>CAZTXI010000199.1:0-1957 GCA_964617265.1 uncultured Carnobacteriaceae bacterium | reverse complement strand
TATTCTTGACTTAGTGGGTGGCGAAGAAAATATCGAAGAGGTTATTCATTGTATCACACGACTCCGCTTTTATTTGAAAGATGAAAGTAAAGCCGACACTGAAGCAATTGAGAATTTATCGGGTGTGATGGGTATAGCCAGAGGTAATAATCAATATCAGGTCATTGTCGGACAAGCCGTCGATGTCATCTATGAAGAATTAGTTTCCCAATTATCCAATCATGATAAACAAATAGATGGACGCCTGAAAGAAACAATGCGCGATCAAGACTCTATTAAAGATAAATTGGTATTTGGGTTCAACCAAGTTATCGGTATAGTGACTGGTGCCGTTATGCCAATCATTCATATTTTAGCTGCTTCTGGAATTATCAAAAGTTTACTCGCCATCGGGACTAGTTCTGGTTTAATTACTGATTCTGGTAATGCTTATTTAATTATTAATGCGATGGCTGATGCAGTATTTTATTTTTTACCAATTTTAATTGGTTATAATGCCGCTAAACGCATTGGTGGTAATCCCGTTTTAACGGCCGTTATCGGTGGAGTCATTATGCATCCGACTTTACTAGAAGCTGGAGCTGCTGATGAAATTATTCTATCGATCGGTCAACTCGACTTCCCATTTGTTTCTTACTCTTATTCTATTTTCCCAATGATTATTGCTGCTTGGCTAGTGAAGGAGTTAGAAGTAAGATTTAAAATCTGGGTGCCATCTTATGTTCAAGCCATATTCGTGCCAATGTTTGTTATTGGAATTGTTGTGACAGTTACTTTACTAATTACAGGGCCTGTTTTGACTTGGGTTTCACTGGCTTTAGCTGAAGGGTTACAAGTCTTGCTTCGTTGGAATGCTGCTATATTTGGTGGAATTATTGCGGGTCTTTATCAAATTCTCGTTATTTTCGGACTACACTGGGGGATTATTCCGATTTACGTAAATGATTTTGCAGTTCTGGGATACAGTTATTTGTCAGCAATTGTTAGTTTTTCAATTGTAGGACAAGCCGGAGCAGCATTAGCTGTCGCTGTGAAATCAAAGAAACCACATATTAAGGAATTGGGTTATGCTAGAACAATTTCAGCTTTTTGTGGTATTACTGAACCCGCTATTTACGGAATCAACTTACGATTCAGACGCCCTTTTATCGCAGCTAGTATAGGTAGTGCAGTTGGAGGATTCTTTACTGGATTATTAGAAGTTAATATGTGGAGTATTATTGGTTCAATTATCGGTCTACCTTCCTATATCGACCCGGCTAATGGGGTGAACGCAAACTTCTGGTACGCAGTCGGTATTACCATTGTAACTCTGCTCGTTTCATTCTTGATTACTTATTTCTGGGGTTATCATGATGAAATGAAAATGCACGAACGCCAAGAAAAACCAGTTAATCCTGGTAAAATTTAGAAAGCGTTAGATTTTAAAATGAGTAACTAAAAAGTAGCCACTATTTGTTATAGTGACTACTTTTTTTGGCTTATTTTAATATTTCATGTAATTTATCTAAATTTAGTTCATCATATTTTCCAAAGAAACTTTCTAGTTTTTGAAATACTTGCTGATTAGATTCTTCAATATCATTTTCAACTTGTAAAACTAGTAATGGTTCGTGTAAACTCATGCGCAGTAAGAACCAACCGCTCCCGAATGGTTCTGTTATATTCACACGGATTCCTTCTTCGTTATCGTCTTCTTTTGAAAATCCTTCCGTCTGGTTGACAAATGTTTCCATTTCACCAATAACTTGATCTCCATAGGTTTGATAATCATCTCGTTGAATAGCGAATCGAACTTCTTGCGCTTCAGCTGGTTGTTTTAACGTCTGAATGAGGTCACTTACTGTTTTACCCTCTTTATTTAATTCAGGTAGTAACATTAATATTTTTGCGACAACGTAGGCACCATCATCTAAGAAATAATTTTCTCGAAAAGCAGCATGACCACTTGTTTCAA
>CAZTXI010000198.1:0-1996 GCA_964617265.1 uncultured Carnobacteriaceae bacterium | reverse complement strand
GATTCATCCCCTGGTTAAAACCAGGAGTTTTCTCACTAACGCCTTTATAAAAACTGCGATAAACCACTTGTCGCAAAGGCTGAGTTTAGTGTACCGATCAATGTAATCGCCACTTGTACAACCGCCAGCACTCGGTTTTGATTTTTATTTAATAACAGTGCTAATTTTGCCTTGCGGTCTCCTTCTTCGGCTTGCTTTTCTAGCTTTCTCTCATCTGCATTAATAAATGCCATTTCCGACCCTGAGAAAAAACCATTTAATAATGTAAAGATAATGACTAGCATAATCGGTACTAACATAATATTTCTTCCTTTCAATTTCTATTGAATTTTTCGTAAAATAACATCCTCACTGATGCCTAATTCTTTATACACATAATATAAACAAATGTTGCGCAATTGGCGATTCACACGTTTTATTTGATCCAACTCAACGATTCGTGCCGGATAATTCTCAGGGAAATCACCATGCGTATAATAATGACGCGTCTCAATGAGGCGATTCACAAATGATCCAATCGAACGTGACTTTCGTCTTTTAGGTGTCTTAATTTGTAACACATCAAATATTTCTTCCGGCAAAGATTTGATCAAATAATCCATTCGCTTACGCAAACTCTTCTCTGGCTGATAATAAACTTGCGAACGAAAACGCCCTTGGTATTTTTCCGGGATTTCCTTATTAATAAAGGCAATAATTTTATTCCGTGATTCTTCCATCTCTTCATCTTTCACCACTAAATCAAGCGGCTCAATAAAATTACGATGAAAGATTTCAAGATTCCGGATTGAATTCAATAATTTTGTTTCATAAAATTCCACCAAGTAAAATTCACTTAAATAATCATCCAACACTAAATCGAGTCGTTTTCGCTTATGAACATAATTTAATAACACCTTTTGAAAATTTGGCCCCAAATCCAAATAAGTCGTATGCACTTCTTGTTCCGGATGCTCACCAGCTGTGAAATCTTGCTGAAACAAATAACTGCCACGAATGCCCAGTTTTATTTCAAAATGAAGAAACAGAAACTCATTAACCCAGCCACCTAAAAAATCGATTAACTTAACCAAGCTCAACGCTTCTTTATACAATTTTTTAAACCACGTTTTTGATGCGTCTTGCCTTTCTATCGTCACTTCAGCCGCACTATTTATCTCAAAATCCGTTTCTATTTGTGAAATGGTCTGCTTTAAATCAAATTGAACTTGTAACTCATTTGGTAATAAATAAGTTTTAGATTTCACTGTTCCATAAGGAATCTGCACACTCTGTTGCTGTGTTACTTTTTCAGAATACGGTCTATGCCCCATCCACTCAAGCAAGTGATTCGTCGCAAATCGTAAATAGTGTACTTGAAAATCAAAACGAGAATTTTGAAATATTTGGTCAAAAGCATCTGTAATAATATTTTGACCCGTGAAATACTTTGGATCCACTTCAAAGACATATAACTCTTTTATGATAATTTCTGTCACAGAAAATCTCGAATCTGATTTTGATTCTGACGGCATCTTAACATTCGGAATCCAAATCAATTTCCCATCCTCTGTATAGCCATAAATCATTCGCTTATTGATGAAATGAGTCGTAAAACCAAATAATTTCAATCGATATTTATTTTTAGTCACACTCAAAACTCCCGTAACCGCATCATCTAAGTGCCTGTAATCCGGGGTCCACATTCCAATACTCTCAAATGGTTCGTTTAAAATATACCGTTCAAACTGCATACCATCACCTCATAAAATGGCCAAGCGTACACGTTGTCATTATAATTATAGCACTATCCTCTCGACAATTCTTATAGCGTGATTGATTAAAAAATCTGTCATCGAGTTGTTTTTAAAAGACTTATTTAAAACAAACGAAATAAAAAACCTAAAGCCATTTTTAGCTTTAGGTTTTAATTTAAATTATTCAGTTACTTTATAATAATCCACATACCAGTCAGTGAATTTTTGCAAACCATCTAAAATACTTGTATCAGGTTTAT
>CAZTXI010000197.1:0-2011 GCA_964617265.1 uncultured Carnobacteriaceae bacterium | reverse complement strand
TTCATTCGTTAAAATGGGAGTAGCTCTCTTTTAAATTAAATATCGACATATTGAATCCAAGCTTCAGCAATCGCTGCGTGTCCGGCAACTGTCGGATGGACACCGTCATCTCCAGTATAGGTTTCATAGTCATTTACGATACCTTTCGCATTTAAAATGCCGTCCAATGGAACAAATACAGCATGATATTCATTGGCTAACCGTCTAATAATTTGAATACGCGGATCTAGATGTTTGCGCCATGTAATCCGATCTTTTGGATAAGGTAAAACGTATGGCTCCATAATAACAACTCTAGCATCTGTTCGATGTGCAAGCGTCTTTAACAGCCAACGATAATCCTCTTCAAACTTGGTTAAGGCTGCGGCATCTAATTTTTCTTCATCATCAATATGCCACCAGACATCATTCACACCAACTAAAATCGATACAATATCTGGATTGTAATTTAAACAGTCTTTTTCCCAACGGTCTCTCAAATTAAAAACTTGATCCCCACCAATACCTCGGTTCAATATTTTTAAATCATAGGAGGGGTACTTATTCCACAAATAAGACGCAACCAACAACGGATAACCATTTCCTAAATCTTTACTGTCGGAACGTTTTCGCCCTTCGTCCGTAATACTATCTCCGATAAATAGAATTGTATTCTCAGGTTTGATGGTTATCTTGTCACTTTTTGTTTTATTTTCCAAATCTTGATGGATAAAATCTTGATTATTCATTTATTTCACCAACATTTCAATAAATTTGATGAAGGCTTGACGACCTTCTTCCGTGTTTTTAAAGACTCCTGCATGTTCCAACACTTCAATAAATCTTTTCCCAACTTCTTTTTCAATAATCGATTGTACATTTTCTTTGGTTACCTGTGGATAAATAGCTTGTATGTTATCAGCCCATTCTTGATGAATTGCTTCGACTTGATCAAACTTACCCAATAGATACTGTTCGACATCCGCTAGTTCTTGTTTTAGCCTTGGCGGTAAAATCGCTAAGCCCATTACTTCAATTAGTCCAATATTTTCTTTCTTAATATGTTGAACATGCGGATGCGGGTGAAATAAACCGTCTGGATAGTCTTTTGTGGTTCGATTATTTCTTAATACAATATCAATTTCATACTGTCCACCATTCATTCGTGCGATTGGTGTGACTGCATTATGCGGATTTCCGCCAGTCTCTGAATAAATTCCAACCGATTCATCCGAATAATTTTCCCACTGTTCCATGATAAAATCAGCTGCTTGTGCTAGCTCTAATCGATTTTCTGAACGCAATCGAATAACGGACATCGGCCATTTTACAATCCCTGCTTCAACATTTGGTGTATGTTTCAGTTCAAACCGGTGCCAATATTTTGCATCTTGAATTGGAAAATGATGGCGTCCACCTTGGTAATGATCATGACTTAAGATTGAACCACCCACAATTGGCAATCCAGCATTTGACCCCACAAAATAGTGTGGAAGCTGCTTTACAATTTCTAACAAATTACGAATGGCCTGTGGACCAACATCCATTGGTCGGTGAGTCATCGCTAGAAAAATTGAATGTTCATTATAATAAGCATAAGGTGAATATTGAAACGCCCATGCATCTCCCGCTAAATCCATTCGTACCATCCGATGGTTTGTTCGGCCAGGATGGGTTAAGTTCCCAGCATAGCCTTCGTTTTCTGCAACCAATGCATTGGCTGGGTAAGTCAGTGATTTCTCATATTTTGATGACAAGGCTATTTCACGAGGATCTTTTTCCGGTTTCGATAAATTGATGGTTATTTGAATTTCGCCATATTCGTCATCGTCATAGATGTACGCAATGTTCTGTGCAATTTCACGTGTTTTAATGTAATTCGTTTGTTGACTCATTTCATAAAAATAATCAGTTGCTTGTTTTGGATCCTGTTGATATATTTCCCAAAATTGTTGATTCACTTCTGAGGGTCTAGGTGTAATCAAATCCATTATTTGAGCGGACAAAATATCTTTAGACGACATTAAATCGT
>CAZTXI010000196.1:0-2091 GCA_964617265.1 uncultured Carnobacteriaceae bacterium | reverse complement strand
AGTTCTTGGCCAGTTTGTTCTAAATACCAGTCAATAATCGGTTGAATATCTTGAACGTACTCGTTGATTCCTAAGTAAGTCCCATCTTCGTCATATAATCCTTGGTACGTATGAACAACGAATTTATCTGGTCCATGAGTCGGTACTTTTACACGGAAGTGGTCTACATTACCAGCCCGTAATTGTGAAATGACATATGACACATTTTTGTGCGTAGACTCGGGATGACATGCACCTAACGGATTACCAGCTTGGCTAGGATGACGCTTAGCTAACATGTCTTCACGTGGAATATGGTTATTGTAGTATAAAAATTGGTTGTTGCTGTCTGCGTAAGTAATTTCAAACGGCATTGATTTTAATAGATGATTCAATTGGTTAACTGTTAAAATACCGCGATCCAGTTCAACGTAAGTATCGCCACTGACCGCATTCACTTTTTGAGCAGCTTGTTCAACCCAATCCTCGGCATACATATCAATACCTTCAATTGTAGTATCAATTTTACCTGTTGCATTTAAATCTTCTGGTTTCATTGCAACAACCTCCTCCTTTTGTACACCTTTTAAAATAGTCACATAATGACAGAATTTCTCTAATATAGATCTTAAGTAGTTCACCGTTTGTTGGTCTTTTAGATTATTTCTATCATCAAAGGCTTTTGTGGCATGACCGAGTAAAAACTCATTTCCAGGGAACGTATAAGCACCAACACCAGGAGCTTCTAAGATTTGACGTAAATGTAACTGGGCACGAGAAGTACCTTGGTCAAAGTATGATGCACCAACAATTAAAACAGGTTGATCTTGAAAAGGGTGTACTTTAAAAGATAACCATTCAAGAACGCTCTTTAGTGCCGGTGGAATTGTCCGGTTATGTTCAGGAGTAGCGATAATAACGCCATCCGCTACACTAATTTTACGGTTCAATTCTTGAATAACTTCTGTTTCAGTTTGGTCATTACTTTGGTTGAATAATGGCACATCTTTAATCTCTAAAATTTCTAAATCAAATAAATCTTTGTATTCTTTTTTTATAAATTTTAATAATAAACGGTTATAGGATTGTTCTGCATTCGATCCAACTAATCCAACTAATTTCATATTGTAAGCTCCTATCTATTTCGTATCCCAAATGTATTTTGCAGCAGTTTCTTCGCCAATTTCACGGGCATTCGGTAAATGTTGGATAATCTCAACAAATTGAATAAAGTTCGTGAAAATGTTATCGAGTTCTCTTACTTTATGCTCAAAAACTAATTGACCCTCTTGATCAAAAGCTTCTAAAGAATGAGCTAATAAAAACTCTGAACTTGGCATGACGTGTGCTTTTAATTCAGGTGCTTCAAGTAATTGTTGTAATTGAATTTGTGAACGAGAAGAACCAAGTGTTCCATAAGAAGCGCCCACAATCATAACTGGCATATCCAAGAATGGATAGGTTTTATAAGATAACCAAGCTAGTGCATTGTTTAATGCAGCAGTTGGTGCATGATCATATTCAGGTGTTGCGATAATCACACCATCTGAAGCTTTAATTTTATCCGCCATTTCTTGAACTTCAGGGAGAACCGTGTAGTTCGATGGCTTATTCCATAATGGTAAATGATCAATTTCTAATAGCTCAATTTCAGCTATGTTGGCATAATGTTTCGCCATAAATTGCAGTAAGCGGCGATTTGTAGAATTGTCAGAATTTGTTCCAACTAAACCAATAAATTTTTTCATGTTCGATTTCCTTTCATCTTGAGGTGGAACTTTTTTCACAAGTATAGTGAAAAAGAAAAACCTTTGTTAAACTTGATTTGTTTACTACTTCACTAGTATACAATAAAATTTTTATTTAAAAATTGACCTAGATCAATTTTCAATCTTTTTAATTTCTTCATAAAATTTGGATTCCAATTAAATCATAACACATCATGAAAACGAATACACATTTTGGGTTACATTGAACAGTGTCATTTCTTCACCTGGAGCGGAAAAAAAGAAGCTACGAGTGAGACTGTAGCTTCTATATTAGTGAACAAATTTTATATTGATGTTGCATGCGATGTAGCATCTATTTCCTTTGATGCACCGGACAAAGCAT
>CAZTXI010000195.1:0-2126 GCA_964617265.1 uncultured Carnobacteriaceae bacterium | reverse complement strand
AGCATTCCATTTCAAAAATGGAGTGCTTTTCGTTTTAATAAAGATGAAGGAGTTGACAAATGGTGTTTACAAACGTAAACTATAAGTAAGATTACAATTGTAAACATTTAAAGGAGGATGAATATGACAAATAAACATATGCATCATAACCACGATGAAGGACATGAACACTCTCATCATCATGGTGACCATACGGAAAATCACGATCATCACCAACATACTGAAGGAGAACATGGTGGCCATCATCATCACCACCATGGTGACTTTAAAGAAATTTTTATCCGTTCATTATGGATAGGGATTCCGATTTTATTATTATCACCTTTCATGGGTTTAACTGAAACAGGATTAATCCATTTCCCATATTCAGATATTGTAACAGCTGTTTTAGCAACTATTTTACTATTATACGGTGGTAAACCGTTTTTCGAAGGTGGCTGGCATGAAATAAAAGCGAAAGCTCCAAGTATGATGGCCTTGGTTTCTTTAGGGTTAGGTGTGTCGTATCTATACAGTATGTATGCGGTTGTTGCCACTTATACTACAGGCACACATGTAATGGATTTCTTTTTTGAATTTGCTTCACTGGTCTTAATTATGCTTCTAGGTCATTGGATTGAAATGGAAGCCCTCGGAGAAGCAGGGGATGCTCAAGAAGCTTTAGCAGCATTATTACCAAAAGAGGCTCAAGTAGTAGCTGAAGATGACTCGATTACAACTAAACCATTAAGTGACTTACAAGTCGGTGAAATTGTACGTGTTCAAGCAGGAGAAAATATACCGGCAGATGGAAAAATTATTCGTGGGACCTCTCGGGTAAATGAATCGTTATTAACTGGAGAATCAACACCTATCGAGAAAAAAGTTGGCGATTTAGCCATTGGTGGTTCCACAAATGGTTCAGGAACTCTATTTGTAGAAGTAGAGGAAATAGGTGAAAAATCATTTATTGCTCAAGTACAAACACTCGTCGGACAAGCACAAAATCAACCATCACGTGCAGAAGATATGGCCAATAAAGTTGCAAGCTGGTTATTTTGGATAGCCTTAACCGCAGCTATTATATCATTTGTCGTATGGCTCATTCTGGGAGACTTACCAACAGCCGTTACCTTTACTGTCACTACGTTAATTATTGCCTGTCCACACGCGTTAGGCTTAGCTATTCCATTAGTTATTTCACGTAGTACAAGTTTAGGTGCTAAGCGAGGATTATTAGTAAAAAACCGTGAATCTTATGAACTGACAACAAAAGCAGATATGATGATATTAGATAAAACAGGCACATTGACGACTGGAGAATTTAAAGTTTTAGACACGCAGGTGCTTGATCCACAATTTACGTCTGAAGAAATTATTGGCTTATTGGCCGGTATCGAGGGTGGATCAAGTCATCCGATTGCTCAATCAATTATTTCTTACGCTAAAACAGAAGGAATTGAGGCTGTTCAATTTGAGAGTCATGATGTAATCGCAGGTGAAGGTGTAAAAGGACAGGCAAACGGAAAAGAATACAAACTGATTAGTGAGAAAGCTTTTGGTGAAAGTATCAATATAGATGTCCCGGCAGGAGCGACTTTAAGTGTCTTACTAGAAGAGGGTAAGGCAATTGGTACTGTGGCATTAGGGGATGATTTAAAGCCAACCAGTAAAAAATTGATTGAAGGATTAAAGGCACAAAATATTAAACCAGTTATTGCTACAGGTGATAATGAATCAGCCGCTAAAAGTGTCGCAGAGGAGTTAGGCATTGCATACCATGCTAATATGTCCCCACAAGATAAATTTGATTTAGTTGAAAAACATAAAAACAATCTTAAAACAGTTATTATGGTCGGAGACGGTGTAAATGATGCCCCATCATTAGCGCTGGCAGATGTTGGAGTAGCTGTTGGAGCCGGTACGCAAGTTGCACTCGATTCGGCAGATGTGATTTTAACGCAATCCGATCCAGGTGATATCGAATCCTTTATTGAACTATCCGTCAAAACAAATCGAAAAATGAACCAAAACTTAGTTTGGGGAGCGGGTTATAACTTTATTGCGATTCCAATTGCAGCAGGTATTTTAGCACCTATCGGAATCACTTTAGCACCAGCAGTTGGTGCGATTCTCATGTCCTTATC
>CAZTXI010000194.1:0-2132 GCA_964617265.1 uncultured Carnobacteriaceae bacterium | reverse complement strand
TTTGGTAACGTTCATCTTCTGAAATTAGACCACGACGGTGAGTCGCATTAATACGGTCTACTTTTGCACTTGTTTCTTCGATAATTGTTTCTTTAACTGCTAAGACTGGAATGTCCGCAATACCAACTGAGATACCTGATCGAGTTGAGTATTTGTAACCCAAGTTCTTCATAGCATCTAGCATTCTTGATGTTTGCGTTACGTGGAATCGTTTGAAAACTTCCGCAATAATGTTTCCTAAGTCTTTTTTCTTGAATGGTCTAACCAGCTCTTGATTCTCAATATGCTCACGAATATTTGTACCATAAGGAACAAAGTATTTGTCTGGTGTTTGCAATTCTAAGTTAGCCATTGTTGGTTCGTTTAAGTAAGCAAACTCATCTGGCATAATACGGTTAAAAATAATCTTACCGATTGTTGTAATCAAGTATTTATCTTGTTGTTCTTCTGTAAATGTTTTGTTTGATACGTCTTTTGCTTGAATCGCAATACGTGAGTGTAAGTGAACATATCCTGTTTTGTAAGCTTGGTATGCTTCATCTTGTGTAGAGAATACCATTCCCTCACCTAATGCACCTGCTCTTTCAAGTGTTAGATAGTAGTTTCCTAAAACCATATCCTGAGATGGTGTAACAACTGGTTTACCATCTTTAGGGTTTAGAATGTTTTGTGCACCTAACATTAAGATACGAGCTTCTGCTTTCGCTTCTTCACTTAAAGGAACGTGAACAGCCATTTGGTCCCCATCAAAGTCGGCGTTATAAGCCTCACATACTAATGGGTGTAGACGAATTGCTTTTCCATCAATTAAAACAGGTTGGAATGCTTGAATACCTAAACGGTGAAGTGTAGGTGCTCGGTTAAGTAATACAGGATGGTCTTTAATAACTTCCTCTAATACTTCCCAAATTTCATCATCTAATTGTTCTACTTTACGTTTTGCATTTTTAATGTTTGTCGCGATTTCACGAGCAACTAATTCACGCATGACGAATGGCTTGAATAATTCAACAGCCATTTGTTTTGGAAGTCCACATTCAAACATTTGTAATTCTGGTCCAACAACGATAACTGAACGTCCTGAATAGTCTACACGTTTACCTAGTAAGTTTTGACGGAAGCGTCCTTGCTTACCTTTTAATTGGTGAGACAGTGATTTCAATGGACGGTTTCCTGGTCCTGTAACTGGACGACCACGACGACCGTTATCGATTAAAGCATCTACTGCTTCTTGCAACATACGTTTCTCGTTTTGAACGATAATGTGCGGTGCGTTTAACTCAAGTAGATTTTTTAGTCGGTTGTTACGGTTAATTACTCGACGGTATAAGTCGTTCATATCACTTGTTGCAAAACGACCACCATCTAATTGAACCATTGGACGTAATTCTGGTGGGATGACTGGAATAACATCCATGACCATCCACTCTAATTTGTTCCCTGAGGAAGCAAATGAGTCCATGATGTCTAATCTACGAATTGCGCGTGTACGTTTTTGACCAGTTGCTGTTAGTAAGAAATCTTTTAATTCTGCTACTTCTTCATCCATATCTACATCATTCAGAAGAAGTTTAATCGCATCTGCACCAATTTCAGCGCGGAACTGATTTCCGTACTCTAATCGGTAGTCACGGTATTCAAATTCGTTTAATAATTGTTTTTTCTCAAGTGGTGTATCACCAGGTTCAATGACTACATATGAAGCGTAGTAAATGATTTCTTCTAGTGATCGTGGACTCATATCTAAAATAAGTCCTAAACGACTTGGAATTCCTTTAAAGTACCAAATGTGTGTAACAGATGCAGCCAATTCAATATGACCCATACGCTCACGACGTACTTTAGAGTTTGTAACTTCAACACCACAACGGTCACATACAATACCTTTATAGTGAATTCGACGGTATTTTCCACAAGCACACTCGTAGTCTTTTGATGGTCCGAATATACGCTCACAGAATAACCCATCACTTTCTGGTTTTAATGTACGGTAGTTAATAGTTTCTGGTTTTTTTACTTCTCCAAACGACCATTGTCGAACTTTCTCAGGAGAAGCGATCGAAATCTGAACATGATTAAATTTATTTACGTCAATCAAGGGGGCAAACCTCCCTTTTATGATTTTTTTGAAC
>CAZTXI010000193.1:0-2146 GCA_964617265.1 uncultured Carnobacteriaceae bacterium | reverse complement strand
GGAGCAGATAATGTTATTTGCTTTACGATTTCAAGTGAGCTTTCAGGAAGCTATAATAGTGCGGAGTTAGGTAAATCGATCGCACTTGAACAAAATCCAGATGCCAATATTCATGTCTTTGACTCGCGATCTGCAGGTGGAGAAATTGATTTACTTGTTAAGAAGGCTATCAGCCTAGCAGGCGAAGGAAAAGCATTCGAGGAAGTTATTGCAGGCGTGACGGACTATCATGCAAACACGTATACAGGTTACATGCTAAAATCAATCGAGAACCTAGTAAAAAATGGTCGTGTGAACAAGGTTGTTGGCTCATTAGTTGGTCTGTTAAACATCCATGTTATCGGTGTTCGTTCAAAAGAAGGTACGATTGAAATGTCGAACCGTGCACGTGGTGAGAAGAAGGCACTTAAAATTTTCCTGAAAGACTTAATCGAGAATGGTTATTCAGGTGGAAAGATGGAGTTATCTCACGTATTAAACCCAGGCTTAGCGGATATATTCGCAGACTTAGTTCGCGGTAAATTCCCAACAGCAGATATTAATATTGTTCCGACAAGTGGTCTATGTAGCTTTTATGCTGAAAAAGGTGGATTAATTGCTGGTTACGAAACAAAATAAATGATAATTAAACAAAATAGCTGAAAATAACAAATATTTGAGCGACAATAAGAAGGTAGAATATTCCTGTATTGTCGCTTTTTGATGTTTTCATTTCACAAAAGCACCAGGATAAATAGAAAGCGGATGATAATATGGCAACAGTAGATATGACAAAAATCGAAACAAAAGAAGATGCAATGGCTATTCTTAAAGAATATCGCAGCAATATTTTTCTAGCTGAGATCGAGGAAAAACCAGAGTTGTCAGAAGGTGGGCGTATTACGAATATCGAGACGTTCATTCAACACAAAAACAAACCTGACTTCCGATCAGGTAGCAACAACCCAGTGTATCAGCTATACTCGGTCGCACCAAAAGCGGTATCAGTTATTTTAGAAGCCATTGATGAAATGAGTGCAGAACCTGCAGAAAAACAGATTTTATTTGATGTATATATTACGGAAACAAAAGATGTAGTGGATGTTGATAGTGCGTTACATAATCAAGCGCTAGCTGCTTTTACAGCAGCTTACAAAGGTGAAGAGTTAGAAGGGCCTAAAGGTTGTCGCTAGAAAAAGACATCTAAAATACTAGGAGTGAAAAGAGATGGTAGAAATGACCCATTCGTCACACACAGCGTGTGTGAGTTTAGTACCGATATTTAATCATTTAGATAATGAATCGATGGCGAAAATTGCTACAAAAGCAAAACATCGTGACTTAAAACGTGGAGAATATTTATACCAAGCTGGCGATGATGAAGACTCAATTTATATCGTGCATAAAGGTCAAGTGCGTGTCTTTCATTTATCAGAGAATGGTAAAGAACAGTTAATTCGCGTCCTAAACCCAGGTGAATTTACGGGAGAGTGGACATTGTTTTCTTCCGATACCTATCACGAGCACTTTGGTGAAGCGACTCGTAATTCCGCAATTTGTGTAATTAGCCGTGATGATTTAAGTGAATTATTGAAAGAATATCCTGAAATTTCGATAAAAATTATGCAGGCGATGTCTGAACGATTAAGTCAATCTGAAAAACAAACGGCTTCAGTAGCAATTGAGTCGGTTACAAACCGAATTATTTACTACTTAGAAGATTTAACGAGTCGTGAAACAGAAGATGATGTGACAATTAAATTACCAATGGCTCGAAAAGACATTGCATCTTATTTAGGAACAACGCCTGAAACGCTAAGTCGCCGTTTTAAAGACTTAGAGAAGAGAGGCTTAATTGTGCAATTACCCAAGAATACCGTTCGCATACCAAGTGTAGAAGAATTGTTGTTTGCGACAGAATAAAAAAACTGAAAAAATCCGCCTATTTGAGTTTATATACTCAGTTAGGCGGATTTTCGTTTAGGAATGATTAAAAATGTGAATTAAAATTATAGAACTTCTACAATATCTGTCCAAGGAGTTGCCGTACGTTCAATTACTTTGTTTAATTCAGTAATATTTTCTGTCCCTTCTGAACGTAACCATTCTCTGGCTGCTTCAACGCCTTCTTTAGCGAAAGGTTCAACTACACCTTTCCACGTTGCAC
>CAZTXI010000192.1:0-2228 GCA_964617265.1 uncultured Carnobacteriaceae bacterium | reverse complement strand
AAGGCATCGGGTTTTGATCCCGTGTATCCTAGGTTCGAATCCTAGCAGCCCAGTATAGATAAAGTAGTGCATGTAAAAGTGTACTACTTTTTTTGTTTTTTAAAATATTATTTTGACTTAATAGAATATCATTTAGAGACGACCAAAGAAGATAACGATGGTCTTTTTTAATACATATATTAATATCGAGAAGAGGAAAAAGTAAATTTTATATGAGTTTTTGGCTGAATTTATCCGTATCATAGCTGGAATATGCTATACTATTAATACTAATTTAACGAGAGTGGTGCAGTATGATTGATTGGTTAGAAAACTTAGACTTTACTCGGCTGTGGTCTATAACAACAGTCATTAATATAATTGATATTATGATCGTTGCATTCTTTATTTACCAAGTCATAAGAATCGCAAAAGGGACAAGGGCAACGGAGTTATTAAAAGGAATCCTTGTCATCATTTCAATTAAATTTATTAGTTCATTTTTCCAACTACACACAACTGAATACATCGTTGATTTTATTATTCAATGGTCGGCTATCGCGTTAATTGTTATATTTCAACCTGAACTTAGACGTGGTTTACAGCATATTGGACGAGGAAGTTTATTCTCTATCCGTAAAGAAGCTGATCCGGTAGAAGATGCGATTGAAGAAATTGTTGAAGCAGTACAGTATATGAGTCGTCGTCGAATTGGAGCACTGATTTCAATCGAACAAGATTCATCACTGTCAGAATATATTAAAACAGGAACAATATTAGATGCACGAATTTCATCAGAAATTATCATTAATGCGTTTATTCCAAATACGCCATTACATGATGGGGCGATGATTATTAGTAATTTGATAATCGCTTCTGCGGCAAGTTATTTACCTTTATCTGAAAGTGCGGCTATCCCTAAAAAATATGGAACGCGTCACCGTGCAGCAATTGGACTTTCAGAAGATACGGATGCGATAACGATTGTCGTATCGGAAGAAACAGGGTTAATTAGTATTGCACATCGTAGTAACTTAATGGCTGATTTAACGCCTGATGACTTAAGAGAATATTTAAAGAATCAATTAGTACCGGATGTAGACGAAAGAGAACCAGGTATTTTATCCAATGTCATTGAAACCGTTCGAAAGGCTGTGAAAGGTGAATGAAACTAAATTTTGACAATCCATGGATTGCACGTATATTTTCTGTACTTCTTTCACTTGGCTTGTTTCTATACGTTAATTTTGAAAATCAAAATCAATTTCAATCGAATAATCCAACCGATGGAGCGAGTATTAATGGATCTCAGATTATACCGGATTTACCAATTGAGGTGAATATTGATACGGATCGATTTTTTGTTTCAGGTATTCCGGATTCTGCAACACTTAGAATTGAGGGACCTAAAGCCATTATTTTCCAGACCGTTGCTACTCAAAGTTTTACGGTCACTACTCCTAATTTAACGGAGCTGGGAGAAGGAACCCATACAGTTGAGCTACAAGCAGATGGCCTTTCTGACAATATTAACTGGGGTGTCAATCCTTCAAGTATCAATATTACAATTGAAGAAAAAGTAATCGAAGAACATGAATTAACATTAGAATTAAGTGATACAATCGATATTACGAATGGGTATGAAATCTTGAATCCAACAATGTCTACAGATGTTGTTCAACTTTCTGGTGCAGCATCAACGATGGCTGAAATTGCAAGCGTAGTGGTTAAAATTGCATCAAATGAACAAGATATTAACTCAGATTTTGTGATGTCCGCACAAGTTCTTGTATTAAATGAGAATGGAGATCCACTAAATGTCAATGCTACTCCAAGTCAAGTGGAAATAAATGTACCGGTTGTCCGTACTCGAAAGAGAGTACCAATTGTTTTACGAGAAGGTAACGGTAAAGTTCCGGGGTATGAATACACCGCGTCTTTAACTGAGCAACAATCCGATTCATTATTAGTTCGTGGTGACCCAGAAATCATTGCGGAGTTGGAAAACTTCCCAGTATTGGTTGATTTTAATAATCTAACCGAATCAAGTGTAGTGGATATTCCAATAACGGATTATCCAGAAGGTATTGAAGAAGTAGATAGTGAAACAATTGAAGTTTTAATTGAAGTAAGGCGATCAAGTCGCAATGCCACAATAAATGATTAATTACATTGAACATAAAGGAGTATTCTAAAAATGATTAAATTTGGAACAGATGGTGTTAGAGGACAAGCAAATAGCGAGTTAA
>CAZTXI010000191.1:1059-2248 GCA_964617265.1 uncultured Carnobacteriaceae bacterium | reverse complement strand
GTTCCATTACAAAGAGTCTCCTTTTTGAATTACATATGCATCTGCATCATTTGATTGCTGTGGTAGCTTTCGATTGCTTGTCCGTAGATGGTGCTCACTTGTAGACCAAATGCTTGAGACGAATAATTGCGTGTGGCAAAATCTTTTGCTTCGGTAGCCAACTCTTGATAAAAAGCTTCATTTTTCATCAATATATAGAGTGCGGATTCGAAATCCTTGAAATGATAATATTGATACCCTGTTTCGCCGTTAATAATAACACTTTCGATGGATTCGTCTGCACGACAAAGTGCTGGAAGTCCACTGGCTAGTGCTTCAATATATGTGAGTCCTTGTGTTTCACTGGTTGATGCACAAACAAATAAGTCTCCGACTTGGTAATATTTGGCAACATCGAGTGGGCTGACCATACCCGTAAATCGAACATATTCGTTTAATCCAAGTTCGTCTACTTTGTTCATTAAGTTAAATTTATTGGGTCCGTCTCCGACAATTAAGAAATAAACGTCTTGTTTTAATAAGGAGAGGTAAAATAAAATTTCTTCGATGTTTTTTTCTTTTCCTAATCGACCTAATGATAGGAGTAGGAATGCATCTTTTGGTATATCGTATTGTGCTCGAATAGCTTGGCGTTCTTCTTGTGAAATGACTTCCTCAAATCGTTCAAGTTGAATCCCTGTTGGAATAACGTCAATAGGTTGCTCAACGCCATACTTTTCTAAAATACGATGGACTTTATTGGTTGGTGCAATGACTGCCTCGGTGTCATTTAAAACATGCTTCGTGAATAGTGATACCATTTTACGCCCTGTTCGTTTACTTGGTGAAAAATAATGGGTGTAGTCTTCGTAAATGGTGTGATAAGTATGCACGATAGGGACGTTCAAGTATTCCGCAAGGTGCTTAGCCATTCGAAAGGTACTAAATTCACTTTGAGTGTGAATAATATCTGGGCGCCATTCTAAAATATCTCGAATAATCGAACGGTCAGAGAATAGTTTCACACGAGCTCCTGGGTAAACTTTATCAATATTGATAGAAGATACCGCATAAATATTGTCAGCTTGGTTGATATAGCCATAATCCGCCAATGTTAAAACGCGAACGTCATGTCCAAGTTTTTCGAGTGCTTTTTTTAGTGAAACAGTTGATGTAACAACCCCATTAATGGCGGGTGTATATAAATCTG
>CAZTXI010000191.1:0-1049 GCA_964617265.1 uncultured Carnobacteriaceae bacterium | reverse complement strand
TAGTAGTATTTTCATTGTCATAACCTCCTTTTGAAAAGAGTGATAACTTTACATCCATTATCGTATAAGACGGTTAAATCCATTCGATGATTTGGGTAAAGTTTGAGTAAATTCGTTTGAGGGTTTTAAGGTATCGGCTTATTTACAAACTAATCATAAACTTCTCGATGTCTAGTGTCATCGGTCTTTAGTCTGTATTTTATGAATTTACATTTTAATATCAGTTTATTCTATGCTTTTACCTAAGGGGTGTCAATCTATTTCGATTCTATATTTCCCCATAAAATCTGTGAGTGAATGACGGTAAAACAATGAAAATCAAATGAGAATCGGGTATAATGAATAGAAATTGATAGAGAGGGATGAACGAATGGGTAATATTATTTTAACGGGAGATCGTCCGACTGGGAAACTTCACTTGGGACACTATGTGGGGTCATTGGAGAACCGGGTAAAACTTCAAGCGGATTCAAATAATGAGATGTTTATTATGATCGCTGACCAGCAAGCTTTAACAGACAACGCGAAAAATCCTGAGAAGGTTTTAGCAAGTGTAATGGAAGTAGCGCTTGATTATTTAGCGGTTGGTTTAGATCCAAGCAAATCAACGATTTTTATTCAGTCACAAATACCACAACTACCAGAATTAACGGTTTATTATTTAAACCTAGTTACGTTAGCGCGTTTAGAGCGTAACCCAACAGTGAAAAGTGAAATTAAAGAAAAAGAATTTGGACAAAGTATTCCTGCAGGATTCTTGGTTTATCCAGTTAGTCAAGCAGCAGATATTACAGCTTTCAAAGCAACACATGTACCGGTTGGTAATGATCAGCAACCGATGATTGAGCAAGCTCGTGAAGTCGTACGTGACTTCAACCGAATTTATGACACAGAAACGTTAGTTGAGCCAAGTGCGATGTTGCCACCAAAAGGGCGCGGTCGTTTAGTGGGTATTGACGGTAAAGGTAAAATGAGTAAATCATTGAACAACGGTATTTACTTATCTGATTCAGCGGATGAAATTGAGAAAAAAGTAATGAAAATGTACA
>CAZTXI010000190.1:0-2303 GCA_964617265.1 uncultured Carnobacteriaceae bacterium | reverse complement strand
TTTTTATTGAAACTGTGTTCTCATCATGGGCGGCTTGACGAATAAATTCGAGAACGGGCTCAAATGAATCATAAGGATGGTGTAGAAATAAATCTTTCTGCTCGATTGGTTGAAAAATAGAGTCATCCATTAAGAAGTTCGGGTAATAAGAAGTGAACGGTTCATACACTAATTCAGGATGCCACTCACCTAACTCATCTGTTAGTTTAAATAAGAAGGTCAAATCTAGCGGACCATCTACTAAATAAATTTCATCATCTGAAAGTTCTAGTTCTTCTTTTAGGAAAGCTATGTCTTTTTCAAGGTTTTGATTGGCGATTCGGGCATCGACCTCTAACCGAACAGCCATCCCACTTTTTCGACGTTCTATATAATCTTCGATAGCCATGATTAAATCATCGGCACCTTCTTCTTGAATTTCAAGGTCAGCATTACGCGTTACACGGAACGTGAATGATTCAATGATGCTATAGCCAATAAACATTTCGTCTAAATGGAACCGAATAATATCTTCGACAAAAATAATCGGGCGATTATTATCTCCTGCAGTTTCTAATATATAATAACGATCAATTAAAGGAGTTAACGGTATGATTACCGCATAAGGCTTACCCTCTCGTTCAAGGTGGACAAATATTTGCATGTGACCATCATGTAGATGAGGAAACGGACGGTAGACATCTACTCCATATGGTGTAATCGCTGGCTCAATTTGTTCGCGAAAAATATCACTGGTTTCATTTATTTGCTGTTGATTTAGATTTGACATTTCCGTTACCTCATAGCCAACTGATTGCAATTCTGCTATTTTTTGATGGTAAATACTATATTGTCGTTTTACAATTTCACGATTCTTTTTTGAAATTTCTTGAATTTGTTCTTTGGGTGTCCAGTTCTTTTTAGAGTCTCTTTTTGTTACACCCATTTCATATTGATCTTGTAAGCCAGCTACTCGAACACGAATAAATTCATCTAAGTTCGAAGAACCTATGGCAATAAAGCCCAACTGTTCTAAAAAAGGATTGCTTTCATCTAAAGCTTCTAATATAACGCGCTCATTGAAATCAAGCCAAGAAAGTTCTCTATTTTGATAATATTGTGGTGCTGTGATATCCAATTTGTCATCTTTCACTCATATCCCTCCGAAAACTATGTGACGATTAGTTGCCTTTTACTTGGAAGTGGATGTTGACTGGATAGCCGACAGCCCGTTCAAGGTGATTTCGTTGTTTTTCCGCTTGGAATTTCTCTGAAATGATTTCTCCGCTGTAACGGACGGATAAATCATAACCATCATCGTCATTTTTACTCAAAGTAATGCCTTCTATAGTGTTCACGTGTGAGTCATTCAAGGCTTCAGCAAATTTAATGACACTTCCCAATTTCATTAAGAGTTCTTGTTCGTCATCTGAGAACCAATTTTCTAAGTCGCTTAAGTATTGTTTATAAAGCGAACGGTTTTTATAACTAGCTAATAAAGCTAGGCGTACACGGTCATAATGATCAAATCCATGAATGTTCGTATTGGAGATAACGTAATAAGTGTGTTGTGAGCTTGAATCGTTCTCGATGAAACTGCCCAAGTTATATAAGGTAGCCCCGTAATACATCATGGCTAAGTGATCAATTGTTGGTTTTAATAAGTCGTTTTCTTCTAAAGCATTTAATAACATATCCGCAATGGTAATGCGATGATTGGTCGCATATTCTGGAATGTCATATTGTGCCGTTAAGCGGATGACTTGCTGTTGTGGGACAGCAAATAAATCGTAAGGATTATTATACTGTTCATTAATATAATGAATGATGACCCCTTCACGTAAACCTCGACGAGATAAAATAAAGGACGGAGCACTAGCTACTTGGATAAGTTGCTGAAAGACTATTCCCGCTGAAATAATCGTATCCTTACGATCTTGACTTAACCCGTCAACAGAATCCAATTTTTTATAGCTAGTTGTCTTAAACAATTCAAGTGTTTCATCAATCAGTTCTGGTTTCATCGGATAGCCATGTGTTCCTGCTAATGGATAGTCTGTTTTTAACTGATAAACTTCAGCAATATTACGAGCCGATCCACCAATCGCAATCACTGGCATTTTTTGATTGGCAATCCAGTCTACTTTCTTAAATTCTTTTTTCACCCATTTAGCGGTTTCTTTTATGGCATCGGGATCATTGTGCTTTTTACCATGAAAGAATTGGTTTTTTAAACTGACGGCTCCGAAAGGGAAACTGTGTGAGTGAATGACTTCTTTATTTTTAAATAATGTAACTTCTGTACTTCCCCCACCAATATCCAC
>CAZTXI010000189.1:0-2320 GCA_964617265.1 uncultured Carnobacteriaceae bacterium | reverse complement strand
GTAAGTCGACTACGATTCGCATTTTACTTGGTTCAATTAAACGAACCGGTGGGCGTGCTCAGATATTTGGAAAAGATGTGTGGAGTGAGAGACTAGATATTCATAAGCGCATCTCATATGTACCAGGAGATATTGCATTATGGCGTAACTTATCTGGTGGTGAAATTATCGATATTCTTATGAAATTACATGGCAATGGTAATAAAAAAAAACGTGATTATCTGATTGATCGCTTTGAACTAGACCCCACTAAAAAGGCGAAGAACTATTCAAAAGGAAATCGTCAAAAAGTAGGATTGATTTCAGCTTTGGCAGTGGAGTCGGACCTATATATATTTGATGAGCCAACATCAGGACTGGACCCATTAATGGAAACAATCTTTCAAGATGAAGTGAATGAAATCAAGAATCAAGGGAAAGCTGTTTTACTATCGTCACATATTTTAAGTGAAGTAGAGCGTCTAGCAGACAAGATTGTAATTATCCGTCAAGGTGAAATCGTAGAAAGCGGTTCGCTTGATGACATGCGCCATCTAACGCGTACAATTATTACCTTCACGTCGAATCATGACTTATCCAGTTTGACGCAAGTACCTGGTGTATATGATTTTTCACAAAATGGAGAACTGGCAAAACTATCGGTTGAGAAAGAATATTTAAATGACGCGTTGCTAGCTGCCGCAAATATTGGAATTTCCAATATAGAATCTGCTCAACCAACACTGGAAGACTTATTTATTCGACATTATGAAAGCTAGGAGGTGGATCTCATGAAAGAAAAAGTAGCTCGTTTTGAGCAATTATTCTTAATTTATTTGAAACGTGATTGGAAAAAGATTGTCATGTGGATTCTGCTTCTTGGTCTTTTTGGTGGCGGATTTGTGCCTGCATTTGAAGAACTATTACAAGGTGATGGCTTGACTGCGATGTATTATACGATGGATAATCCGGCGCTAGTCGCTATGGTTGGTTCGACTCCGGTTAATTCGCCAGAACAATACACACTGGGTGCAATGTATGCGCAAGAAATGTTATTGTTTACGGCACTCATTTCAGCAATAGTTAGTGCCCTTCATGTTGTAACGCATACTCGAAAAGAAGAGGATTCGGGTATTTCTGAAATCATTAATGCTTTTCAAGTGGGACGACAAGCCAATTCGATTGCGGTGACGCTTGAAGTTATTCTTATAAATTTTTTGCTGACGTTATTTATAATGGGGGCATTGCTCGTATTTGATGTACCTTCTATTACAGTCGAAGGATCCATACTATTCGCAAGTTCTATCGGATTGGCTGGAATATTAGGTGCAATGATTGCTTTAGTTGTCGCACAAATTATGCCAACAGCGAGTGGCACAATCGGTGGGTCAATGGCTCTTATTGGAACATTCTACATGGGCCGTGCGATAACAGATATTGGCGCTGAAAATTTATCTCGCTTCAATCCACTGGGCTGGACGTATTTAATTTATCCTTTTACTGAGAATAATGGAGATTATCTGATTTATTTAGCATTATTATCTGCAGTCTTTTTAGTTATCGCGTTAGTTTTAGAAGGCAATCGTGATTTAGGAGAGGGTTATTTACCCCAACGAACAGGACGCCAGCACGCATCTAAATCTTTACAATCTGTTACCGGTTTGTTTGTCCGTCTAAATCGTAGCATCATTCTAATTTGGCTTATGGCCTTCTTGCTAATGGGCTTAGCATATGGATCAATTTATGGTGATCTGCAGGTTTTTGTTGAAGGGAATGATCTGATTGCTCAGATGTTCCAAGCTGAAAACATGTCGATAGAGGACTCTTTTACGGGCGTAATCACATTAGTCATGGTTGGTTTAGCGGCTATTTTACCTGTAGCAATTGTAAATCGATTATTTACAGAAGAGCGTGAAATTCATTTAAATCAAGTTTTCGCTACCAAAGTATCTCGACTAAAATTGTTTACGGTGACAATTACTCTGGCTTTCATTTCAGGAGTGGTTGGTGTGGCACTTGGTTCTGCTGGTCTTGCAGTATCAGCTTTAGCTTCAATGGAAGACACATCAAATATTGGTTTTACTGATTTCGTCGTGCCGGCACTCAGCCAGTTGCCATACGTCTTATTTTTCATTGGATTAGCTGCTATAGCACTAGGTTTCTTGCCTAAGTTGGGTAAATTCACCTATATTTATCTGGCTTTTTCATTCTTTGTGGTCTATCTAAAGGATTTGATCGGGTTACCCGCGTGGTTTGTTAACTTATCGGTTCAATCGTGGCTACCACAAATGCCAATCGAGGAATTCAATCCAACAGTTTTCATTGTGTTAACACTTATTAG
>CAZTXI010000188.1:0-2344 GCA_964617265.1 uncultured Carnobacteriaceae bacterium | reverse complement strand
CCTGTCGCAACAGCGAACTCAAGACCCGCCTCTTGCGCACGATAGATTGCTTCAGTTGCTCGATCTGAAATTTCCATCGTTCCATTCAATAATGTACCATCCATATCTGTTACAATTAGTTTAATAGACAAAAATATTTCTCCTCCTACTTTTTGTTCCTCAATAGTTTATCAAAATATACTGGGGAATAATAGGGTTTAAGATGTTTTGTTTTTGTAAACCCTAGGTGAAATAAAAGAACAAGAAAGAGAGTGCGAAAGAAATGAACTTACCCATTAGCAACCAATGGCAATCGATTTTAAAAGAAGCGACTAGTACAGAATCGTATAAACAACTAACCCTATTTTTAAAAGAAGAGTATGCGAATTATACTGTGTTCCCTGACCAAGAAAATATATGGACAGCTTTTCAATTAACGGATTATTCAGATGTAAAGGTCGTTATTTTAGGACAAGACCCTTATCATGGACCTGGACAAGCGCATGGCTTAAGTTTCTCTGTTCAACCGGGTATTAAGATTCCACCATCATTGCGTAATATTTATAAGGAACTTGAAGATGATTTAGGTATTGTTCCGGTGAGTCATGGCTTTTTAGAAGATTGGGCAAAGGAAGGTGTATTTCTTTTAAACAATGTACTGACTGTTCGTAGTGGAGCAGCTCATTCACATGCAGGGAAAGGTTGGGAACAACTGACCGATTATGCGATTGCTTCTTTAAATAGAAGAGAAGAACCGATTGTCTTTATTTTATGGGGTGGAGCAGCTCAGAAAAAACGTTCCTTGATTGATGAAGAGAGACACTTTGTATTAACAGCGCCTCATCCGAGTCCATTGTCTTCTTATCGTGGTTTCTTTGGTTCCAAACCCTTCTCGAAAACAAATGAATTATTGAAACAGACTGGACAAGAACCAATCCAGTGGCAATTACCAGCGGATGTCTAAGATAAGCAAAGAACAGTTTGACAAAACGCTTCAATTGGTGGTAAAGTGTCATAAGGTAAAATTTAAAATAGAAAAGAGGAGACCATGAATGAAACGAAATAAATCAGCTTTAGCATGCACGATTTGTGGCTCTCGTAATTATTCACTCGATATGGGTACAAAAGTTCGTACAGAACGATTAGAAGTTAAAAAATTCTGCAAGTACTGTAGCAAACACACGTTACACAAAGAAACAAAATAATTGATGATTGAATCGAAAGGAGATTAGTAACACACATGGGTAATTTTATTAAAGAAGTTCGTCATGAAATGCGAGAAACAACTTGGCCGACTGCAAAAGAAATGCGTAAATATACAGCATCTGTTTTCACAGTTATTATTTTATTTACAATCTTTTTCTTTGCAACAGAATCCGTTATTGTATGGTTACTTTCTCTTATTTAATTGCGTATATTCCTAGCATACCGCAGGGAATCGTGCTATAATACGTTTCAGTTGGAAGCCTTCTAGACCTCGATGTCCATGAAGGTTTTTTAATTTGAAAAAAATAGTTGATATTAGGAATCGAATAAATAAAACGATAAAATAAAAAGAAAAGAAAGAGGTAGGGGTGAATATGGGCACTTTAGATCGCATGAACCAAGAAAAACACTGGTATGTATTGCATACTTACTCTGGTTACGAAATGAAAGTTCAACAAAACTTACAGTCTCGTATGACAAGTATGGGAATGGAAGACAATATTTTTGAAATCATTGTCCCAGAACAAGAAGTTTACGAAGAGAAAAATGGGGAAATGGTTGCTAAAAAGAAAAAAGCATTCCCAGGATATGTTCTATTAGAAATGATTATGTCCGACGAAGCATGGTATGTTGTAAGAAATACACCAGGTGTTACCGGATTCGTAGGGTCACATGGAGCAGGAAGTAAACCATCTCCATTATTACCTGAAGAAGTCGATGCAATGTTACGTAGTATTGGTGTGAACCCTCGTAAAGTAGACATTAACTTAGAATTAGGACAACTTATTGAAATTATTGGTGGAGCCTTCAAAGGTATGGAAGGTGTCGTTACAGAAATCGATGAAGATAAAGCAAAAGTAACCGTCACAGTTGAAATGTTTGGACGTGAAACAGCGACAGAATTAAACTACAACCAAGTAAAAGAAATCGAAGAAGGTTTCAGCTTATAGTCGCTTTTAAAATAAATAAGTAAAATAATAAAAAAAGGCCGAAAAAGACTTGCATTTCAATAGTTTGAGTGCTAGAATATCTCGGTACGTTTATGGGCAACCGCGCCCTTAAACTACTTTTACAAGTGGGAGGGGAAATTAATAACCCCATTTTACCACTCGCGGACAAAACAAGGAGGTATGTCTCGTGGCAAAAAAAGTTATAGACG
>CAZTXI010000187.1:0-2384 GCA_964617265.1 uncultured Carnobacteriaceae bacterium | reverse complement strand
TATTATTTTAATGACCGTACCTTTATCTACTTCACTATTCACATCGATTTCTCCATCATGTGCTTCAATAACTTCTTTCGCTATCGACATCCCAAGCCCAGCACCTTTATAGTTCTTGGTATTTGAACCACGGTAATACCGGTTAAATAACTGATCTAATTCTTCTGGGTTCATACCCTGACCATTATCCATAATCTCAATAATTGATTCCTCACCAATCACACTAACATCAACCGTGACAATCGTTTCTGCATCATTATGAATTAAAGCATTATAAATCAAGTTCTCAATCGCTCGGTGCATCAAATCCTTGCTTACATCTACAGTTATATTTTCTTCCGCCTGAAATACAATTGTCCGATCTGTAAAATCTGGGTGTTTTAATATATCCTCAATAATTTCATACACGAAAGATTTTAAATCAACCGATTCCTTATTAAGCGTTACCTTATCCTGCATGAGTTGCTCATTTAAACGAAGTTCTTCAATCATTTCTTCCATATATATCGACTTTTCATAAATACTTTTTGAATACTGATTAACTTCCTCATTCGATACGGTGTAGTCTACATCCGCTAAAATCTCAGAATACCCTTTAATAGTGGATAAAGGTGTTTTTAAGTCGTGCGAAATATTCGAAATCCATTTCTCTCTTTGTTCCTTCGTCTTGCGTCGTTCAATTTCACTCAGCTGTAAACGACTTCCTAACTGATTCAATTGTTTAAATACAGGTTTATATAAACCTTTCTCCTTGTACTTCGGTTCATAATCGCCATCTGACAATCCCTTTACACCTTGAATAATTTGAGTCACAGGTTTTGCAATTCGTCTTGAAAAGATAAAACCCATAATTAAAAAGATAACCAGCATGACCACGAGCATGATTTGCATATATTGACGCATCATCGCTTTATCCATTTCAAGCGTCATTTGAAACCAACCTTCTGATGGAACAGCGACTAAATAATTAATCCCTTCAGTCGACCTCCCCACATCATAAATATACTTCGGACTAAAGCTTTTTGACGCACCAATGTAATTTATCTCAAGTGGATCATAATGATCAGCTACATAATGAGGTGTATTAAACGAATAAACTACGTATCCTTCTTCGTCTAATATTTGTAACCAACCTTCTCTATTCAATAAACTTTCTTGCCCTTCTGGTGTAAAATCAGCTTCCCCAAGTTCATTCATAATAACTTCTTCACCTAAGTTATAAGCATAAGATGTTGGAGCGTCATCCTCATCGTAGTAATTATTATCCAAATAACTTAAGACCGAATAAGCTGAGACTACTAATAAGATAGTTGACACCATAACGACGACTATGTAACGGAATGTTAATTTTATTTGCATTGCTATCCCTCCTTAAAAAATAGTATATAGAGACAGTATTAACCTAGTCTTTTTTGAACCTTAAGTTTAGCTTAAGATTGCTCTCTTATACCTTATTTTCAGGATTGAATTTATAACCTAATCCACGCTGCGTTAATATATGTACCGGTTTCGATGGATCGGTTTCAATCTTTTGTCTCAAATGATGAATATGAACCATTAGCGCATTGTCATTACCTTCAAAACTATTTCCCCATACTTTCTCCGTTAATGTTTCTTTACTTAGAATTTGATTTGGATGGCGTACAAAAAATAGCAGCAATTGGTACTCTAATGCTGTCAGCGTAACAACTTCACTATCTTTTGTCACTTCAGCTTGTTCTGGGTAAATCGAAATATCACCAAAGGATATACGTTCTCTCTTACTAATAGAATCGGATTGATTTGTATAACTCATCCTTCTAAATTGTGCTTTAATCCGATAAGCCACTTCTTTTGGACTAAAAGGTTTTGTCATGTAATCATCGCCGCCCATTCCTAAGCCCAATAATTTATCGACATCATCCGCTTTTGCCGATAAAAAAATAATAGGTGCGTAAGAAAAAGTTCGAATTTGACGACAGACTTCATAACCATCCATGTCTGGTAACATGATATCTAAAATAATAATGTCTGGATTCAATTTTTGAGCTTGAGTCAGTGCTTCTGTTCCATTCGATGCTTTATAAATATGTTGAAATCCTTCTTTCATTAAAACAGTTTCCAATACATTTAAAATATCTTCTTCATCGTCTACTAACAATATTTTCTTAGCATTGTGATTTGGCATATTTATATTTAAAATAACAATCACCCCTGTTTTTATGTATTTCAATTATTATACCATTTATTTTCAATTCAAAGTCAGTATGCATTATCCAGGACTTGATCGTATCTTCATCGATTCTAATCTAAATATACAACAATTATTTAATATGTAAAATGGATCCTACAAAAAAAGAACTCTTTTCAGAGTTCTTCACATCATGTCATTATTTTATTATTGA
>CAZTXI010000186.1:0-2414 GCA_964617265.1 uncultured Carnobacteriaceae bacterium | reverse complement strand
ACCAATCGTTGACTTAACAAGAAACTGGCGTAACCCAATCATCGCAAACCGTACTTGGTCTGATGATGTTGATAAAACAATCGAATTCTCTAAAGAGTATATGCGTGGAATTATGGAATACAACATTATGCCATTTGCAAAACACTTCCCAGGAGACGGAATCGATGAACGTGACCACCATTTATCATACGCTTCAAACCGTATGACAAAAGCAGAATGGATGGAAACATTTGGACGTATTTATGGAGAGCTTTCAGAGGCTGGGTTACCAGGAATTATGGCTGGACACATCCACTTACCGAACGTTGAAAAAGAAATGCATCCAGAACGTGAATTAGATGAAATGTTACCAGCATCTCTAAACAAAACATTATTAGACGAATTATTACGTGGTGAATTAGGCTATAACGGTGCAATCGTTACCGATGCTTCACACATGGTAGCGATGACGGCTTCAATGCCACGTCGTGAAATGTTACCAACAGCTATCGAAGCTGGATGTGACTTATTCTTATTCTTTAACGATCCAGACGAAGATTTCCAATGGATGAAAGAAGGATACGAAAATGGTCTATTAACAGAGGAACGTTTACACGATGCTTTACGTCGTACATTAGGATTAAAAGCTAAAATTGGTTTACATCAATACGAAGGTCGTCGTGAAGAATTAATGTTACCTAAAGAAGAGGCAATGGCTTTAATCAACACACCTGAATCTCAGGCTGTAGCGGATGAAGTAGCAGACCTTTCAATTACTTTAGTTAAAGACAGACAAGAAGATATCTTCCCAGTAACTCCAGAACGTTTCAAACGTATTCTAATCGTTGACGTTGAAGGACATAAAGGTGGATTCGGTGCAATGATCGCCGGAGACAAAAAACGTGCTTCTGATATCATGAGAGATATTTTAGAAAAACGTGGTCACGACGTAACAGTTTGGGAATCAACTGAAGAACGTATTATGCAGTTACCAAAAGAAGAGCAAGCAGCAGCAATCGCTAACGTTTATGCTCAAAAACAACCAATCTCAAACTTAACAGACAACTATGACTTAATTCTAAACTTAGTTGACGTTAACTCAGGTGGTACAGTTCAACGTATCGTTTGGCCAGCAGCAAAAGGTACACCAGACCAGCCATTCTACGTACATGAAGTACCAACTATCGTCGTGTCAATTCAGCACGCATTTGCATTAGCTGATATGCCGCAGGTTGGAACATACATCAACGCTTACGATGGACAAGAAACAACACTAAATGCACTAGCTAAAAAATTAGCAGGTGAATCAGAATTTACAGGTGTTTCTCCAGTTGATGCAATGGTTTCAGAATTGTTAGATACAGCAATTTGGCGCAAGTCAGAATACTAAAAAGCTTAAATACCCTTTGAAATGAAAGCAGTAGCCCTAACCGGCTACTGCTTTTTTGTGCGCAAAACTGAACCTGCAGAACTGAACAACAGTGCTACGGTGTTTAAAGGTAATTGTTTGAAAAAATCTGCCGTTAACTTCAATTAATGCGCACATTTTTCGCAACAATTGGTCGTAAAGCTAACCGTAGGAGAGCGGTTTAGTTTTTCTGTGCCAAAAATCGTAATTGTGGCACAGGATTTGATTTGTCGTGCCAAAATCCAGAATTATGGCACAGGATTAGATTTGTGGTGCCAAAAATCGTAATTGTGGCACAGGATTAGATTTGCCGTGCCAAAATCCAGAATTGTGGCATAGAATTGACTGGTACATAACGTCTAGATTATTATTCGGATTATTTGGCAAGTCCATATATATTTCACTATGTTTTTAATTATCCAGTAGTAGGGACGCAGTATTTAAACTGGACAAAAAAGGAAAATTTTGTCCACTTCGATGGCAAAACTGTACAAAAAACATCAACTTTGTCCGCTTCGATGATGAAACTGGACAAAAAAGGTAAATCTTGTCCGGTTCAATGATGAAAGTGGACAAAAACCGTCAATTTTGTCCAGTTACCACATAATAAACTGAAATCCAGAATAGAAAGCACGATTCTACTCACTGATTTCACAATCAGATCTGATTTCATAAAACGATACAATAACGAATCAAAAAATGTACTATTAGCCGAAAACGTCATTCGATAAGTTAAGCTAATGACAAGTTTAATTTATACTTATTTTACAGATTTTAAATCCCCATATACACTAGGGTTAACAGATTTGTAGGCGCTTACAAATCAATTTTGTTAAAAAGGGGAAGTATAATGAATTTCGATTGGATTAAAACAAGAGCAGCCACGCATAAAGATAAAGTAGCAGTTATTGACCCGACTAAAGGAACAGAGTGGACGTACAATGAATTAAACATCCGTGCAGAAAACTTAGCCAACCAAATGATCAGAGATGGTGTTCAAAAAGGTGACCGTATTGGAGTAAACGTA
>CAZTXI010000185.1:1325-2437 GCA_964617265.1 uncultured Carnobacteriaceae bacterium | reverse complement strand
TCTCCTTATAGCGATTGGTCTAAGATGCCAGAGCTACCTGGTTTCTTCATGTTACCTTCTTTAGAATAAGTGTTATTCTTTTGTGCTTCTTTTTGGAAAGCTTTTAAGAAAGTTTCGTTATATTGCATTGCTTGCTCTGTTAACATCGTATTTGTTTCTTGTAAGTTTTTAACTTCTTTCGCTAATTCATTCACTTCTGCTTTTTCGTCTTCGTTTAAGTTCGCTGTTTCCATTTTTTCAATAATGGCTTCTTTTCTTGCAATCATCTCAATGATCGTTTCATTTTCTTGATTGATCAGCGCTTCTTTTTCTTCGAGTAATATGTCTTTTAATTCTTCTAATACTGATCTGATTGATTGTTGAGTCATTTCTTACTCTTCAGATCCTTTCTGGCGACGAATTTCGCGCATAATTCCTTCAGCAATTTCTTTAGGTTTGATTTCATACGTGCCATCGTTTATAGCCGCTTTAATTTGTGCCACTCGCTCGCTACGTGCTTCGTTTTGAGATACTTCTGATAGACGTTTTGCTTCTTCAGAGATGTTTACCTCAATATTTTTCTCAACAGGTTTATCTGTTTGCTTGCTGTTTGCTTTTGCAGCTGCTTGCTTTTTAGTTTGTTGGATACTTTGTAAGTATTTGTTATAGCCATTTTCGATTTTCATCTTGGCACCTCTTTCTAATAGGTTCTTTTTAAGTTTATATAGTATATCGTGTTTTCAAATATTATAGCATATAGATTCTGCCTTAATGGTACTATCGGAAAATCTTTTATGAAGTTAACCCTATTTTATTATTTAACGTTAATTTCATCATAATTCTTTGACGGGTATCGGTTTACGACCAATTACCTTAAAAAATGTGCGTATTTAATGAGAGTTACCGGCAGATTTTTTCGGGTAATTACCTTATAAACCTGTTGATTAGGTAATTGTTTGAAAAAATGTGCGCTTTAATTGAAGTTATCGGAAGATTTTTGCGAACAATTACCTTTAAAGAGATGCAGACTACTGTCTGGAATGGTGACTGGATAACCTCCGGAGTTCTTGTCCAGTTCGGTATTCAACTCTATTCTGATAAAAAAACCTCGAAACAGCTACTAATGTAGTGTT
>CAZTXI010000185.1:0-1315 GCA_964617265.1 uncultured Carnobacteriaceae bacterium | reverse complement strand
TTTAATTGAAGTTATCGGAAGATTTTTGCGAACAATTACCTTTAAAACGAGTTGGCACAGGACAGACTACCGCATGGATAGTAACTGGACAAACTTGGGAGTTCTTGTCCAGTTCGGTATTCAATTCCATTCTGATAAAAATAAAAAACCTCGAAACAGCTACTAATGTAGTGTTTCAAGGTTTCTAACTATTTTTAAGTAATGTTTCTTACGCGTTCTTCTTTACTCATGATGTTTGTGATACGGATACCGAAGCTTTCGTTAATAACAACTACTTCACCTTCTGCAACGAGTTTTCCGTTGACTAGAATTTCAAGTGGTTCATCTGTCATTTTGTCTAATTCAACAACAGATCCTGCACCTAAAGATAAGATATCTTTAATTGTACGTCTTGATTTACCTAATACAGCTGTAAATTCAAGTGGTACATCCATAATTAAATCTAAGTTACGAGGTACATCTGATGGACCATCGTCACTTAAAGATTGGAAGTCTGGTTTTTGCACTTCAACTTTTGGTGCTTCAGCTGCTGGTTGAGGTGTTGGAGCTGGTGTCGGTGCGACAACAGGTTCTTCTTCAACTGGGACTTCTCTATCTGTTAGTGTTTCAGCTGTATCGCTTAACATGATGTCGTTGATTTCACGAACAGTACTTTCTGTATAAAGTTGTGCAATTCGGCTGTTGATCAATCCTTCAACATTCAAGTCGAAAGATATAGAGACGATTGATTCTTCACTTTCTTGATCAACGTTGGTTTTTTCTCCAATTTCAAGTACTTCAACATTTGGTGGTAATATATCAATTTTGCGACTGAACATTGTAGCCATCGCTGTTGAAGCTGTACCAATCATTTGGTTCATTGCTTCTCCAACTGCACTTAGTTCTAGTTCACCAAATTCATTATCGGCAACGTCCGTACCGTCATTACCCATCATTAAATCAGCAATAATGATTGCATCTGGAACGTCAATCATTAACATGTTGCTTCCATCTAATCCATATTTAAAATCGATTGATGTAACAACTTTTGGATAATCACTATCTTCTAGAATTTCTTTTAAGGTGCTTTGAGTTACTCTTGGTGTCGTAATTTTTACTTCTTTATTTAATAATGATGATAAAGTTGTTGCTGCTTGCGACATCGAAATATTACCAACTTCACCAATAATATCAATTTCATCTTGGGTTAATTTATGTTCGTTCTCTTCTGAGGGGTCTGAATTTCCACTCATCAGAGCATCGATTTCTTCTTGTGTTAACATATCACTCATCAGGTGTTTCTCCTCCAATAAACTGTAATACTTCTACCGCTAAA
>CAZTXI010000184.1:0-2449 GCA_964617265.1 uncultured Carnobacteriaceae bacterium | reverse complement strand
TCGCTTTTTATACAATTCAACATCACCGAAAACAATGCGCTTAGCCGCTGAATTAATGGAGAAAGACTTTTCACATACTGATTTAAATAACACAATGAATGAAATCGGACCGGCTGTAGCCAAACTAATAGGTTATGTTTTAGAAAATCTAGCAGTTTCTGAATATGGAACAGCCCATATTATTTTAACGCAAGAAATTCTTGACTGTTTTGAATTGACCGACGAGCACACACATCAAGTGGTGCCTTTACCTGGAACAGTGGCAGGTGTTTTAAACTGGGGAATTTTTGTTCAACAGCCAGACGGAAGCTATCGTTGTCGTTTACGTTCAAAAGGACCCATCATTAATGAAATCGCGAAACAGCATGATGGCGGTGGGCATCCATTAGCGAGTGGGGCTAACGCAAAAGATATAGATGAAATCAAAATTATCGTAGAAAAATTTAACCAAGCAGCAAAAGCATACCGAGAACAGAAATAATCCAAACAAGCACCTCTTTTCGCTGCTAACTTTACGAACACAAATCAAGCACTCATTTCACCCAAGAAATCAACCCAAAGACGGATGGTTTTTGGGTGAAATTTTGTTAGAGTGCTATTATAGAGGAACAATGAAATTAGGTGAGAAATCATGGATAAATTAAAATTAAAAGCAAAAGAATATGGTGAAATAGCGTGGGCTTTTTCTAAAGATAAACTACAAAGATTTTGGCAATTATTCCGACGTACATGGAAAAAATACCACGTAACTAAAGCCGGTATATTACTTATTTTAACAATGGGACTCATCTTGAGTTTAGTCTTAACGATTCAAGCGCGACAAATTTCCGTTGAGTCGCTCCAAGTTGGCTTACAAGTGCCAACGCGAATTATGGACGATCAAGGTGAAGAAGCTGGAGCACTGTATTCCCAAAAAGGGACCTATGTACCAATTGAAGAGATTTCACCAACCATTCAAAACGGTGTCATTTCAACAGAAGATCAGCGTTTCCACGAACATATGGGCTTTGACCCCATCGGAATTGGTCGAGCGGCATTAGGCTATGTCGTCAATGGCCGAATTGTTGGTGGCGGGAGTACAATTACCCAGCAACTAACAAAAAATGCTTATTTAACAGCTGACCAGACCCTTTTAAGAAAACTAAAAGAACTCTTTTTAGCAATTGAAATAGAAAAATCCTATTCAAAAGAGACCATTCTTGAAATGTATTTAAATAACTCATATTTTGGACAAGGGGTATGGGGTGTACAAGATGCATCCTTAAAATATTTCCACAAGAACGCAGCTGATTTAACCATTTCAGAAGGAGCAACATTAGCTGGGATTTTAAAAAATCCGTCCAATTATAACCCGATAGATGACTATGAAACGGCAATCGGTCGCCGAAATGTCGTGTTATCCTTAATGGAAGAAACTGGCGCAATTACGCCAGAGGAAAGACAAGCAGCAGCGAATAGTGACTTAGCCTTGTCGGATGGCTACAAAGTAGGTAATTCTTATCGTTATCCCTCTTATTTTGACTCGGTTATTCGAGAAGCAACCACTCGTTATAAACTCGATGAGCAAGATGTGCTGAACAATGGTTATACAATCTACACAGCCTTAAATCAAAATCAACAACAAGCAATGACGCGAATTTATAAAGAAAATTGGCGTTTTGAAACAGCCGCAGATGACACAGAATCACAAAGTGCATCCATCGCACTGAATCCTGAAACGGGTGGTGTAACGGCTGTTATGGGTGGCCGCGGTGAACACCATATTATGGGACTAAATCGGGCAACACAAATGCGCCGTCAACCCGGTTCCATCATCAAACCAATTGGCGTATACGCTCCTGCACTTGAAGCAGGCTGGGATATTGATTCGATGTTAGAGGATGAGCTACAAACCTTTGGGGCAGATGAAAATGGCGAAGGTGGAGAAACACCAGAAAACGTCGACAAAGTATATGACGGTGAAGTGCCAATGTACCAAGCTCTCGCAGTTAGTAAGAACAGTGCAACAGTCTGGTTACTAAATGAAATCGGCCTTCGTCGAGGTTATAATAAATTAAAAGATTTCGGACTCAAACCAACTGATAAAGATTACGGCTTAAACGCAGTCGGTCTAGGTGGCATGGAATATGGTGCGTCTCCACTTGAAATGGCAAGTGCTTATAGTGTATTCGCAAACGATGGGGTTCGCGTTGAACCGCATTTCATCACAAAAATTGTGGATGCAACAGGTGCCATTATCGTGGACAATACGAAGCCAAAATCAAAACGTGTCCTCAGCCAAGAAGTCAATGACGATATGAACCGCATGTTATTAAATGTCGTTGAGAATGGAAACGCTAGTCGTGTTCAACCATCTGGCTATAAAATCGCCGCAAAAACAGGTACCACTCAAACAATTATTCGTGAAGGTGCGACGGACCAATGGATAGTTGGTTATACGCCAGACCTT
>CAZTXI010000183.1:0-2468 GCA_964617265.1 uncultured Carnobacteriaceae bacterium | reverse complement strand
AGAAAATGTAAGTTCTCTTTTATTTTAGAATCCAGGACCTTTTGTCCCAGCCTCTAAATACTGCTTAAATTAGTTTGCTGATGGGTTATCAAAAGAAGGGTATAAGTGATTTACTTCTGATAATTCTGTTAAGAAATCATAAACCGCTTGAGATGTGAATGCATCAATTAAAGCTTGAGTTGCTTCAGCATCTTCATTTTCTTCACGAACTACTACTGTTAAAGCGAATAAATCATTTTCTTCGCTTTCTAAGAATAGTGCATCATCAGGTGTTAAGCCTGCACTAGCAATATAAGTTGGTAAGTTGAAAACTAATTCAACCCCATCTTCGTAAGCAGCCGTCAAGTTTAATAAATCAATCGGTGTAAAATCAAAGTTACGAGGGTTTGCTGTAATATCAGAAAGAGTCACATCAATTGGTGCAACATCTTCATCTAATTCGATTAAGCCTTGTTCAGCTAAAACGAGTAATGCACGAGTCTCATTTGATTTATCACTTGGGATCGCAATTTCAGCACCGTCTTCAATTTCATCAATTGAGTTGTAAACAGGAGAGTAGAATCCAACGATTGGGTCATAGATTGTTTGGATAGCTACTAAGTCGCCGTCGTTTGCATCATTGTATTGTTCCATGAATGGCTCATGTTGTGCAAAGCTTGCGTATGCTTCTTCGTATTGAACAGCTTCGTTATATTGAACGTTATCGCTGACTTCCATGATTTCAATTTTATAGGGTTCAGCAATATTTTCTGCCGCAATTTCAACAATATCTGTCATTGGAGGCATAGTTGAAGCAACTACTAAAGTTGTTGGCTCAGTACTATCTGAACTACTATCAACATTTGATCCTTCCTCTGCATTATTACCACAAGCAGCTAAGATTGCTGCAGTTCCGATAAATAATAACCCTTTAACTTTTTTACTAAACATATTTTTTCCTCCATAATTTTAATTTATTTATTATCCAATTTACGAGCCAATTTCAAACCAGCCCATTGGAAAATTTGTACAAAAATAATAATGATAACGATAGCTGTAAACATAATATCAGTCTCATAGCGATGGTAACCGTAACGAATAGCAAAATCTCCAATTCCACCACCACCGATTGTCCCCATAATTGTAGAGTAAGAGATGAAGCTGACAAATGCTGTTGTAAAACCAATTATCAACGAACTTCTAGCTTCTACAAATAAGAATTTAAAGACGTATTGTGGAATCGTTGCACCAAATGCTTGAGCAGTTTCAGTAATTTCTTTTGGCAAATCCAATAAAGATTGTTCAACAAAACGAGCATAAAGTGCAATTGAGATGACCATCATTGGGAAAGAAGCTGCAATAGGGTCACCTGTAGCTCTTCCGTATGTTGCCCGAATCAGTGGTTGCATGACGATTACAAGCAATAAGAATGGAAACGAACGTACGATATTAACAAAAATATTCATGACTTGATTCCAAAACTTATTTTCTAATGGTCGACCTTTACTGGTTAGAAATATAAATGTTCCCAATGGTAGCCCTAGTAAAATAGCTGCCAAAGTTGAAAAGAACATCATAATGCCCGTTTCACCAAGACTTTCAGTCATCGCCGGAGCATATTCAACGACTCTTAGAAAGTAGAGTTCTATTGCTTCACTCATTTAATAAAACCTCCCGAGCTAAATCTTTGTAAGAAATATTGGATGGAAGCTTTTCCTTTTTTTCTGTCAGATTAATCACATCAACTAATTCGCCTTTTTCTAAAATGGCAACCCGTTCACATAAGTCTTTTACTACGTCTAGTTCATGGGTAACAATAAGAATGGTGATATCAAATGTCTCAGCTACACGTTTGAGCAATCCGACAATTTCTCTTTTGGTTATTTCATCTAGTGCTGAAGTGGGTTCATCACATAATAAAATTTTTGGTCGGGTAATTAATCCTCTAGCTATACCAACGCGCTGTTTTTGCCCACCTGATAATTCACTTGGATAACTATTCCGTTTATCTTCTAAACCAACAAAAGCTAATATTTGCTCTAAGTCTAGCGCATCTTTATATGGATGAAGCTCTAATGGCAGTAAAATGTTTTCTTCTACTGTTTTATTAGAAAGTAGATTAAATTGTTGAAAAATCATCCCAATTTGTTTTTTAAATAGTCGTAATTCTTTTTTATTTAGTTGTGCCACATTTGTTCCGTTTACCTTGATAATTCCTTTAGTAGGAGACTCTAAAGCATTAACGAAGCGCAATAGAGTAGACTTGCCGGCGCCACTTTCACCAATAATTCCAAATATCTCATTCTTTTGAATGGATAGTGAGATATCATTAATTGCTTGGTGTGTCCCATCGTGACTCTCAAATATTTTTGAAATATTTTTTAATTCAATCACGATTTCCAACTCCTTTCTACACAATTTAAACCGCTCATTAAAAAGCCAAGAGTAATTATATAAGGAACTTGAAGAAATTGGCAAAAAATGGTTTT
>CAZTXI010000182.1:805-2499 GCA_964617265.1 uncultured Carnobacteriaceae bacterium | reverse complement strand
CCATGCGTTTACGAAAACATTCTCTGACAACAAGTACCGTTAAACTCTCGATTGGTTATTCAAAACATACATTTGAAGTTGGATTTAGTCATCAAATGGCCATTGAGCCTACAGACTCATCGCAAAAACTAGTTCAGTATATGCTTAGAATTTTCAGGAAATATTATCAAAATTATGCCGTCCGAGTAGTGAATGTGACATTCGATAAGATTGCACCAAAACAAGATTATCAAATTAATTTATTCGAAAGTTTAGAAGATGTATTAAAAGATGAGAATCTAGACACCATCATTGATATTGTCCGAAAAAAATATGGGTACACTTCTCTTTTGCATGCCAGTAGTTTACTTCAAAATGGAATGGCGATTCAGCGTAGTAAATTATTAGGTGGGCACCAAGCAAATACAAATGAAAGTGAGGGATAATATGGCTCGAAAAATTATTCGTTTCACACCTGACCAGATGGGTTATAAGGATCGTGGAAAAATGAAATGGTCAGGGCTGATGCTTTCTGATCACTCAGAAGCTCTTTATAAAATGGCGGCGGATACTGAAAAGGAACAGCTTAATCAACGTAAGCTTAAACAAACGGATCTTGAAAAAAATAAACGCTTAACAGAAGCTTATAGCTTAAAAAAACCGGTTAGTCTACAAATAAATAGTATTCAAAACGGCACTTATGCTGATGATATTCACTGCATGATTTCAGGTAATTTTGACAATAAGATTATCCTTTCTTTGAAAGATGGTCGTGTTGTTTCAACTACTTTTGAAAATATTCATTACATTGAGTTTTTAGCATCTGACATTTGGTATCAAAAAAAATAGATTAAAAAAACCTTCCCACAATACATTGCGAGAAGGTTTTACTTTATTTGTAATTAAAAGCGAATTATCTTATTTTTTGAATTTCATCCGCTACAGCTTGAACTTCTGTACCGATAACCACTTGTACGTGGTTTCCAGTTTTGTTCATTCCAGGAATGTTCGCTTCTTTAATGCGCGCATCATTTACTTTGTTGATGTCTTTTACATCTACACGTAAACGAGTAATACAGTTTGTAAATGACTCAATGTTATCTGATCCACCTAAACCATCTAAAATAATTTCTGCTTGTCTTGCAAATTTGTCATCTGCAGAACCTTTTGTTCCAGTTGTTGCAACAGGTGCATCATCAACATCTGCTGGTCCTACATCAACCCCACGACCAGGCGTTGATAAGTTAAATTGTACAATCGCCCAACGGAAAATTACATAGTAGAGAGCAGCAAACACTAATCCTTGTAACAATAACATAATTGGCTGGCTTGCTAATGGTAAATTGAAGGATAGGATGTAGTCAATCAATCCCGCACTAAACCCAAATCCTGCAGTCCATCCAAAGAATGCTGAAATAAATAACGAAAGACCTGTTAATACCGCGTGAATCAAGTATAGTTGTGGTGCGATGAACATGAATGCAAACTCAAGTGGTTCAGTCACTCCTGTTAAGAAAGTAGCGAAACCTGCTGCCATCATTAATGACAAGGTTTGAGCCTTCTTGTCTTCATCAGCTAATTGATACATTGCAAATCCTGCAGCTGGTAAACCAAACATCATTACTGGGAAGTAACCTGCTTGATACATACCTGTTACACCAAGTGTCCCTGTACCTGCCCAGAAGTTACCAATATCGTTGATACCTGCAACGTCA
>CAZTXI010000182.1:0-795 GCA_964617265.1 uncultured Carnobacteriaceae bacterium | reverse complement strand
TTAAGAAACTCTATGTTTGACTTCTCCTATTTTTATTCTAGCACCAAAATAAACAAAAGTACAGCGCTAATTATACTAGAACTTATATATAATTTTATTTTATCTATTCTTCTACAAAAATACGAGAATACTGAGTTTAGAGCATGATGTAAACCAACTGGAATCAGTAAACGGTTAAAGAAGCCGTATAGACCTGCACCAATTGCACCCATTCCACTAATCCAAGTACCAAATGTAACTAGTCCTGTATAAACCGGTGGCCAGATAAAGAATAAAATCCCTGATAAAGCCAAAGCAACAACCGACATGATAATTGGTGGTAGTCGTCTTCCACTAAAGAATGCTAAAGCTTGTGGAAGTCGAGTTTCGCTAAACTTATTGTAAATAGCCGCTGCAATCGCACCAACTACAATACCAATAAACTGGTTCTCAATACTTCCAAATGCTGCATTAACGCCCTCAACATCAATTCCTTGAAGCATAGCTACTGAACCAGGACTTAATAATCCTGTAATAATTAGATACCCAACTAATCCACTTAAAGCAGACGATCCATTGTTATCTTTGGACATACCCAAAGATACACCAATCGCAAATAAGATTGGCATATTCGCAATCAGCGAATCTCCAGCTGTAATTAGAAAAGCCGCAATCGGACTTTCTCCACCCCAACCAGAGGGGTCAATATAATAACCGATACCTAATAAAATTGCTGCTGCTGGTAATACAGCAACGGGTAGCATTAATGAACGACCAATTCGTTGTAAATATGATTTCATAAAATTTGCCTCCCAA
>CAZTXI010000181.1:0-2528 GCA_964617265.1 uncultured Carnobacteriaceae bacterium | reverse complement strand
ACAGTCAGAAATAAACTGAAAGACAACGACCTGCAAATGGCGTTGTCTTTTTATTTTTTTAAAGGTTAATTTAAACTCCTCATCTAAAAATTAAGGGTTTAGAATGCCGTGAAATAAGGATGGAGTGAATATATGAATATTTTCACAAATATACCGATTATCCATTGACTCTAAACATTCTATTTGATAATCTTAAGTCGAAATGAAAGCGTTTTACCAACATTTTAGGAGGAATATAGATGACCGTATATTTAGAATGGGATCATTACCGCAAGTTCGTGAAGGCTGCTTTTATGGCTTATGGTGTACCTGAGGAAGACGCAGAAATTTGTACAGAAGTATTATTGGATGCCGATCGTAAGGGAATTGATAGCCATGGTGCTAATCGATTAAAACCAATATACTTAGATCGTATTGAAGAAGGGATTCAGTCACCGACAACCGATTGGGAAATTATCCGGGAAACGCCAACGACAGCAGTCCTAGATGGACATGATGGAATGGGACAAGTGGTGTCTTATCATGCGATGAAGATGGCTATTGAGAAGGCAAAAGAATTTGGAATGGGTATGGTTGCCGTTCGTAATTCAACTCACTATGGCGTAGCAGGTTATTATACAGATATGGCTGCAGAAGCTGGATGCATTGGTGTTTCAGGAACGAATGCTCGTCCTTCGATTGCACCTACTTTTAGTGTGGAAAATAAACTTGGAACAAACCCATTAACTTGGTCGATGCCAACAGATGAAGAATTTCCGTTTTCTTTTGATGCTGCAACGTCTATTGTTCAGCGTGGTCGAATCGAATTATATGAACGAGAGGGTCGCGATACACCAGAAGGAATGGTTATTGGAAGTGAAGGTCAAGCACTAACAGATTCAGCTGAAATCTTATCAGCCCTCGTATCGGGAGATGCGGCATTAGCGCCTCTAGGTGGAATTGGCGAAGAATTAGCAGGTTACAAAGGCTATAACTTCGCAACCGTCGTTGAAATTTTATCAGCTGCCTTACAAGCGGGGCCATTTTTAAGTGCATTATCTGGTGTAGCAGAAGATGGCACAAAGAAAAAATACCATCTCGGTCATTTCTTTATTGCGATTGATACAGAAGCATTCATGGGCCGTGATGTATTTGAAGAAACAGCTGGTGCAATTTTAAGAGAACTCAGATCAGCTCGAAAAGTACCAGGAGCAGACAGAATTTATACAGCTGGTGAAAAAGAACATTTAGTATGGCAAGAACGTAAAGAAACAGGCCTCCCAATCAATAAATCTGTCCAAGAAGAATTTGTTGGTATTCGAGATGCAGCCGGTTTAACAGACTTTGTCTTCCCGTTTGAAGAGGGGGCGTAAGCAAGTGACGACTGAATCAGAAGCATTGAAAAAGCATTATGAGTGGAATGGTAAAATAGAGGTCATTAGTCGGGCTAAAATTGAAAGTAAAGCAGATTTAGCTCTAGCTTATACACCTGGTGTAGCGGATGCCTGTTTGAAGATTGCAGATAATCCAAATGAAGCTTATCGTTTAACCCGTAAAAATAACCTAGTAGCTGTTATCACAAACGGTACAGCAGTACTTGGTTTAGGGAATATTGGTCCACAAGCAGCCATGCCCGTAATGGAAGGTAAGTGTATATTATTTAAAGAATTTGCCGATATTGACGGGTTCCCGATTTCAATTGAAGCCACCGAGGTAGATGAAGTGGTTCGAACCATTAAGCAAATTGCAGGAAGTTTTGGAGCCATTAACCTTGAAGATATTGCGGCACCAGAATGTTTTGAAATTGAACGTCGCTTAATTGAAGAATTAGATATTCCGGTATTTCATGATGATCAACATGGAACCGCAATTGTAGTTGGTGCTGGAGTTCTAAATGCATTGAAACTTCAAAAGAGAAGCATTGAAAATGTTAAAATTGCCGTAAATGGTGCTGGAGCCGCAGGTATAGCTATTGCGAAGCATCTCGCACATTTAGGTGCAAAACATATTACACTAGTCGACCGTCAAGGTATCATACATTCTGACTACCCCGGAATTACAGATGAGCAACAACGCACATTAGAATTTACAAATTTAGAGAATAAATCAGGTACATTACAAGATGCGCTAACAGGTACAGATATTTTTATAGGTGTGTCAGCGCCAAATATTCTGACAGCTGAGGATATTGGCTTAATGAATGAGGACCCAATTGTTTTTGCAATGGCAAATCCAATTCCGGAAATACTACCAGATGTTGCTAAAGCTGCAGGGGTAGCGATTATGGGAACAGGTCGTAGTGATTTCCCTAATCAAATCAATAATGTGTCAGCTTTCCCCGGAATCTTTAAAGGAGCGCTCGAAGCTAATGCAACGATGATTAATGAGGAGATGCGCACGGCAGCTTCTTATGCGATTGCAGGACTAGTAGATGATTCCGAATTAACAGTTGAATATATTATTCCAGATCCATTGGATGAACGCGTTGTACCAGCTGTTTCAAAAGCTGTAAAAGAAGCAGCCATTGCGACAAATGTGATTCGTCAAAT
>CAZTXI010000180.1:0-2671 GCA_964617265.1 uncultured Carnobacteriaceae bacterium | reverse complement strand
ACATCGCCACTAAATTCGCAAATAATGAGGACAATGTGATTCGAATCGTCCTTTGTAATACGCTCATATTTTTCACCCTATCTCTATCAGTCATTTCATTATAACGCATCTACCCATAAAAGTAATACGCCTCATTGGAAATAAATATCAAATACAATTCTGTATTTGAATGGAATCTGTATTCAAATAAAAACCTTATTGTAGTAGCCTTTCTGTATAATCTATGTCTTTCAAAAAAGGGTTTTATTTCACAAAAAAGGGTTTTGAGAACTTTGGTTTGTTTTTGAAATGATTTCTCGTGATGATACAAGTAACTATTTTTAAAGGAGTCGATGGATTTGTTGTTTGAAAAGGATGCGACATTTTATGCGGAACAAGTGAGGAATGGTGAAATAACCGTTACAGAGTTGGTAGAAGCTGCTTTAGAAAATATCGAACAGTTAAACCCAAAATTGAATGCGGTGGTTCATGTACAAGCAGATGATGCCCGGATAAATGCCGAAAAATTTGATCAGCAATTAGGGACATTAACGGCTGAAGAGCGTGCAGAATTGCCCCCTTTTCATGGGGTGCCTATTTTACTGAAGGACTTGGGACAAAGTGAAGCCGGTCAGCCTGATTCGAGCGGGGCTAAATTATTGGCTAATTACTTCGCAACGGAATCTGATAATTTCGTCAAACAAGTTCTAAGTGGTGGATTTATTGTAGTTGGACGCACGAATGTTCCTGAGTTTGGTTTTAAGAATGAAACGGATCCAGAATTATTCGGTGTCACCAGTACCCCTTTTAGCGAAAAGTTAAATGCGGGGGGATCGAGTGGTGGAGCTGCGGCGGCGCTAAAAGCTGGAATAGTACCGATTGTAACAGCTAGTGATGGTGGTGGGTCGATTCGTATTCCGGCTAGTTTTAATGGTTTAATTGGACTAAAACCATCTCGTGGTCGTATACCTGTTGGACCTGGAAGTTACCGTGGTTGGCAAGGAGCAAGTGTGAACTTCGCTTTAACAAAATCCGTTCGCGACACTTGGAGTCTTTTAAAGTTGATGCAAGTCGAACAATTCGAAGCTCCTTTTATCATTCCTGTAATAACAGAACAGACCTTAGCGCCATTAACTCATCCACTTAAATTCGCTTATAGCTTTGAATCGCCTATTGGTGGAATTGTGGATGAAGAAGCTAAAAATGCCGTTAAATTAGCGGTGGAATTCTTAAATGAATCAGGACATGAATTAGTTGAGAAAACGCCTGAAACAGACGGAATTCGTGCAATGCAGACTTATTATCAAGTCAACGGGGTTGAAACGGCGGCTATGATTGCTTCAATCGAAAGAAATATGAATCGACCGGTCCAGCTTGAAGATATGGAAACTATGAGTTGGGCGCTCTATCGCTCTGGTTTAAAGGTATCCGGTGTCGATTATTCGAACGTTTTAGCATTTTGGGATCAATTAGCAGCTGAAATGGAGGCTTTCTTTGAAGAGTATGATGCACTCATTTTACCCTCTACGAATGGCCCAGCCTTCCCTCATCACCATTTCAAAAAATCGAGTGAATTAATCGATAAGTTAGAAAAGATTGATCAATTTGAAGCAGCAGAACAACAAAAATTAATATGGGAAATGTTTAAGCATAGTCTGGATTACACTCCCTTCACACAACAACAAAACTTAACCGGACAGCCAGCCATTAGTTTGCCTTTATATGAAACGAAAGATGGTTTACCAGTTGGCACGCAAATTTGGACTCGTAAAGGAGCCGAAATGCTTTTACTTCAAATTGCCAAACAGTTCGAAGATAAAGGTTTGGTGAAATCTGAAATTCACCCGATTAATTAAATTTTTGATTTAATGTGAAATTTACATTCTGTTAGTGGATATAATTTCAGGAATGGAACGGTGCATGATACGATAGAAGAAATTAAGTACCTAAGGAGGGCTTCCCATGAAATTTTTAGGAAGATTAGATGCAGGCGAACAGTTGTCGGACCATATTCAAGTGAACGAACCAGAAAACACTGTTATCTTAGGCTTACCCCGTGGTGGTGTTCCCATCGGTTTAATTATCGCCAAAAACCATGGTGTTGCTTTTGACGTTGTACTCGCAAAAAAGCTAGTTCATCCAAGACACTCTGAAGTCGCAATCGGTGCGATGGTAGATGACCTTAAGCCAATCCTCAGCCCTCAATTTGATTTAGACGAAGACTGGATCCAGCAAGAAACTGATCGCGTTAAAAATGAAAATACCCGTAGACGTGAACTTTACGATGAAGTCATTCCCCATCAAACAATTGAAGGAAAAGATATTATTATAGCGGATGATGGAATCGCAACAGGTAGTACGATGTTTGCGGCGATTAAAGCAGTCAAATCTCAACAGCCAAAATCAATTACGGTCGCTGTCCCCATTATTCCAAAATCAACTTACTATGCCTTGGAAAAAGTTGTGGATAACATTAGTTATGTTGCTGTTCCGAGTCATTTTCTTGGATCGGTCGGTGCATACTACCGTAGTTTCCCACAGATAACTGATGATGAAATTTTAGATATGCTAAAAAGTTATTCTTAATCACGTAATCAAAGCATTCTCTATTGAGAGTGCTTTTTTTGAAGCCCATTATATTTATAAAGGCGTTAGTGAGAAAACTCCTGGTTTTAACCAGGGGATGAATCAC
>CAZTXI010000179.1:0-2693 GCA_964617265.1 uncultured Carnobacteriaceae bacterium | reverse complement strand
CAATAAAGGACGTGAAATAATGCAGATCGCATTAACAAAAAAATTAGCTGATGGTTTAAAATTAAAACCACAACCTGCTGCCGAAGAAATTGACCCTTTATTTATATGGACCGCAAATTGGAAGAAAACTTGGGATAATCGTCGAACCGAAGACATGCTTATTCTAGTCAATCACGCTACTCGTTTTGTCGTAGCTGTCTATCAAGTGAAACGCAAAGACTTGAAAAATATTGAATCAATTATCCAAACAGCCATTTCAAATACATTTGCTGAATTAAATATTCACCCCGATGTGATTGAAGCATACTTAAAACAAGCTGGTGAAATTGAGTTCACTAAAAATACCAATCGCAATGCTACTGCTTGGCTAAACCAAGCTGGTCATGATAGTGCCGCATACGTTGCCCATCATTATAACGGTATCGATAAGATGTTTGATGATACCATTGGGACTTTCGCAAGTAATAGTCCCGTTAATTTCTCGAAGAAAATATCGGATGGCTACTACCCTAACAAAAAAATAATTCAATCCCTATCAGAATTAACGAACTTACCGATTTATAACTACAAAGCTTTTGAACTATTGGTTACACTCGACTTAGGTATTTATAAAGCTACTCGTCGAATGATCGTGCCTTCAAACATTACGTTCAAAAAATTGCATCAAGTCTTACAAAAAACTTTCTCTTGGAAGAATTACCATCTATATGAATTTGAAATCTACAATAAAAATCAGTTAGCAGCTACTCTCGTCGCTTTTGAAGACAGCTTAGATTATAACCCTGAAGCAACTTTGATTAATGAACAGACGCTTGCTGACTATCTTCCAAAACACGAACACATCCTTTATCGATATGATATGGGCGATAATTGGGAGCATGAAATTGAATTAGTCCGTGTTATCGAAAATCATCATGAAAATTCTCCCTACTTACTAGAAGCAGAAGGTCAATCACCACCCGAAGATGTCGGTGGCGTACCAGGTTTCCATTACTTCCGTGAAATAATGCTCGATCCAAAGCATCCAGAACATCATGAAATGAATCGTTGGGTAGGATACTGGAGCTTAGAACTCAGCGATTACGATAAAAGACCACGTCTAATTGACTAGTTGTTAAAATAGAATTCCCATCTGACCAGTGAAATGTTGGTTAGATGGGAATTTATTGATTTATAGGTGATATTTTGCATATTCCACACGGTACGAAATGTTTATGGGTGGATTATTGAAATAGTTGAATGGAAACTAAACTTTATGGGTGGATTATTGAAATAGTTGAATGGCAACTTATATTTATAGGTGAATTATTTGAATAACCACCTATAAACTTAACAACGATAGCCTTGCACGATCCAAATTAAATAGTTCTGATCCACCATATAAAGGTAACCGAATACTTTAAACCCAGCCTACCTAAAATCATCTAATGATATGATATCCCCCAAATCAAGGTCATCATCGTCTTCTTCAAAATCAGAATAATTACTAAACAAACCGAACCGGCCTCTCCACTTGTTATCCATCTCTTCAGGTGTAAAACCAGCATGTGCCCATAATCGAGTATTATGCTCTAAAGCATAATAAAGGTCGATAAAGTTAACAAACTCTTCCTCAGACTCAATAGCAACAACACCCATCTCTAACATGTGCATCAGCAGCTCTGTCACCTCATGACCTAGTAGCATATATGACTCCACCATCTGCATCAGCATTTCATAATCATCACTCATTTTAGCCGCTTCTAACTTCAATCGTTTATAAGCTAGTGTATCTCGCTTGAAATCATGCTCCGAATAATAGAGTAACTCGTCTAACAAAGGTTTATAGTAATTAGCCCCCATTTTTGCAGAACGATACTGATAAAATTTTAATACATCCTCTTCATTATCAAACGTCGGATGCGCAATTAAATTACCCTCCACGAAATAATAACCATTTCTGATAGCCAATAAAGGTAGATATCTTTCAATTTTATCATAAGCATCATTCATTTTCTCAAAATCCTGCACATTATATAGAGGAAAGCGAATCTCCCATAACTCATAAAATTTACCAACCGGCATCACACCATATAAATGAACACCAGCTGCCAAAATTTCATTCATTTCAGCCCAATGATCTAAATCCCATTCATACAAATCCTCTAATTCCTCGAATTTAATCAACGCTTCATCTATTTTTTCTTTGATAAGAACTGGAATGCTCATCTGAACCCCATCGGCCACTTCCCAAACATAAATCATTCCCATGCGAACCGCAACCTCAAACACCGTCAATAAAAATTCCGTTTGCTCCATAGCATATTCAGCCAAATCAAATTTCCCGTCAGCCATATACTGTAATAAAACCAAAGACCTTTTTTGTAAAATTAAGAACCGTACGTCAAGAGATTGCATTATCCCCTCACTCAACACTCCAACAAGCTCAGCTTTCTTCCATTTCCGTTGAACTGCAATCCCATTCTCACTAGCTAGCTTCAGTAACTTGTCTTTCGTATAAGCATTCAAAGAAGATTCCAATAAACCATCAATCGGTTCTTTCTTAAGTGAATACTCCTCCAGCACACGTTCCATCATTGTAGTAATAAAAAAATCAATTTCTTCTTGCAACTCATCTTGATCAAACAAATCAGACACTAGCCACAACTCCTCGTATTCTTTTTTAAAGTATACTACAAAATGGAAAAGCTCTC
>CAZTXI010000178.1:0-2751 GCA_964617265.1 uncultured Carnobacteriaceae bacterium | reverse complement strand
GTTTTGATTTCATTATAGCGTATTATTAAAAGGCTTACAATTAAGAAATGGTAATATTTTGATTTTTTAAGAAAAATCTAAAATAAACTTTTGAAATTATATTCGACTTCGACCGTTACATCATCAGAATAAATTTTACCCTCATATTTGTCAAAAGAAAGCATCCTTTTTTACGACTAACTAACTAATTTTATTTATAAAGAAAATATTTATGTTGACAGCATGAGTGTACTAAGCATATAATACAGCTAACAAATAGATAGGAATTTGTATTTTTTTGCCATTAGTGTATTAATCAGTTAATACAGATTCGTTGTCTTGTTATAAAGGAAGGAGCTTTAGTGAGGATGCAATTTAATCAGCGAGATCCAATTTACCTACAACTAATCGATTACTTTAGAGAGATGTTTGTGAGCGATCAGTTAAAACCTGGGGAAGAATTACCTTCACGTCGTGAAATTGCTCGACAATTCAATATTAATCCAAACACTGTCCAACGAGCATTCAGCGAAATGGAAGAAATGAGCTGGATTTACACCGAGCCCAATCGTCCAAGTCGTGTCACCCAAAATGAAGAGTTGCTTCAAAAAATAAAAAAGGATTTTGTTCGTCGAGCTGTTGAGCAATTCGTTTCATCTATCGAAACGATTGACATATCTATAGAAGAAGTTATTGAACTAATCGAAAAAGAACGTTCAAAAAGAAGTTACCCAAATGGAGGGATTAAATAATGATTGAATTAATTGATGTCCACAAAAAATATGGGCGTAAAAAAGTATTAAACGGTATTAATTTTACTGTACCTAAAGGTGAAATCAGTACGTTAATTGGTGTAAACGGTGTTGGAAAGACAACCATTTTAAACCACATTATGAATTTACAACCTGTCACAAAAGGTGAGATTCTAATCGATGGTGAAAAACACCATCCAAATATCTATGACAAAGTTTCATTTATACCAGATGCTTCGATTACGTTACCAGAAATGCGTATCCGTCAAGCAATGGATTTCATGAAAACATTTTACAAAACATGGAATAAAAAGCGTGCTGAAGAGATGCTTGGTTTCTTCCGACTAAACAAAGACGACAAAATCAAGACTCTATCAAAAGGTAATGTGGCTAAAGTGAACTTGTTACTCGGATTAGCTTTAGATGTTGATTACATCTTAATGGACGAGCCGTTTTCAGGAATAGACATTTTCACCCGTGAACAAATTTCAGAAGTATTCACATCATATCTTGTTGAAAATAAAGGTGTATTAATTACAACACATGAAATTAATGAAATTGAATTTATCGTAGACCGTGCCATTTTAATGGACGAAGGTAAGATCTTACGTGAATTTAACGTGGAAGAAGTTCGTGAAACTGAAGGAAAATCAATTATTGATATTATGCGCGATGTTTACTCACCTTATTCAGACCGTATAAGCAATTACGAGTTTAACAAAAACAATGACCAAGGGGGCTTTTAAGATGATAAAATTTATCCGTTTATTGGAATTTGAACTCGGACGTTTCCTGCGTTTCTTAATTCCAGCAATTGTTTTATCTGCAGTGATTCAATTTATTGCACTGTTTGGTACGATTACAAATTATAATTCTTATTTAAAAGAGTCGCTGGAATCCAATGTGCCAATGCAACAGTTCAGTATGCATGATGTGACGGGTAGTGGGCTATTTCCAGTGGCGATCCTAATCGTTCCCCTACTATTTGTCTTTTACAGTTTGTTTACTTGGTACCGCGAATGGTTAGGAAAGAATACATTCATCTATCGATTACTGATGTTACCGATTAATCGGATGTCGATCTTTTTCTCAAAAGCGATCACTTTTTTAATTGGTGGACTTCTTGCATTCCTGACTCAATTTGGTCTTTATGCTATTATTTCAGTGATTTTCGAAAACGCCATACAGCCAGAATATTTTACAGCTTTAAATATTCACAATGTGCAACACCCTTATGAAATGATTCAACTAATCCTATTCCCGACGACTAGCTTTGAATTTTTACACACATACGGTTTCGCTTTTGCTGCATTACTTGTATTATTCACAGCGATTCTGATGGAAAGAAGCTTTAGTGTCAAAGGAGCGATTGTTGGAATTATTTATTTCATCGCTTATTTTGTCGGTTATTCCTTTATTAGCGGGCTTCACTCAATTGATTCAATGCCTTGGGTCATAAAACCAAGCCATATCTTCTTAATACAGGGTGCTTACATGCTACTTATGATGGTGATTAGTGCGTTGATCAGTCAGTTACTATTGAAAAATAAAGTTAGGGTCTAAAGGAGGATAAACATGCGTTATTTAAAATTAAGTATTAGTTTAATTCTGAGTGTGATCGGTCTTGCGGTGTATTTTATAACGATCCCTCGAATTGATGAAGACGAACTCGTGCATCTTACAGTACAAGCTGGAAATGAAGCAATTCTAGATGATTATTCTTTCAATGGTTATATTTATGATTACAGTTCTTTCCGGTTAACGAATGAGGACATCCTTGTTCCGGCAAATCTTCCTTATCTAGAAATGCTAGATGCAAAGCAAGAAATGGACATCATGATGCTGAAAGAAACGTATCCTGATTTTATGAATGAATTGGTTTATGGTATAAATACTTACTCGTACACCATTTCAACCGATGAAGAGTATTTAACTTCAGCACACTTTCAATACCAGAGTGGTACGTTTTCAGAAATTTATTCAAAATAATAACCATTATATTTTTGTCACCAACGAAATT
>CAZTXI010000177.1:0-2774 GCA_964617265.1 uncultured Carnobacteriaceae bacterium | reverse complement strand
ACACGATTTTCATATGCTTTAATTTCTTTAGGTACTCCAATTATCATACTAAATTCCTCCTGTTTGAAACTTGTTTAATATATTATTTATTCGAGTATTTTTTACGATTACACTCGAAAAATTGTATAAAATATTCACACATTTGTTCCACCTATATAGTTTAACATAAACAGAGTGAATTAATAAAATTGTTGCTTGTATTTTTTTGAAATGAGCACTAAAAAACATGTTATAGAGCTATTCCTTGCAAGAGAAACTTATTAAGTGTTATACTATATTTATAAAAAAAGGAGGAAAAGTCATGGTAAATATGGATGAAATTAAAGGAAAATTAAATCAAGTTTCTGGTGAGTTAACAGATGACCAAATGCAAGTTTTAAAAGGACATATTCAAGAGTCCATTGGAAAAAGTAAAGAATCCGGTGAAAACTCCTTAAATGATTTGTCGCGAACAATAAATGAGAAGATAGAAGAATTTAAACGTAAAAATCGCGATAAATAATGAAAATAAACGTATAATTGAGCTAGCAGCTAGATCTGCTAGCTTTTTACATATAAAGGAAGTAGGGATGGAATGAAAAACATTCAATACGGTAAAACAGGTTTAGACGTATCGGCTGTTGGATTAGGTTTGATGCGCATCGGTGGAGCTGAAAATCCGGTGCAGGTAATTGAAACAGCTGTTGAAAATGGAATCACATTTTTTGATCATGCCGATATTTACGGAAGAGGTCAAAGTGAAATTATTTTTGCGGATGCTTTAAAAGAAACTTCTATTAAACGGGAAGATATATTTATCCAATCTAAATGTGGCATTGTAATAGGAAAAATGTATGATTTATCAAAAGAACATATTATACAATCTGTTGAAGATAGTTTAAAACGACTAGATACAGATTATTTAGACTCGTTGTTATTACATCGACCAGATACGCTATTTGAACCAGATGAAATAGCTGAAGCATTTCATTGGTTAGAGGCTGAAGGAAAAGTTCGACACTTTGGTGTTAGTAATTTCAATCCAGGTCAAATAGAGTTGTTAAAAAAATCTGTTGAACAACCTCTACATGCTAACCAATTACAATTTGGTTTAATGCATACTGGTATGGTTGATGCAGGATTAAATGTGAACCGAAAGGAATCAGCAAGTATAGATTATGATGGTATGGTGTTAGATTATTCTCGGTTAAACGATATGACGATCCAAGCTTGGTCACCGTATCAAGGTCCAAATGGTGTGTTTATTGGAGATGAGAACTTATCAGGATTGAACACAAAACTAGAGGAGTTAGCTGAGAAATATGGCACAACGCCAACTGGTTTAGCATCTACATGGATTTTAAATCATCCGGCAAACATGCAGGTCATAGCTGGTACAATGAATCCAAAACGAATTGAAGAAATCGCAAAAGCTTCTGAAATTAAACTCTCACGTGAAGATTGGTATGCGCTATATTTGGCAGCTGGAAATAAATTGCCTTAATCACATAAAAATGAAATATCGTTGACTTCAGTTAGATGAACTGATACAATATTAAAAGTGTAAAATAATGCAGCAAGAAGTGATAACCGCGTAAACATTCTTTTACCTTTAAGGTGAATAAGTAACCAGCGGCTGCTATTCGGTGAACATTAAAAAGGAATGCACGTATTATTGAGCTTCTAACCGTTTCGTTATTTTACTCCAATACATTTATATGGAGGAAATAAATATGTCAAGATTTACAGGATCTACATGGAAAAAATCTCGTCGTTTAGGAATTTCATTATCAGGTACAGGTAAAGAATTAGTACGTCGTCCTTACGCACCTGGTCAACACGGACCAACTAGCCGTGAAAACTTATCAGAATACGGATTACAGTTAAAAGAGAAACAAAAATTACGTTTCTTATACGGAATGAACGAACGTCAATTCTTCAACTTATTCCAACAAGCTGGTAAAATTCGTGAAGGTGAGCACGGTACAAACTTCATGGTATTATTAGAGCAACGTTTAGATAACTTAGTATACCGTTTAGGTTACGCGACAACTCGTCGTCAAGCTCGTCAGTTAGTAAACCACGGTCACATCTTAGTAGATGGTAAACGAGTAGATATTCCATCATACTCAGTTAAAGTTGGACAAGTTATCGGTGTTCGTGAAAAATCTAAAGACTTAACAGTAATTAAAGAATCAGTTGAATCTCTATACGGTCGTCCAGACTACTTAGAATTTAACGAAGATACTTTAGAAGGTAAAATGACACGTTTACCACAACGTGAAGAAATGCCTGCTGAAATCCAAGAAGCATACGTTGTTGAGTTCTACAACCGTTAATTCTTAATAAGCTATTTAACAAGACTGGAGAAATCCAGTCTTTTTTATTTGAAAAAATTCAGTTAGTGGAGAACAAAAAAACTGCAACCATTATAGTTGCAGACATTTAAGAATTGATTTAATTTTTTAATAAAACTTCTACAAAAGCTTCCAATAATTCTTTTTCTTCGTCACCAAAGCGGTTTTTAATCGGGGCATCAACATCTAAAACTCCGATAGCTTGACCGTCTTTAATTAATGGTACGACAATTTCGGATTGGCTTGCTGCATCACAAACAATATGACCTGGAAATTCATTTACATCCGGAACGATAATTGTTTCTTGACGTTCGAAAGCTGTTCCACAAACACCTTTTCCAGACTCAATACGGATACAAGCAACCTTACCTTGAAAAGGACCCAATACAAGTTGTTCAGAAGCATCTTCCCATAAATAAAATCCAACCCAGTTAATGT
>CAZTXI010000176.1:0-2828 GCA_964617265.1 uncultured Carnobacteriaceae bacterium | reverse complement strand
ATACCAACGCAAGACGTTCTAGCGTGTGTATAAATAAATTATACCAACGCAAGGCTCAAATTTTGCAGTATCCAGGGTTTTTATTTCACAAAAAGGGTTTGCCAAATAAAAAAGCCTCACTCATAAAAGAGGAGGCCATTCTAATGATTAGTTTTCTTTGTCTTCTTTTTGTTCGATTCGGATCAATCGTTTGAAGCTTCGCGGTGGCTTAACCGTATAACGAACAAGTTTATCTGTTCGAGGGTGTAGGAATTCAAGCGTTGTCGCATGTAGTCCGATTCGGTTTAGCGGGTTCGTTTTAGCACCATATTTTTTATCGCGTACAATCGGGTGTCCGATATCTTGTAAGTGCACACGGATTTGGTTTTTACGACCAGTCTCTAACTCAACTTCTAGTAACGAATAATCGTCACTTCCATCAAGCTTCTTGTAATGCGTAATCGCTAATTTTCCACCGTTGTCATATGGAGCAGAGTAAACGCGCATAGCATCATTTTCCGTAATCCACGATTTAATGGTTCCTTCATTATTACGAACATTTCCTTCAACAATGGCCGTGTACAAGCGTAGTTTAACCACATCAGCCCAGTTGTTTTGTAGTTTTTGCTGAACTTCTTCCGTTTTCGCAAAAATCATAATACCAGAAGTGTCACGGTCTAATCGGTGCACAATATAAATATGGTTTTTCGGGTTATCGGCTTTAACATAGTCATTTAACTGACGGTAAGCATTCGGCTCATACGGGTTTTTCCCAGCCATCGATAAAACACCTGGATCCTTATCAATCACAATAATATCTTGATCTTCATGGATAATCTTCATACCGGTCAGCGCCATTTTTTTCTTAGAAGCATGGTTACTTAGAATTCCAACGACATCCCCTGGATTAAGCGGATGGTTATGTTGAGTAATCGATAGACCATTCACACTAACCTGTCCACGAGTCAAAATCGATTTCACCGAGTTACGGCTTTTATTGATTGTTTTCAATAAAAACGGAAGCAGTGTCGTTTCTTCTTCAATCGTATAAGTTGTTACATCTTTATTATTAATGGTACTCACTCTTTCTCATAATCTCGTTCCTGCATTTTCAAGTGGTCACATTGACGCACACGTTAAGAATACCACACTTTCAACCAAGTAAGTATACTTATCTGAAGTTCTTTTTTGTGAAATAGGGGCAGAATCTGTTGTGAAATAGCCGCACTCTTGGAAATGTATATTCAATTATTGTGAAAAGACCATACATATCACTTGAACTTCATCCCTGGGCAGTTGATAATGAAATAAAGAACCAATCACTTCAATTCGCATCTAAAACGAAGGAGCAGAATACATGAGAAAACAATTTCCAGAAGGTTTTTTATGGGGTGGCGCGACTGCAGCAAACCAATACGAAGGCGGCTATCAATCCGGCGGAAAAACACTGAGTACAGCGGATGTCTTTATGGGTGGTGATGTCAACACACCGCGCTATGTAACCTACCAGTTGCCAAACGGTGAAATAGGTCAATCGACCGGTGAAGAAGCTATACCTAAAGGGGCAAAAGGCTATGTCATTCCAGACCAATATTACCCAAGCCATGTGGCGACGGACTTTTATCACAATTGGAAAGAAGATATCGCTCTATTTGCGGAGATGGGTTTCAAGAGTTATCGTTTTTCGATGAACTGGACACGTATTTGTCCAAACGGTTTAAGTAAAGTAAACGAAGAAGGGCTTCAATTTTACGAAAATGTCATTGATGAGTTGTTGAAGTATGGGATAGAGCCGGTCGTGACGATGAACCACTTCGATGTTCCGCTGCATTTAGCGGATGAGTATGATGGCTGGTCAAGTCGTGAAACAATTGATCATTTCTTATTTTTCAGTGAACAAATTTTTACACGTTTTAAAGACAAAGTAAAATATTGGATGACCTTTAATGAAATCAATATCCTTAGAAATTTCACAAAGTTAGGTGTCCATGCGACCGATGATCAGACACGTTATCAAGCCAAGCATCATGTGTTTTTAGCGAGTGCTAAAGCCGTCGCACTCGGCAAAAAAATCAATCCCGATTTTGAAATCGGAATGATGGTGGCTTATATCCTAAACTACCCAATAGATAGTAATCCAAAGAATATTCTAGAATCCCTGCAGCACAATCGTGAACTAGAATTTTATATGGATGTTCAGGTGTTAGGGGAGTATCCTGCATACAAGCTAAAAGAGTTCGAACGACTTGGTGTCGATATCAAGATGGCCGAAGATGACTTAGAAATCCTGAAAAGGGGGACCGTAGACTATATTGGATTCAGCTATTATATGTCATCGGTGTCAGATGTGAATGCGAAACCAGAAGATTCCGTTGTTGGCAATCAGATGCGGGTCATAAAAAATCCATTCCTTGAAGAATCGGACTGGGGTTGGGCGATTGATCCAACAGGCTTACGCATCGCGCTGTCAAAATTGTATGATCGTTATCGTATTCCATTATTTTTAGTTGAAAATGGCTTAGGTGCCTATGACAAAGTTGAAGACGATGGAACCATTCAGGACGATTATCGGATCAACTACTTCAAGAGTCATATCCAAGCCATGCATGACGCGATTTACCTGGATGGTGTCGAATTGATCGGTTTCACTCCTTGGGGTTGTATCGATTTGGTGTCGGCCGGAACCGGTGAAATGGAAAAACGATACGGCTTCATTCACGTTAATTTAGATAACGATGGGAATGGTGACATGAGTCGAAGCCGCAAAAAATCTTTCCACTGGTATAAAGAAGTGATTGAAACAAATGGTGCCAGTATTTTAGAATAGGTATAAAGAAAGCCATCAGTGC
>CAZTXI010000175.1:0-2830 GCA_964617265.1 uncultured Carnobacteriaceae bacterium | reverse complement strand
TAACTGCACCGTCTCCACCAGCTTCAGTGTTTGCTGCAATTAATAAAGGAATTTTTGATTTTGTTTGTAGAATATAGTTTTGGTCATAAACGTCTGATGCTGGACCTTTGTTGTAACGTACAGCAGCGATTTTATAGTCGTTTAGAACACCTGTTAAATATTCTTCTGATCTATCAGCACCCATGTTGAAAAATAGTTGTCCAATTTTCTCGTCAACCGACATGTTTGCAATTGTTTCTTCTACCCAATCAATTGATGCTTGATCCAAGTTATAAGGTTTTTTTGTTAAATCTACTAAGTTTGTCATTGAAGTGAAATCCTCCTATATTATTTGTCTAAGTTACGCCAGAATTTCTCGATATTGCGATCATGGTCTTCTTTTGTATATTCGCCAGCTACAAATTGATCTGCGACTTTTTCGTACAATTCTTTCCATGATGCAGCTTCATCTCCAACAATAATTGGGAAGAACCAAGTACCATTTTCTTCTGCTGCCTCAACATCACCAGGTGAATCTCCAACCATTAATATATGATGTGGATCTTGACCAGCTGAAATAAAGCCTGCTAAAACATCTGCTTTCTTACCACGATCTTGACAATATAAGTCACTTACATGTGCTAACAGACCGTGTCTTTCCCACTCATCTTCAACTGCTTCACGGTTAGCTGAACTAACAACGTTTACCGTACCTAATTGTGCCATTTTTTCTAAACCTTCAAGTGCACCATCAAACGGGAAGTCATGTCCTTCTGCTTCTGCGATGTTTATGTTCACTGCAAGTGACCATTCAAGAGTTCGTTTTAAGTCATCAGAAGGGTTTTTAGCATACTCTTCTTCTAAAGAATCATTCGATAAAGAAGATGTTTCTTCTACCCAACGTTTAAGGTTATCAATATTGATAACATCGTAATCAACTGAATCTAATCCCATCACTAATGCGACAAAACGATTCACCCCACGTGTACGTGAATATAAGTTAATTTCTTCCCAGTTTTTTTGGAAAGTTTCTGTATCCTCTACTTCAAACTTTTCTGCTGCAATTGGACCAAAAAACAATTCATGCTTATAAGTCATTGTATCCATTGCACAACCATCTGAATCAACTGCAAAAATATGCTTGCTCATTCAATCTTTCCCCTTTCACTTTCATCATTATATTTCAATTATTTAGATTTATTTTTCAACACTACTATTTCTTCTTTCCTCTAACACTTTTTGGTTATCTAATGTACGTTCTTTTGTTAATGGATAAACAAACCATACAAATAATGCTGTTGCTGTAAAACCAATTGCTGGACCTAAAGTAGAAACGGTAAAGATACCTGAAATTGTTTCAGCCGTTTGTGTGATAACGCCTTGACCAGTAGATGTTTGGTACCCTGTAAATTCAAGCGCGTATCCTGCAACTAATCCTGCAATAGCTTGCCCTACTTTTCGAGCAAAAGAGTTAATGGCATAAACTGTTCCATCATCACGCGAATGAGTTTTTACTTCAATATCATCGATAACGTCTGTAATCATTGCCCATACTAAAGCGTTAAAAATTGATAATCCAGCATAAGCTAGTGAAGACATTGCGATATATACCCACACACTTTGTGGTTCAATAAAGTAAATTAAGTAATACATCACTGCTCCAAATAACATACCTCCAACTGCCGTTTCTTTTTTACCAAGTTTCTGACCTAATTTTGAAGCAATAGGTGAAACAACTAAGAATACGATAATTGGGTTTAAGAAGTTAATAATTGAAATTGCTCTTGAGTAATCATAGTAATTCGGGAATAAATAGTTATACATTGAGCTCATTAAAATTAAAGTTGTCATTAAGAAAATCGAACTACCCGTAATAGATAATAGTGATTTTTGAGTTAATAAACTACCCATTTTACGAATAAGACCACCTATACCAGAGTCTGCCTCATTCTTAACTTCATTAATTTTTACACGCTCAGTTGTTAAAGCATACGTCAAACCATAAAATACTAGTGTTAATACTGAGAACATTGCTGCTACCCAAGTGAATGTTGAATCTTGTTTTACACTATTTCCATCTGTATAAATAATAAGTGGTGTTAAAACTCCAACAAACATTTGACCAAGAACTTGTCCTCTTGTACGCCAAATCGATAACTCTGTACGTTCATTTGGATTTGGTGTAAGTGCAGATGCCATTGATCCATAAGGAATATTAATTGCTGTATAAGTAATACTGCCCCATAATATATAAGTTGCGTACATATAAACAATTTTTGTTGTCATAGATGCGTCAGATAAACCTGTTTGATACATTAAGAAGCTCGCTATCGCAATTGGACCCATAACCCATTTAATCCAAGGACGGAATTTCCCATCTTTTCGAGCAGGAACTTTATCGACAATAACACCCATCGAAACATCTGTAAATGCGTCAACAATACGTGAAACTGCGAATAGTGTACCAACAACTCCAGGACTAATTCCCCATACTTCAGTATAGAATACCATTAAGAATAAACTAGCAAATTGGAACGTTAAGTTGTTCGCTAAATCTCCAGACATATAACCTAATTTATCTTTTATACCAAATGGTGGTTTGTTATCCACCACTGCCGACTGTTTTAAGTCTTTATTTTTCATATTTTTTTCCTCCAAATAGAATATTTTTCATCTTCTCCTAAAGATAGATAAACCTATAAAATAACTACGATTAAAAAAATCGCGAATATAATTTCCAACATTTTTTACCATTGTAAACCAACAAATGACTACGCTTGAAGTTTATGAACAGCTATACGGTGATTTCTATCAAATAGAGCGTTCTTAAAAAATAATCAACGGAGAAAAG
>CAZTXI010000174.1:0-2841 GCA_964617265.1 uncultured Carnobacteriaceae bacterium | reverse complement strand
CGCAAAATGATACATAAAAGTCTTTAATTTTTAAACCTTTTGGTGAAATGGGGGCGGAAGAAGTTGCATGAAGAGTGATTCATAGGTAATGGTTTCAGGAACAGAAGGATATTGTATTTTATACAAAATTGTCTCCTGAAATAAAAAAACAGGACAAAAGTTTACACTCTTGTCCCTCTTTGTCTTTATAGTAAATTTTTGATGACTTCATCTCTTGATTTAGTTGATAAGTAAATTGGTGGAATATCAAATACAGTTTTCGCACCATATTGTTTAGCTTCTGCTAATTTATAGGCAGCTCTTGCATAAACAATATTGACAGCCGCTGTAAATTCAGGGTTACTGTCTAAGTTTAAGGCAAATTCAATCGTCGAAATAGTCTCATCCGAAGTTAGACCTTGTCGAATAACTCGTCCACCATGTCCCATCCCTTGATGCTTTTCATCAAATTCGGCATCTGAAATGAAATGCACACTTGTTTGGTAGCCTTTAAAATAATCTGGCATTTCAAGAATCGTTGTTTCAACAAGTTCTGGGTCTGCATCTTCTTCTAATACGGCATATACTTCACGAGCATGTGCATCTTTCTGATTGTATTCGACCTTTTCACCTGCCTGAATGGCTTGAATCAGTTGCTCATCTGGAACAGTGTATTGTACCGCTTTTTTAATGCCCTCTACACGTCTTACGGCATCACTATGTCCTTGGCTCAAGCCGCGGCCCCAAAATGTATACGTTTCACCTGTCGGCAATATCGCTTCTTGCATTAAACGATTCAATGAGAATAAACCTGGATCCCACCCTGTTGCGATTACCGAAACACGATTATTAGCCGTCGCTACTTGATCCATTTCACCGAAATATTTTGGCATTAAGGCATGTGTATCGTAAGCATCAACCGTGTTAAAATGTTCCGCAAGAGCAGGTCCTTGTTCAGGAATATCGGATTTTGATCCCCCACATAAAATAAGTACATCTATTTTATCTTTAAAGGTTAAAATGTCATCTAATAAATAAGCGGGTGCTGATGTATCTAAGTCTTTAGGATCACGGCGAGAAAAAATACCAACTAATTCCATATCTGAATGATTCTTCAATCCGACTTCTACACCACGACCAAGATTTCCATAACCTACTATTCCTATTTTAATTTGAGTCATTGTATATCCTCCGTCTGTTTTAAGTCCTATTGTACTTTACTATTATCCCCCTAAAATAGATTGAATAAAAGTAAAAACCCTCTTTATTTTAAAATAAAGAGGGCAGTAAATTTGATGATGATTTGTTGTTTTATTCTTCTGCTTCTAACTCAAGTTCTGTTGTTTCAGCGGCTTTCGCATCTTCTTCAAGAGGCTCTCCGATTCCATAAGCTGCTCGAACACGTTTATCTACTTCTTCGTAGATTGCAGGATTATCTGTTAAGTAGCGTTTTGCATTTTCGCGCCCTTGACCGATACGTTCTTCTCCATATGAATACCAAGAACCAGCTTTATTGATGATATCTTTTTCGGCACCCATATCGACTAGTTCTCCTACTTGAGAAATACCTTCTCCAAAGACAATATCAACCATTGCTTCTTTGAAAGGAGGAGCTACCTTGTTTTTAACTACTTTAATACGTGTACGGTTTCCAACGTTTTCTGAACCTTCTTTAATTGTTTCAGCACGTCTTACTTCTAAACGAACACTTGAGTAGAATTTCAATGCTCGACCACCTGGTGTTGTTTCAGGGTTACCAAACATAATCCCAACTTTTTCACGAATTTGGTTAATGAAAATTGCGATTGTTTTTGTTTTGTTGATTGTTCCAGATAATTTACGCATTGCTTGAGACATTAATCGAGCTTGTAGAGCTACGTGAGTGTCTCCCATTTCACCGTCAATCTCTGCGCGGGGAACTAAAGCTGCTACCGAGTCTACTACGATAATATCAATCGCACCACTTGAAATTAACGCATCCGCGATCTCAAGTCCTTGTTCTCCTGTATCTGGCTGTGATAGTAGTAGGTTATCAATATCAACACCTAATTTTTTTGCATATTGTGGGTCTAATGCGTGCTCCGCGTCGATGAAGGCAGCAGTACCGCCAGCTTTTTGAGCAGCTGCGATTGCGTGTAATGCTACAGTCGTTTTACCCGAACTCTCTGGTCCATAAATTTCTACGACACGTCCTCGTGGATACCCACCCGCACCTAAAGCAACGTCTAATGCTAATGAACCAGTTGAAATTGTTTCAATTTCAATGTTTGTTTCATCACCTAAACGCATAATTGAGCCTTTACCATAGTCTTTAGTAATTTGTTTCATTGCACGTTCTAGTGCTTTTTGTCTGTCATCTGAAGCCATATATACCCTCCATTTTATCTTGCCTGTCTTTTAAAGTTTTATCTGTTTCGAATATGCTTGAATCTGCTAACAACTCTATTTTACTTTTTTTTATACTAAAAATCAAGCGTTAACCGAACATTTATTCCCTTTTAATTAATTTTGTTCTATAGATGGTAAATCTAAAATGACACGTCGAACAAAATCGCTAACGCGTAGACTTAATAGCCATCTTGCTGGATTTTGACTTCGTGAATAATCAACTTTTTGGGTAATCATTTCACCGTTCGGTAAAGCAATACTTATCCAAGCGATACGCTCTGGATTTTTTTCGGCTAAATTTTCTTGTCCCCAGCCGATAACTGCTACCCCATAATCCGTTTTGAAATGGCGTTTAATTTCATCGGCATAATGTTCATTCACTTCACTTAAGGTCAGGTCCTCAATATTCTCAATATTATAAAAGGTGTTCGCATGTTCAATTTGAGTAAAGACATTTCCACCTTTGAAAGTGTT
>CAZTXI010000173.1:0-2863 GCA_964617265.1 uncultured Carnobacteriaceae bacterium | reverse complement strand
GATACAAAATAAATATTTTATGGAGGATAAGGAAATTGACAAAATTGACAATTGATAGATTCGAGTGGACAACATTACTAAGATCCAATGAGCTTTCTAAAGACGAGGCAAAGTCTCATTCAGATGCAATTAGCAAGTATTTATCCAAACTCGAAGATGATACCTCTGTAGATTTTTCATCTATTGAAAAGATCACTGAGATTGAAATAACGGATTCATATTTTGAAGAATTAGAAACTAATTTTGAACGAATCACTAAAGATGAATTATTTCAATATATGCAGACTGAAACAGACACCATTGATCCACAACTATTATTCCCCAAATTAAGAAGAATAAACCATTTATTCTGGTTTTTACATCATCTAGCAAAAGAAGATATCACCGACAAAAAAGTAACCCTTTCTAACCCAGATGCAGTTTCTCTAACATTTTATCAAGCCATTGAAGCAGCGACTTATTTTGGTTTTTTATCTCGTACTGTAGAAGATGGCACATTTTATTTCACTCCTACCAAGCGTTACCAAGAGTTTATGCTAGCCGATTTAGAAAAACAATACCATTTATTTTTGTCGGGGCTTGCGAGTAATGAAACCATTCGTGAGATTTTACAGATACAATTGAATGAGCCACTATATGATACAATTAGTAAACGAATGGTTCATAATATCTTGGTAAAAGATCCAAACCTGCAAACTGAAAATATAACAAATGATGATATTACTAAAATTATTAATAATTTGCGCTACTGGTATTTAGGTATTAATAAGTTAATACTGGAAAATTAAAAATAACCTCCGTTTATCTATTTCATTTGAAAATAGGTAAATGGAGGTTTTAAGTTATTATATTATTTACGGGTGTCTGGTTGCATGTCGATTGATTTTTGAGCCATAAAATGACGTTTACCTAAAAACCAATTCGTTTTTCGAATCCACTCAAATTTTTGCATCGATAAAACCACCGGTATTAAACGTCTTGGAATAATATTACGATATTTCTTCGTTTCTCCAAGAATTACTCGAATCATTGGGGCAACAGCGTCTTTTGCTTCATACTGTTTCAATGGAAAAGATAGATAAATGGGGTTAAATATACTATCTTTAGGTGAACGACTCCAAGTTCGATAACGCTCATGCTCTTCATCATTAAAACCAGTCAAGTATGGACCAGGATTAATCGTAGCTACTTCAACCTTATATTCCATCAATTCTTGACTAAGTGTACTAGCCATTCCTTCAAGAGCATATTTAGACGAGACGTATGCCCCTGAGAAAGCATTTGCCATTAACCCTGAGATGGAAGAAACAAATATAATGCGACCTCGTTTTTTCTTCACCATTTGTCTGGCAAACCCTTGTGTTAGCAACATCGTACCCATTACGTTTACTTCAAATTGTTCACGTAGATTTTCTTCTGGTATATCAATTAATGAGCCACCTTCAGAAATACCAGCATTATTTACTAAAATATCAATATCCCATTCCCATGCTTTTTGTCGATCTATTTCATTTGTAATATCTAGTATTTCAATTTGGATAGGAATATTTAATGCTTGAGCATCATCACGGAGTATATCGGCATGTTCTTTGGTTTCAGTTGCTGCGATTACAGTGTATCCAATTCTAGCGAGTGTCATTGCTGTTAGTTTTCCAAGTCCTGAACCAGCGCCGGTGATAAGGATTGTCTTTGATTTCATAATTTATCCTCCATATGGAACATAGTATTTAACTGTTTGAACTTCTTTTAATTTACCAATAGTGAAATTCCAATGTAAAATCATTTAACTTACAATTAAGATGAGTATATGGATAGGAGGATGCTATCTTATCTTTGTTTCAAGAAGTTTTCATCATTTTTTGCTAAAATGAAACCAATAATAGCTAAGGAGCGATTTAAAATGGATTATAAAATTGAACAACTAAAAGAGCAATTTGCTAAATCTCAAAAAATTGTCTTTTTTGGTGGTGCAGGCGTTTCAACAGACAGTGGTATTCCAGATTTTCGTTCAGCAGAAGGTCTCTTTATGAAGGAAACAGGAACAGAGGTTTCACCTGAACAAATGATTTCTCATACATTCTACAAACGCTATCCAAAAGCATTCTTTCAATACTACTTTGAAAATTTAGTATTTAATGAAGCGGAACCCAATGAAGGGCATCTCTTTTTAAAAAGGTTAGAAGATCAGGGTAAAGATGTAAAAATAGTCACTCAAAATATTGATGGCTTACATCAAAAAGCAGGGAACCAAGTAATTTTTGAATTACACGGTACAACTCTCCGCAACTATTGTACAGAATGTTATACCTATTATGAAAATGAATCATTAACTTTAGACCAAGATGGTATTCCACGTTGTGAAAAAGATGGGTCGATTGTTCGGCCAGATATTGTTCTCTATGAAGAAGGTTTAGATCAGAATGTCGTAAAACAGGCAACTGAAGCCATTCAAGAAGCAGATATGTTAATTATTGCAGGAACTTCTTTAGTAGTGTATCCAGCAGCTGGATTAATCAATTATTTTAATGGTGATTCTTTAGTGGTTATCAATAAAACACCTATCCGAGTTCCAGACCATGCTTTAGTTTTTGAAGATAGTCTTTCAAATATTTGGGAAAAGCTTTATTAAATAAGGATTATGACAAAAAATGATAAATTGTATATACAACTCCCGAAAAAAGCTATGAATTATACAAAAAAAGATGTATAATAGGGTTGAAGATTCGGAAAGGGTTTACATATTTTATTAGAAGGAGGATAGATAGAATCTTCAATATTTATTTTGCATTTATTCTTATCATATTAAATTTGGGAGGCAAATTTTATGAAATCATATTTACAACGAATTGGTCGTTCATTAATG
>CAZTXI010000172.1:0-2888 GCA_964617265.1 uncultured Carnobacteriaceae bacterium | reverse complement strand
TTAGATGATGATGAGCAAACACAATTAACAGAAACAGCAGCCATCGCAATTGATGGCATCGCAGTTATTGTTAACAATGATAATCCAACTGACGATTTATCAATGGAAGACATTGGTGGAATCTACTCAGGCGATATTACGTCATGGGATGCAGTTAACTAAGAAGTAAATAATTTAATTAATTAAAAAGGTTCTATTATAGGGGAGGATAATAAACTGTTCTCCTCTATTTATTTGTTTATTTTAGATGTATATTATAAAGATTTTTAATCAGTTATATAGTGAATTCTATGGGTGATTTGTTATACTAGGATTAACGCGTATGAACTGTTTAAAAACAAGAGAGGATGATTACTTTGGCTGAAAGAAAAGAACGTGTATGGAATGGCGTCTTTTTCGTTGCAGCAACAATGTCCGTTGTATCACTGGTTCTTATTATTATCTTTATGTTTTCTAATGGTCTTCCAGTTATGTTTAAATATGGTTTAGATGAATTCTTATTTGGAACTGAATGGAGACCGTCGAATACAGTACCTCGTTTTGGTTTGGTACCGATGATGATGGGATCAATTTATGTGACACTAGGGGCAACTGTAATTGGGGTTCCAATCGGTGTATTAACCGCGATTTTTATGGCAGACTTCTGCCCACCAAAAATATATAAAGTATTAAAACCTGCCATTAGCTTAATGGCATCAATTCCTTCGATTGTTTATGGTTTCTTTGGACTACAATTTTTAGTTCCATTGATCCGTGATAACGTAGGGGGAAATGGTTATAGCATGTTAACTGCGATGTTGCTACTCGCAATTATGATTTTACCAACAATTATTGAATTATCAGAAGCCTCATTAAGAGCAGTACCTCGTTCATACTATAACGCAGGTGTTGGTCTTGGAGCGACACATGAGAGAACAATCTTTACGGTAATGCTTCCTGCTGCATCTTCTGGAGTTATTTCCAGTGTGGTATTAGGAATTGGTCGTGCAATCGGTGAAACGATGGCGGTCGTTCTAGTAGCAGGTAACCAGCCAATTGTTCCAAATAGTCTAACTCAAGGAGTTCGTACATTAACGACGAATATTGTATTAGAAATGAGTTATGCTTCAGGAGACCACCGTTCAGCGTTAATTGCTACGGGTGTCGTATTATTTGTTTTCATTTTAATCATTAATAGTGCATTTATCCTATTAAAGAATAAGGAGGCGAAGTAAGAATGAATAGCCGTACAAAAAGCTTAATTGCTCGTACACTTGTTTACTTAGGCGCGCTAATTACTTTCGGTTCTCTATTCTTCATGCTTCTATTTATCTTTATTAATGGAGTGCCATATATTAGTTTAGATTTATTTGCTTGGGAATACACAACAGAAAACGTATCTTTAATGCCTGCACTAATCACAACACTATTTACCATTTTTGGTTCATTACTTGTGGCAGGTCCAATCGGAATTTTCACAGCTATTTACTTAGTTGAGTACGCTGATCGAACAAAACCAATTGTAAAATTAATCGGAATGGCAACAGATACACTGGCTGCAGTTCCATCAATTGTTTACGGATTATTTGGTTTCTTATTCTTTGTTACATTCTTAGAATTTTCATTCTCGTTAATTGCAGGAATTTTAACAATGACAATAATGGTGTTACCATTAATTATCCGTTCGACAGAGGAAGCTCTACTATCTGTAGGCATGCCGCTTCGTCAAGCGAGTTTTGCATTAGGTGCTGGAAAATTACGTACAATCTTTAACGTTGTCTTACCTGTTGCTATGCCGGGTATTTTATCGGGTGTTATTTTAGCAATTGGACGTATTATGGGTGAGTCAGCAGCGTTAATTTATACATTGGGATCATCTACCAACCTTCCAGATTCATTATTCGCTTCTGGACGAACGTTAGCTGTTCACATGTACGTATTATCGAATGAAGGATTCCACGTAAACGAAGCCTATGCTACGGCAGTGGTTCTTGTATTTGTTGTATTATTCTTAAACGGCTTATCTACAGTTATTAGCCGCAAAGTTGCTAAAGGAGGCAAATAATATCATGGCTGAAATGAAAATTAGAGATTTAGACTTATGGTATGGAGATTTCCAAGGGTTGAAAAATATCAACATGGATATTTATAAAAATCAAATTATTGCTTTTATCGGACCATCTGGTTCAGGTAAATCAACATTTATTAAAACGTTAAACCGTATGAACGACTTAGTTGAAGGTGTTCGTATCGAAGGAACGATTGAGTACAATGGTAAAAGTATTTATGCACCAGACGTTGATGTAAACACATTACGTAAAAAAATCGGAATGGTATTCCAACATCCAAACCCATTCCAAAAGAGTATTTACGATAACATTGCATACGGTCCAAGAACACATGGTATCAAGGACAAAAACGAATTAGATGAAATCGTAGAGCGTTCTCTACGCGATGCAGCGATTTGGGACGAAGTAAAAGACCACTTAGATCGTAGCGCGTTATCTATTTCAGGTGGACAACAGCAACGTATTTGTATCGCACGTGCTTTAGCAGTAGAACCTGAAATCCTATTAATGGACGAGCCTACAAGTGCTCTTGACCCGATTTCAACTGCAAAAATTGAAGAATTAGTTACGAAACTAAAAGAAGATTATACAATTGCAATGGTTACACATAACATGCAACAAGCATCGCGTGTATCTGACCGTACAGCATTTTTCTTAAGTGGAGAATTAATCGAAACAGGCGACACAACAAAAATATTCACTAACCCAGATAACGAACAGACTGAGAACTATATTTCTGGTCGATTTGGTTAAGCCATTTAATAATTTCTACAAGGAGGATGTAACATGAGAACAATTTTTGATGAAAAGTTAGCAGAAATTCATCGTGATTTATTGCAA
>CAZTXI010000171.1:1256-2918 GCA_964617265.1 uncultured Carnobacteriaceae bacterium | reverse complement strand
ATACTACTAAATCAAAATAGTAGTAAATCTACTGTGCTTATCTTTTTGAAATCTAGTTCCCTTTTCGCCGTCTATCCCGAAGCCGCAGATTAGAAAAACTTGGCTCACATTTGTCATTAGGGATGCCTTTATATAAGTAAAAAAAATCTAGCTCGCCAACTAGAGTGGAGGCGAACTGGAACATAGCAACAATAACTGCTGGGGAATGTTTTTTATGAAATAACATACTTATTAGCATAAATATTGTAGCCGCATTCGATATGTTACAATAAGAGAAATGAAAAGACCGTTTAATTGGTTTAAGGAGGAAAGTATTTGAATATCAATAACTTAGGTTTGCTAAATATGTTAAGTAGTATTATTAATGATGAAGAAGACAGCAGTGATAAAGCCATTAGTAAATATTTACTAACCAACTTAAATCAAATGGACCTTCTAACTATTAATGAGATTGTTGACGAAGCATATGTTTCCCATTCGTCAGTCAGAAGATTCTGTAACAGATTAGGGTATAAAAACTTTAGTGAATTGAAAAATTCATTCTCGGATATTGTTTTTCCTTCGAATTTACATTTAAGAAAGTTTGATCCTGTTCATTTATATAGAGAAAATATTACGGCTGAGTTGACCAATATTATAAATGGCATCAATCAAATGAATGATGATCAAATGATTCAAAATATTGTCGATTCCATCCATAATCATGCTGAAGTATCATTGATGAGCGCTAACAATACTACGAGCAATTTATTGAAATTTCAACAGGAGCTATTTTACGCGAATAAAATTGTCCGCATTGTAAATAATAACTATGAAGATAGAAATTTAAGTGAGGTTTTAAATCAATCAGATTTAACGATAATCGTTTCAGTATCAGGTGTATTCGCTGAAGGGGTTAATCAGGTTATCAAAAATCACACGCTTAAAAAGATTCTCGTCACGGCTAACCGTAATCCGGATTTCAAAGCATTTTATGATGAAATATATTATTTAAGTGAAAATGATATTCGCTCCGATGCACTCGGTTTACTTGGTAAATATGGGACAACTTACTTTTTTGATTTGATTTCAGAACACTATATTTATAAGTATAAAAGTATTTAACCATTTCAATAAAATATCATTCAAAAAATGAACGATTGTATTATTTATCGTGTCTTATAATGTAATTAAGCTAAACTCGGTTGACCTTGGATTTGTGCAGTTGTCAGTAAGATAGGTTGAACACTACAAAATTATGTATTTATATAATGAAGGTAGGGGATTAATCATAAATTGTGCGAAAAATCCAAAATGTGTCTGGAGAAAGCAGATAGACTAAAATAAATAAAGAGGGTGTATGACAATTAAAATTGGATTGAAAGAAGTCAAATTACCAGTCATTGATAATGTCGAAGAAAAAGTATTTCTAACGGATGAAACGATTCAAGAAAGAAAAGAAAAAGTATTGGCACGTATGGAAAAGGCAGGATTATCAGCAGTAGCTGTTTATGCAGATAAAGAACATGGTGGCAGTTTTGAATATCTAGTAGGTTTTATTCCACGATTCGAAGAAGCACTCTTTATCTTAAATGCTGATGGTACAAGCACGACTATTTTAGGTAATGAAAACTTCAACAAAGCGAAGTTCTCAAGAGTTGAAACAACAGGCGTAAAATGTGG
>CAZTXI010000171.1:0-1156 GCA_964617265.1 uncultured Carnobacteriaceae bacterium | reverse complement strand
ACGAATAACGCGAATGAGATTGCTCATTATGAATATGGTGCATCTTTAGCCTCGGACTCAGTACTAGAAGCTTTAAACGCATTAACAGTAGATAAGACTGAAATTGAACTGGGTGAAATACTAACGAAGCATGGACAGTATAACAACGTTGTAACAATTGCGGCGTTTGGCGAGCGTTTCACTCAAGCAAATATTTATCCAACAAATCGTAAACTTGAAATAGGCGATAAAGTAGCTTTAACAGTGAGCTACAAAGGTGGTTTATCGAGTCGTACAGGTTACGCGGTTAATAACTTAGAAGAAGCAGAAGCAACAGATAAAGGTTATATCGAAGAAGTGGTTAAACCTTACTTTAAAGCTTACAACTTCTGGTTAGAAAATATTGAAATTGGTAAAAGTGCAGGCGAATTTTATGATGAATTTAATGCATTTTATCCTCAAGAGACTTATGGGTGGGAACTATGTCCGGGACACTTAACAGCTGATGAAGAGTGGATGTCATCACCATTTTACAAAGATTCAAAAGCAACGATTCAATCAGGTATGCTTTTCCAAGTTGACTTCATTCCAGTACAAGCTGGACATCAAGGTGTATCGGCTGAGAGTACTATGGTATTAGCGGATGAAACGCTGAGAGAAGAAATTAAAGCAAACTATCCAGGATTATGGACACGTATTGTAAACAGAAGACAATATTTAAAAGAAGAGCTAAACATTGATTTAAAAGAGGAAATTTTACCTCTTGCGAGTACTTTAGGTTATTACAGACCATTTATGTTGAACAAAGATGTCGCACTATACATTGAAAGTAAATAATCATTCATTTTATTAAATTAAAAACTCCAGATCTCATCTTGTAGATGAAGTCTGGAGTTTTTTTAGATGATTTATATAAATTAATGCCCGTCTTGCTCACCAAAGCGTACTTTGTGTGAAGACTCCCAAAACAAGAGTAGTGTAATGGCAATTCGTAAAATAATCAACACGGCAATAATGACTAAGTTTCTATAATCCGTAATCGTAATCGTCTTTAGAACCTCACCGATTAATAAGACTTCAAGCGCACTAGCTAAGCTGGCGTTCAAAGCATTGTTTGAATTAATCTTTTTGAAATCTAATTTATAAACAAATAATACGTTATATATTTCTTTAATAA
>CAZTXI010000170.1:0-2954 GCA_964617265.1 uncultured Carnobacteriaceae bacterium | reverse complement strand
TCTGTCCAGTTGCAAACCCAAACTGGACAAAAAATGCAGATTCTGTCCAGTTGCAAACTCAAACTGGACAAAAAAGTTAGATTCTGTCCAGTTCGAAACTCTTAAACCGACCCAAAAAATTATCAGAGTAAAAGTTATCCACTAACTGTGGGAAAGGTTGTGCATAACCTGTGCATAACAATCAAATAATTAAAAATAAAAAGCCTACGCATTCGAATGACGATGCGCAGACTGCATAATTAGATTGATTTAATTTTAGTTAATTTGCTTAACAACGACTTCGTTTACACGTTGTTTTTGTGCATTTACGATGGTGATTTTCAAATTATTATAATAGAGCACTTCATTGTTTACGGGGATATGATCAAATACTTCCATAATAAAGCCGCTGACTGTATTAGAATGCCAATCTTCTTCATTTTCATGCGCTAATGAAAATAAATTAAAGAATTTTTCAAGTGAATAAGTGCCCTCAATTAAATATTCATTGTCACCATTTAATTTTTTTATCGTAGATCGTACGATATCCGATTCGTCCCAAATTTCACCGACAAGTTCTTCTAAAACGTCTTCCATCGTAGCAATCCCAATCATGCGACCATATTCATCAACGATAATCCCAATGTGCGTATGGTTTTCTTGCATGGAGGTCAACAAATTAGAGAGTGAAATGGTGGTTGGCACAAATAAAGGTTTGGTAATTAAGTTGTGTAATGAGCTAAAATAATTTTCTTTTTCACGATTATGAATGTATCGGAAAAAATCTTTTCCGTGTATCGTCCCGATAATTTCATCAAGGGATTCGTTATAGACGACTAAACGAGAAAATGGTGTATTTAAAAAGAGTTGTTCAATCTCTTCGAGCGAATCGTTAATATCAAAACCAACGACATCGGCTCGAGGCGTTAAAATCGAAACAATATCTCGGTCATCAAATTCAATGGCTGCTTTCACTAATCGGTGTTCTTTCAATTCAATGCTACCATCCAAATGGGCTTCGTCAACGATCGAAAGCAGTTCTTCTTCACTAATTTTATTTTTATCTGCGACGGGAAGGATTTCACCTAGAAATAGTTGCCATTTTTGAAATACCCAAACAAGAGGGGAGAATAGTCGAATTAATAGTTGGAGTATGGTAGCAAAACGAGTCGCAATTGATTCGGGGTAAATTTTCCCAATTAATTTAGGAGTAATTTCACCAAGTAAAAGTAATAAACTGGTTGTTACAATAATTGCCAGAGGCACGCCGTATGTTGGGAAGTGATCTATAAATAATAGACTAGCAACCACTGCACTAGCAACTTTCACGATGTTTTTTCCAAGCAGAAGCGTATAAAATAATTCATCTGGATTGTGAAATAATTTTACTGCCTGAGCGGCTTTCTTATTTCCACCTTCCGCATCCTGTTTCAAACGAGTCGAGCTAGCAGATGAATAAGCCATTTCAGAAACTGAAAAAAAGGATGAAATAGCGATAAGAACGATAAAAACAATACTCTGGTCAACTGGATTACTTTCCATAAAGCAACAAGTTCCTCCTTCGAAAATTCTATTAATGCTATCATGATAGCATAACTAAATATGAAATGAAAACGTGCTCATAGTTGTTGTTGAGCAAATACCTTGTTGTGAAATAGGTTTTGTTTCATAATCAGTTTAACAAAGACACCTAAAAAGATGTGAAGCATGGAAGGGAGAGACGGTACAATGAAAACTTTTTATATTGGTTTAGATAATCAATTATTAATGATTCAAGAGACAGAAGATTTTTTTGAAATCCACGGTCATCTTGAAAAATTTAAAGTACATCGACTTGTATTTGACCCCAGTGATTCCTATCGACTGTATGTAGCAACTGAACATGGGTTTTGGAGAAGTGACGATGGGGGCATGAGTTATAAACAGATGAATAATGGATTGCCTACGATGAAATTAACGACTATAGCCATTAATCCACATAAAAATAAAAAAGGTCATCATACAATCTATGTTGGAACCGAACCAAGTATGGTATTTTATTCAGAAGATTTAGGTGAAAATTGGCTTGAATTTAAAGGCATTCAAAATTTACCTTCTAAAAAGAATTGGTCTTTCCCGGGGAGACCAGAAACTCATTTTGTCCGCTGGATTACACCGAGTTCGACAGATCCTGATTATTTAGCGATTTCGATTGAAGCTGGAGCAGTATTTCAGACAACTGATCATGGTAAAACTTGGAGTGATCGAGCAGAGATGGGGCCAATTGATGTGCATACGTTATTAAAACATCCCGATGCGCCTGCACGACTATATGCTGCAAATGGCGGTATGGTTTCAAATCATAGCCGTGAATCTTATGCTGAAAGTTTAGATGGGGGCTATAGCTGGTCGTTTATGAGTGCTGGTTTGGAAAAACATCCTTATCTTTACAATATGGTGCTTCATCCAAATAATCCGGATTATCGATTAGTGTCTGCTTCAGAAAATTCGAGTAAGGCACACAGGCAGCCAGCCTATTCGACGGTTTATCAAAAAAATGGTGAAGAAGACTGGGTTGAATTAGCAGATGGATTACCGAAAGAAGGGGTATTTAGTCACCACTTAGTTCAAGACCCGAATTCAATCGGTTCATTTTATGCTTTCAATAATTATGGCATTTATCATTTAGCAGCCGATTCAACAACTTGGGAGAAATATTCGATTCCTTGGACAAAAGATTTAGCTGAAAAACGTCCATACTTTTTTGCTGTTGTAAATCGCTAGAACAATTCATATATATAAAACAAGCAGCCTCTAAAAAGAGACTGCTTGTTTGAATGCATACAATTAATTGTGTTCTGAAGCACCTGATATAGCATCCGCTTCAGCCGGTTCATTTGTTTCTGGAACATTTGCATCGGATGCTGTTGCACCTGAAACACCATCTGTATCCTTGTCATTAGCAGAAGCACCTGAAACCCCGTCTGCTTTTCCGC
>CAZTXI010000169.1:0-2974 GCA_964617265.1 uncultured Carnobacteriaceae bacterium | reverse complement strand
AACAAATTCATCGTTACTTAAACCAAAACCCGAAAGTTAAAACACATTCGGAAGGACGCGAACCAAAGCGTTACCTAGTTGTTGAACCAAACGACTTAACAGAATAATCGTTATGAACTCCTTAGAAATTGAGTATTTACTCAGGATCTAAGGAGTTTTTTTACATTCGATTGAAATAACGGTAAAATGAATAAAATTATGTAAAGATAAAGGTGCAGGCTTATGAACATGGACAAAGTCATTCAATACATTAATACAAATCGTGGGAATGGTCAGAAAGAAAGTTTAGACCGCCTATTTAAATTACTTGATCGTTTAGGGAATCCCCATAAAAAATTAAATTATATTCATATAACAGGAACGAACGGAAAAGGGTCAACGTCCGCTCTTTTTTATTCTGTTTTTAAAGAAGCAGGATTAGATGTTGGAGTATTTACGTCTCCGCACTTGGAAAAAGTGAATGAGCGAATTCGCATCAATGATGACATGATTTCTGATGAAGCCTATATCCGTATAGTTGAAAAAATGGAACCGATAATTTTAGAGTTAGAAGAAGAATTAGATGAAAAATTTTATGCTTTTGAACTCTTAACAACTGTCGCTTTTATTTATTTCCAAGAAAAACAACCGGATATTATTTTACTAGAAGCAGGAATTGGTGGCCGTTTAGATTCTACAAATGTTATTGAGAATAGCTTGGTTTCGGTCATTACATCAATTGGTTTAGATCATATGAAGGTTTTAGGCGACTCAAAAGAAGCTATTCTTTATGAAAAAGCCCAAATTTTAAAACCAAATGGCCGATTAGTTGTAGGTCCAATCGATTCTTTATTGGAACGAATCGCTCGTGACCGAGCTGAAGCGGTTAATGGACTCGTTACTTTTATTCAAAAAGAGGCTATTATTATTCATGAAACGACTTTAGAACAGCAAGTTTTTGATTTTAAAGAATGGAAAAATATTACGCTATCGATGGTTGGTAAACACCAAATTGAAAATGCTTGTTTAGTTTTGGAAGCTTACAAAACGTTAGTAGCAAAAGGTCTACCCATTTCAAAAGAGGCGGTCTTTGCGGGCTTGAAAAAAGCACACTGGCCAGGTCGTTTTGAAAAAATATCGGATGAACCATTATTTTATATCGATGGGGCACATAACCAAGCGGGTGTTAGTCGCTTAGTTGAAACACTTGAAGATACATTCCCTGATAATAAATTTTATTTTGTGGTTGGTATGATGCAAGATAAAGAATATGAAACAATGTTAAAACAAGTGGGGCATCTAGCTAAGGAATTTATATTGGTTTCACCGGATCCTTATCGTGGATTTGACGTGGATGAAGTAGCTGAAAGTTTAGAAAAACAGGGTTTTAAAGTAGTTACTAAAGCGGATGTTCAAGAAGTGATGTCTTATATTAAAGAACATATTTCAAAAGATGAAACGGTCATTCAATTTGGGTCGCTTTATCTTGTGGGCGATATTAAACGAATAAATAGTTGATGAAAGAAGGAATCAAATGATTAAGGTAGGCGATACACTGACTTACGAGCGTGTATTTACAAAAGAAGAAGTTTTACAGTTTGCAGAAATTTCAGGCGATAAAGGCCGTCACCATATGATCGAAGATGCGAATGGCCGCTTAGTTGTTCATGGCTTATTGACGGGGTCATTGCCAACCAAACTTGGTGGTGACTTTAACTTATTGGCGAATAAAATATCATTTAATTTTACCCGTCAAGTTTTTACAGGTGATAAAATAACTTGTACAGCGATTATAAAAGAAGTCATGCATGTTAAAGAAGGCCGAATGGATATATATGGCACCTTTGAGTGTGTGAACCAAGATGAAGTCACTGTATTGTATGGGGATTTTGGTGGCGTAATTTTTGAATAGAGTTATCATATTTTGAGAGGAGATTTTATATGCTGAAAAAATTTGGAAGTTTTGATGAAATGATTACACCCGGTATTATCAAGATTGTTTATTATATTGGATTAGTTTTTGTCGGAGTGATCAGTTTACTGATGTTATTTGGAGCTATGGCAGAAGGTGAATTTTTGTTAGGGTTACTAGTTGTTGTGCCCATCAGTATTTTTGGTTTAATAATGGTTCGTGTAAATTGTGAATTGATCATGGTTGGCTTTAAAATTTATGAGTACTTACGAAATATTAATGAGAAACTAGAGCAAAGAAATGATGAATTTCACTTCTAAACGTCTATAAAGCAGGAAGAAATCAGTAAAAATCAGTAAAAAATTAAATTATATTGAAAAAAGGCTTTACTTATCAAAAATTAAATGTTATATTAGTAATTGTAGTAAGTTTGTTAGCAAAAAGTTTAGTGGTAAGTTAAATCAAGTTCTATTAATTTTCCGTTTATTTTTTGAAACATTTTATTATAAATATTCGTGCAAAAAGCACAATGGAGGAAATTAATATGAACAACGGTACAGTAAAATGGTTTAACGCAGAAAAAGGTTTTGGATTTATCGAGCAAGACGGTGGAGAAGACGTATTCGTACATTTCTCAGCAATCCAAGATGAAGGTTTCAAAACTTTAGAAGAAGGTCAATCAGTATCTTTCGATATCGAACAAGGTGACCGTGGACCACAAGCAGCAAACGTTCAAAAAAACTAATTTAAACCTTAAATCAAACACTCTAGTCTAACGACTAGGGTGTTTTTTCTTTTGGTAAATACAATTTATTGAAATTTTTAAAGGGATCGTGCCACAAATAGAAAATCTGGCATAGTTAATTGAATTCTGTGTCACAAATAGAAAATTTGGCATAGCTAATTGTATTCCGTGCCACAAATAAAAAAATTGGCACAGTTATTTGAATCCTGTGCCACAAATAGAAAATCTGGCACAACTAATTAAATCCTTATATTTTTTATAAAATACTTAACCATTTTTATGAGAGTATTCATATAAGGGAGTTTCAGCCAAATAGGTATGCTCCAAAACTGGACAAA
>CAZTXI010000168.1:0-2989 GCA_964617265.1 uncultured Carnobacteriaceae bacterium | reverse complement strand
TTGGATTTTCCACATGAAAGGATTTGCTTATAGGTGATATATTGGATTTTCCACACGGAAGAATTTAATACAAACAAAAAACCGTATGATACAGACTTCTGTCCACATCATACGGGTATATAGAATTATTTTTAGTTAAAGTAGTGACGAACCGTTTCTAAGGCAACATCCTCGATAATGAGTTGGCCGTGTTCGATTAAAACTTCTGGTGAAATATTACTTTCGACTCCGAATTCTAATACGATGGCTTTCTCTTCTTGAGGTGTTCGTAACGAAAACTCATCATTCAAGAAGCTCAATTCTAGATAATATTTTTCGTTATATTGGTAGAGACTTGAGTAACCTGTCTCTATTTGGAAAAATCGAGATAACTCGATTAGTTGTTCAAACTCTTTAAACTCAACAACCAATTTCTGGTTGTCCGATTCAAATTTTCCTGATTCACTTGATTTTTCGTCAGTTTGACCAAACTTTTGATTTTTTTCAAAGGGCTGGAATTCTTTATTTGACTGAGGCTCTTCATATCCATTAAAGTCCATATTTGAGAATATGTCGTCATGCATTTCGATATTTTTACTGATAAACAATTCTAGACCATTTCGATTCGGCATAATTTGGAATGTTACAGCATCCGACTCTTGGAATTCTTCATCAATATCCACCTCTTCTAATATACTATAGAAGAATGTTTCAATATGTTTTTGATTGCCTAATAAGTCTAAAAATGTATACCCTCTTGCCTCTAAATCAGAGTTTTCGATTCGCACGCGGATTGTATCCTCATTTATATGTTCGATTTCCATTGCTTACACCTCATTCCTTCATCAGATGGATTTCATTTAACTCGTGTTCATTGTAGCCTATTTATAGAAATTGTAAAGTTAATCGGTGAAAACACACTCCACCTATTATTCAACTTCTGAACCTTATTATACCTGTAATTGATTAAATTGACTAATTATATAGTTTATCTTATTTCATTAAAAAGAGCTACTAAATGAATGTCATTTAATAGCTCTTTTGTCTTTTAATTGTATTCTACGCTTCCTTCGAATGTCGCAATCATTTCTTTTGCTTTATTTAGCTGTTTTCTACGGATTCTTCTTGGAACAAATTGACGGATTTCACTCTCATTATACCCAATCTGAATTCTGCGTTGATCCATGATAATCGGTTTGCGTAATATTTCAGGATGCTGCTGTACTAGTTCATGCAATTCATGTAAGGATAATTCATTAATATCAATATTTAAATCTTGAAATGCTTTTGAACGTGTCGAAATAATCTCATCTGTACCCTTCACAGTGAGGCTCATCATTTTTTGAAATTCAAGTTGTGTTGGTGGACTTTTCATAATATTTCTTTCGATAAAAGGAATATTATATTCTTCTAGCCATGCATGAGCTTTTCGACAAGACGTACAGCTAGGAGACAAATAGATAATAACCATATTTTTTATCTCCCCTTCGTATCTAATCTGATAGATTAAAATATATTACTCATAATATAATGAAAATACGATTAAAAAGCAATGGTATTCCGAATATTTGTTTTTATTTTCCGTTTTTTTTATAAAAAAGACGCCACTCCTTACAAATGTTCGTGAGATGTGACGTTATTTGTATATTAATAAATGATTTCAGCAATTTGTTCGGCTGTTACGTTACCAATATACTTGTTTAAATCTACTTTTTCTAATGCACTTTTAATTGAATTCAGTTCATATTTCACGCCACGCAATTGGTTTTCAACGTCTTCAATTTCACCGAGTCCAAAGAAATCTCCAAACATTTTAATGTCTGAAATTTTACCTTGTTCGACGTTTAGTTTTACTTCGACTGTTCCAACACCTTCGATACGCACGTCACGCTCTAAATCAAACTTCGGTGATTCGCCGTAGTTCCAGTCCCAGTTACCTGTGTAGCGAGCCGCAAATTCGTCGATTTTTGCCCAATCTTCATCTGTTAGAACGTATTCTTTTACATCTTCGACACTGTCTACGTCATAGATGTTTAATAATAGGCGTTCGCGGAATTGTTTTGTACTGATGTTTTGGTATTCGTCGTCCATGTATGGCAAGATATTTGTCACACGGCTACGAATTGATTTGATTCCTTTTGATTCGAGTTTATGCTTTTTAGGTTTCAACGCACCTACAACGGCATCAACTTCTGAATCAAACATTAATGTACCGTGCGAAGTCATGCGTCCATTTTTCGAGTACATTGCGTTTCCTGAGAATTTTTTATCTCCGATTACTAAGTCATTACGCCCTTTTAATTCGGCATCTTCTACACCCATTTTGTGTAATGCATCGATTACTGGTTGTGTAAATTTCTTAAAATTTCGGAATGAATCCCCATCATCTTTTGTGATAAAGCAGTAGCATAACACACCTAGGTCATGGTATACTGCTCCTCCACCACTAAAGCGGCGAACAACTTTTACATCGTTTTTCTCGACATATTCTGTGTTAACTTCTTCGTATGTGTTCTGGTTTTTCCCAATAATAATGGAGTTATCGTTTATATAAAATAATAAAACGGGCTCATCTAATTCAATTTCATTCAATAGATAGTATTCAATCGCTAAGTTTAAACTTGGATCATGAATTTCTACGCCGTCTCGTTCGTTTTTTACGTAATACATTACTTTTTATCTCCTTTAGCTAAAATTTATCTTCTTCTATTTTAAGGAATTTCAAATAAAAAATCAGCTATTCCACCTAATCAGATGGAATAAACTGATTATTTGTCCATTTCAGCCAAATAGAACAGCCTTAATAGACAATATTGTTCATTAACCTTTTGTAATTCTGTCAACTGTTTCTTGGTCTAATCGTTTCACAACTTCCGTCACCAATTTCACCGTGTTGTGGTAGTCGTCTTCGTGAATAACGGATGAGTGTGAGTGTAGGTAGCGTGTCGGCACTGTGATCGCAAGTGATGGAACACCGTGTCCTGAAACGTGTTGGCTACCTGCGTCTGTT
>CAZTXI010000167.1:0-3000 GCA_964617265.1 uncultured Carnobacteriaceae bacterium | reverse complement strand
GTATGGATTCCCACAACATTTAGATGACTTAGCAGATGCATGTATGGAATATGGTGTTGCATTAGAAGCAGGACCTCTAAAACACGGAGTTTCTCAAGCACAATGTATGTATATCATTGAGCCAGGTGGAAACCGTATCGAGTTATTCGGTGACTCAGGTTACCTAATCTTTGACCCAGACTGGGAGCCAGTTATTTGGGGTGAAGAAGATACTGAAACAGCAATCATCTGGTATGGTGGCGAGTTGCCAGAAACTTACTTCCGTTACGGAACACCAAGAATTCAAGATGAAACAGAAGAATTAAACTGCTACTACAACCCAATCAAAAACTCACTAGCTGACTCAGATCAGTTATACGATGTGAGTGATGTCAACGAGGCAGAGATGTATCGCGTTAAGAACTTCTCTATCGATTAATTCAAATAACTTCGAGAATACGAAATAGCATAAATAATATTATCTTATTCTCCAATTAGATAACATGATGCACTGGTGATTGGCCTCGAACGAACACCGGTGCTATCATGGTTTTACAAGAGAATGAAACAGACAAAAGAATCTGTTTCACTATACAGGACAGAAAAAGGCTATTTTAGAGTGAATCTGCCCCTTGTCCCATCATGTGAAATGATAACCGGACAGGAAGCGGTTTCTTTACTATACTATAGTTGTTGATAAGAAGATTAGAAAATTTAAGGAGGATATTAATGAGTAGACCAGAAATAGGCAAAAGTATTAAAACAGGCGAATTTACTACGAATTATCTTGAAGTAGGTGAAGACCACTCAGGGACACCTTTATTATTCATCCACGGATCAGGACCAGGTGTTTCAGCATATGCTAACTGGCGTTTAGTTTTACCGCAAGTTGCAGAAGTTGTACATGCTTACGCAATGGACATGGTCGGATTTGGTTATTCAGATAAACCAACAGGTGACGAAGTTGATTACGGAATCGACCTATGGACAAAACAAATCTTAGACTTTATCGATGCAATCGGTGAAGAAAAAGTTATCTTAGTCGGTAACTCTTTCGGTGGATCATTAGCTTTCTCAGTTGCTCTAGCAGCTCCTGAAAAAGTAGAAAAAATTATTACAATGGGTGCAATGGGTGTTGAATCAGATATTCCTTACGGTTTAGACCAAGTATGGGGATACAAAGGTACAGAAGAGCACATGGGTGAGTTAATTGACTTATTCACTTACAACAAAGACTTTGCAGATCCTGAATTAATCAAAACGCGCTACGAAGCAAGTTTAGAACCAGGATTCCACGAAGCATTCAGCTCAATGTTCCCACATCCACGTCAAGCTTCAATGGATGACCTAACATTCCCAGACGAGCGCTTCAAAGAAATCAAGCACGAAACGTTATTAGTTCACGGACGCGATGATAAAGTTGTACCAGTAACGAACTCAGAACGCTTAGTTCACTTACTACCAAACGCAGACTTGCATATCTTCGCAGGTTGCGGACACTGGGTACAAATCGAAAAATCAAAACAGTTCGCAACACTTGTTAAGAACTTTATCGCAGAAGACTAATCACAATTTAATAGGTATAATAAACGGGGAGAATAAAACAGTTATCTCCCTGTTTTTTTATTCTAACCATATTAAATAGGAGGGCTAACCATGCCATTTGTACGCATACAATTATTAGAAGGACGCACCCCAGAACAAAAGAAAATCATCGCAGAAGAAATTATCGAAACCATTCATAAACACGCCAACTCATCACGAGAAAGCATTCGCGTTATTTACGAAGAAATGGCCCCCGAAGACTTTTATAGCGGTGTCGACCCAGATAAAAAATAAGTTCCTTTTTGTGAAATGAAAACCTTAGTTTGTGAAACGAAAGAAGGTAACACAATGAAAAATCTGCTAAAAGAAAAAATTACCAATAACGAGCATACAATCGGAGTCTTCCAAGTATTAGGAGATGCCTCGATTGCCGAAATTATCGGGTATGCCGGTTTTGACTATGTCTTAATTGATACGGAGCACGGCCCTTTTGAGATTCAAGCAGCGCAAGAATATATACGCGCCGCTAAATTAGCTGGCACCACACCGCTCGCTCGCGTAAAAGACAGCTCACGTAACTCCATCTTAAAAATGTTAGACGTTGGTGCCCAAGGACTAGTTATCCCTCACCTACACAAAGTAGACGAAATCAAACAGGTCGTCGAATATGGAAAGTACTACCCTATCGGTGATCGCGGTTTCGGCGCAACCAGTGGGAACACCTTCCTAACCGCTGACTATACCAAGCAAGGCATGCTAGAATTATTCAAAATTCATAACCAAGAAACGCTCATCATCCCACAGTGTGAGACAAAAGAATCACTGGAAAATATCGAAGAAATTGTAAAAGTAGACGGAGTGGACGGCATATTTATCGGTCCCTATGACTTATCCGTTTCACTCGGTGTGCCAGGTGAAGTAGAAGGCCCCGTTATTAAAGCGGCTATCCAACGTGTAGTCGCTGCTGCCCAAGCTGCCGGCAAATTTACCATATCCTACACCGACCGAGTTCCCGCCATTTCAGATATCTACGAAATGGGCGTTGACTCCGTCACATACAGTAGCGACGCCTCAATCTTATCGCGCACCCTAACCGACTTAATCCAACAAATCAAAAAATAATCCCCACCCCATACCAGCCGACGCCATCGTCCGCTGGTATTTTTTTGTGCCGAGTACCTTGCGTGTGTATAAAAAGATTACGCACACGCAAGACGTTCTAGCGTTTGTATAAAAAAATTACACACACGCAAGACGTTCTAGCGTTTGTATAAAAAAATTACGCACACGTAAGGCGTTCTAGCGTGTGTATAAAAAAATTACACACACGCAAGGCGCTCCAGCGTGTGTATAAAAAAATTACGCACACGCAAGGCGTTCTAGCGTGTGTATAAATAAATTACGCACACGCAAGGCGCTCCAGCGTTTGTATAAAAAAATTACGCACACGTAAGGCGTTCTAGCGTGTGTATAAAA
>CAZTXI010000166.1:0-3091 GCA_964617265.1 uncultured Carnobacteriaceae bacterium | reverse complement strand
TCAAACGTTCAATTAGTTGATCCAGAAACTGGAGAAGCTTCAAGAATTGGTTACAAAGTAGAAGACGGCAAAAAAGTGCGCTATTTTAAAAAGTCAGGTAATACTTTATAAAATAGTTAGGAAGGGAGGATATCTCTGAAATGAATCGTTTAAAAGAAAAATACGAAAACGAAATTGTAAAATCATTAGTAGAAAAATTTGATTATTCATCAGTTATGGAAGTTCCTAAAATTGAGAAAATCGTTCTAAACATGGGTGTTGGAGAAGCTGTTTCTAACACACGTAACTTAGAAAATGCAGTAAACGAACTGACATTAATTTCTGGTCAAAAACCAGTTATTACTCGTGCTAAAAAATCAATCGCTGCTTTCCGTCTACGTGAAGGAATGCCAATTGGTGCAAAAGTAACATTACGTGGAGAGCGTATGTACGATTTCTTAGACAAATTAGTTTCTGTTTCATTACCGCGTGTACGTGACTTCCGTGGTGTAAACAAAAACTCATTTGACGGTCGCGGAAACTATACTTTAGGTGTAAAAGAGCAATTAATTTTCCCTGAAATTTCTTACGATGACGTAAGTAGAGTACGTGGATTAGATATCGTAATTGTTACAACTGCAAATACAGATGAAGAAGGTAAAGCATTACTTTCTGAATTAGGAATGCCATTCCAAAAATAATCACGAGGAGGATTAAAAAAACATGGCTAAAAAATCGTTAGTTGAAAAGAGTAAAAAACCAGCTAAATATTCTACACAAGAGTACACAAGATGTGAACGTTGTGGTAGACCTCACTCAGTATACAAAAAGTTTAAATTATGCAGAATTTGTCTTCGTGAATTAGCTCACCAAGGACAAATCCCTGGATTGAAGAAAGCTAGCTGGTAAGATAGATAGATTTGGAATAAGGAGGCTAATGTAATGGGAATGACAGATCCAATCGCGGATTTATTAACTAGAATCCGAAACGCAAACGATGCTAAACATGCAAATGTTGAAATCCCTGCGTCAAACATTAAATTTGAAATTGCTAAAATCCTTAAAGAAGAAGGATTTATCAAGAACGTGGACTACATCAATAATGACAAACAAAACGTTATCAAAATTGATTTAAAATATGGTCCAAATAACGAAAAAATTATTACTGGATTGAAACGTATTTCTAAACCAGGTTTACGTATTTACGCTAAATCAGACGAAGTACCTCGCGTACTTAACGGATTAGGAATCGCACTAGTTTCAACTTCAGAAGGAGTAGTTACTGATAAAGTTGCTCGCGCAAAAAATATCGGTGGCGAAGTACTAGCTTACGTTTGGTAAAATTTTAAATACAAGGAGGTGCGAACAGTGAGCCGTATCGGAAAACAACCAATTCAAATACCTGAAGGTGTAGAAGTAGCTCTAGATGGAACTACAATTACAGTTAAAGGTAAAAATGGAGAATTAACTCGTGAATTAAGTGCAGCAATTACAGTAGAAATTGCTGACAATGAAATTACTTTTACTCGTGAAAACGACCAAAAAGAAAACCGTCAAATCCACGGAACTACTCGATCAGTTGTTGCAAACATGGTTGAAGGTGTTTCAGAAGGATTTACTAAAAAATTACAAATTATCGGTGTTGGGTACCGTGCACAAATGCAAGGTTCTAAATTAGTTCTTAGCCTAGGGTTATCACATCCAGTTGAGTTCGAAACACCAGAAGGAATCGAAATTGAAGTTCCTACTAACACAGAAGTAATTGTAAAAGGTTACGACAAAGAAGCTGTTGGAGCTTTAGCAGCAAATATCCGCGCTATTCGTCCACCAGAGCCTTACAAAGGTAAAGGTGTTCGTTACGAAGGTGAATTTGTTCGTCGTAAAGAAGGTAAAACAGGTAAATAATTTTTATATAAAATTTATTTATTTGTGGTTACTAACAAAAATCAAGAAATTTAAAAAACATAAAAAAATTAGTCTAGAGGTGACATTGTGATTTCAAAACCAGATCGTAATAAAACACGTAAAAAGAGACAACAACGAGTTCGTCGTAAGATTTCTGGTACTGCAGAGTGCCCACGTTTAAACGTATTCCGTTCAAGCAAAAACATCTACGCTCAAATTATTGATGATGTAGAGGGTGTAACGCTCGCAAGTGCATCTACTTTAGATATTGATTCTGAAGGAAGTAAAGTCGAACAAGCTGCAGCAGTAGGGAAATTAGTTGCAGAACGTGCTAAAGACAAAAACATCACTGCAGTAGTATTTGACCGTGCAGGATACAAATATCATGGTCGAGTTCAAGCATTAGCTGAAGCTGCTCGTGAAAATGGATTAGAATTTTAAGCAGAGGGGGAAAATAACAAATGGTAGAAAAAATTAACGCATCAGTATTAGACATCGAAGATCGTGTTGTTGAGATCAACCGCGTAACTAAAGTTGTTAAAGGTGGACGTAACTTACGTTTCTCTGCTTTAGTAGTAGTTGGAGACCGTAACGGACACGTAGGAATGGGTACTGGTAAAGCACAAGAAGTTCCAGAAGCTATTCGTAAAGCTGTTGAAGATGCAAAAAGTAATTTAATTCGAGTACCACGTGTTGATACAACAATTCCTCACGAAGTAATTGGTGTACACGGTGGAGGTAAAGTTATGTTACGTCCAGCTGTTGCCGGTTCAGGAGTTTCTGCTGGTGGACCAGTTCGTGCGGTCCTAGAATTAGCAGGTATTGAAGATATTTCTTCAAAATCTCTAGGTTCAAGTTCAGCAATCAACATGGTGCGTGCAACACTTAACGGAATTACACAACTTAAAAAAGCAGAAGACGTAGCTAAACTACGTGGACTTTCTGTAGATGAATTATTAAATTAAGGAGGATGACACAATGTTAAAATTAACTTTAAGAAAAAGTGTTATTGGTCGTCCGCAGAAACAACTAAATATTTTACAATCTTTAGGTTTCGGCAAGAAAATTAATTCATCTGTAGTTGTTAAAGACACAGATGCAATTCGCAGATCAATACAAAAAGTAGTACATTTAATCGAAATAGAAGAAGTTACTGAATAATCTTCAAGAAGGAGGTGCCAATATCATGAAATTACATGAATTAAAA
>CAZTXI010000165.1:0-3100 GCA_964617265.1 uncultured Carnobacteriaceae bacterium | reverse complement strand
AAAAGCCAAGAGTAATTATATAAGGAACTTGAAGAAATTGGCAAAAAATGGTTTTAAACCGAGGGAATTCTATAAAGATTAAAATTACAAATGTTGAATTAACAGTAATCTGAAACAAAACCTTTCACAATATTTAGAACAACATTGTATTATTATGACAAATTAAATAATCTGAATTCGACTTATTAGACAGTTCTATAGGATAACCGATATAGTAAAAACACTGATAAATAGAAAGAGTTGATTTAAATGGATATGTATATTGGAATTACCAGTAAATTATTAATTGGCTCTATTGGGATATTTATTTTGTTACGGATAATGGGGAAGAAAGCAATGTCTGAATTGACACTATTTGATTTAATTTATATTTTACTGCTAGGTGCGGTTGTTGAAGAAGCCATTTATGATGACATGGTGAATGTGCTGCATGTTATTTTTGCGGTTGTGCTTTGGGGTTTATTTGTTTATTTCATTGAGAAGTCTCTTCAAAAAACAGACAAATTTTCAACAATAATAGAAGGTGAACCAGCTGTATTAATTGATAAAGGACAGCTGAATATGAAAGAACTGGAAGAGAACTTTTTTGATATTGAGCAACTTCGCTCTATGTTGCGACAAAACAATGTTTATACAATAGCAGATGTATATTACGCTATACTTGAAGTGAACGGGAGTTTAACGGTTATTACAAAAGAAGAAGCTACTATTCCTACCTCATTATTAATAGAAATGGGGAGTATACAAACCAAAACACTTCATTACTTAGGAAAAGATGAAGGATGGTTACGAACAGAATTAGCTAAAATGGGCTATGAAAAACTAGAAGAAATTGTCTATTGTGAATGGTCAACTGACAATCAAGAGTTAATCGTAGAGATCTATCAAAATACAATTCATAAAAAGATTTATTTAGATGATTAACTTCATTATGAAACCCTTTTACTTGTAAAGCTCAAGTAAATATGCGATATATTAAGTAAGTATTTTAAAAGGAAGGGAAGTTATTTAATGACAAAGATTTATGATTCAATTGACCAAGTGATTGGGAAAACCCCACTAGTAAGACTACCAGAGGCATTGGTACCTGAAAAATTTAATGGGAATATTCTCTTAAAATTAGAGTCTTTAAACCCTGGTGGTTCCGTTAAGGATCGTATCGGTAAAGCAATGATTGACCGTGCTGAAAAAGAAGGTCTATTAAAAAAAGGCGGTACAATTGTTGAGGCCTCTTCTGGAAATACAGGAATTGCATTAGCTCTTGTTGGAGCAGCTAGAGGATACAAAGTAATATTAACTATGCCGGAAACAATGTCGAAAGAGCGACGTGCGCTCTTGAAGGCTTATGGTGCTGAACTCGTTCTGACATCAGGTGAAGATGGAATTCCTGGCGCCATTAAAAAAGCACAAGAGATTGCAGATAATACGGAAGGTTCATTCTTAGCAAGTCAGTTTGAGAATATTGTCAATCCAGAAATTCATTATGAAACAACAGGGCCTGAAATTTGGAATGATACAGATGGTGCGGTAGATATCGTCGTTTCAGGTATTGGTACAGGTGGTACCATTACCGGTGCAGGAAAGTATTTAAAAGAACAAAAAGAATCCGTTGAAATGATTGCTGTTGAACCGGTTGGATCACCATTACTATCAAAAGGTGAAAAAGGTAAACACCGTATTCAAGGAATTGGTGCTGGAGTTATTCCAGCTGTTTTAGATCAAGATATTTATTCTGAGATCATTCTTGCAACGGATGATGATTCAATGAAAACATCCAGAAAAGTAGCAACATCCGGTGGGATTTTTGTAGGTGTATCAGCGGGTGCAGCTTTATGGGCGGCGTTAGAAGTAGCACAAAGACCAGAAAATGTAGATAAAACAATTGTTGTGGTTCTACCAGATAATGGGGATCGCTACTTAACATTTGAAGGATTTATTGAATAATTAGAAAGTAGGGTAGATCAATGAATAACACTCAACCCATATCAGCCACCAAAAATTATTGTGGGATTAATGCGAAAGTTATTACATTTATCAATCGAATCCGCTCCTTGTTATACCCCAATATATTCGGTCCAGGGGATTCTAAAGGTGTAACGAGAGAATCCCTAGAAATGAATGCTAGAGCGAGTCTTGAAGAGATTCTGCCTTATTTCGTTGAGGATAAAGTGGAACAGGATACGATTATAGAGAAATTAAGAGAAAGTTTACCTATGATTCACGAAACTCTAAATACAGATGTTGTAGCAGCTTATAATGGAGACCCGGCTGTTTATTCATATGATGAGATTATGCTGGCGTATCCTTCTTTTCAAGCCTTAACAATCTATAGGATCGCGAATCGATTGTATCAGCTTGATGTACCGATATTACCTAGAATCATGACAGAATATGCTCATACCACTACGGGTATTGATATTCATCCCGGGGCTACAATCGGAGATCATTTTTTTATTGATCATGGTACAGGTGTTGTTATTGGTGAAACGGCAACAATCGGGCATCACGTGAAACTCTATCAAGGTGTAACATTAGGCGCTAAAAGCTTTCAAACAGATGAAAATGGCAATATAATTAAGGGTATGAAGAGACATCCTAATATTGGCAATCATGTGGTTATTTATGCAGGTGCCACTATTTTAGGTGGTGACACCACAATTGGTGATAACTGTATTATTGGTGGAAATGTTTGGTTAACACAATCTGTTGAACCAGATACCACTGTTTTAGCTACTCATAATGAAATGAATAAAATATAAAGTCATAAAGCTATCCAATTTTGAATGGATAGCTTTTTTCTTTACATATATTTAACAGATTTAGAGCCTGTTTTATTATTTTTAATTGTAAAATTATGTGAAAATATAAATGAAGGATTAGATATGAAAGAGGGATGAGTGTGTTAAATTTCTGGAGTCAGAATGTACCATATATACGTGTATTTGATTTTCATCATAACTTATATATTGGTTTAATGTTATTGTTACTTATTTTATTGGTCAAATTTAATGAAAAAATAATTAGGAAGCAAAAACAAATTCGACTACTTATTTTATAAAGGCGTTAGTGAGAAAACTCCTGGTTTTAACCAGGGGATGAA
>CAZTXI010000164.1:0-3124 GCA_964617265.1 uncultured Carnobacteriaceae bacterium | reverse complement strand
TAAAGACGAAGTTTTACAAAAATTAGACAAAGTCTTAACCGGCATCAATGAGCATTTATTAACACTTGAACCTGAATATCCAGCCATTGACTTACCAGTCTTTATCGGACAAGGTGGGCAAGATGAAATGATAAACCCTGAAATTGCGAACGAATTTAAAGCCTTGTTAACAAACGCAACCATTGATTTTAAATGGTATGAAAAAGCACCGCACGTTATTACAACGGGCCGTGCAGGAAAAGAAACACAAAGCGATTTAATCGCATTTTTAACAAAATTTGCTTAAAGAAAAGAGAACTTACTGAAAAAACGTAAGTAGAATGGAGGTTAGAAAATGACCCAAGAAAATAAACAATTAAAAGAAACCGTCTTTCAATATATGGAAGAAACTGGCCAAGAAAGTTACTTTGTCAATGATATTAGTAAAGCTCTAGGTCATGACTCTGCCAATGATTTTAAAGAAATCGTAAAAGTATTGGCAGCACTCGAACGCGATAAACGCGTCTTCCTAACAAATGATGGGAAATTTAAACTACTCGAACCGGAACAAACTTTTATCGGACGCTTTAGCGGTACAGACCGCGGATTTGGATTTGTCGATATTCCTGATTTTGATAAGGATGTTTTCATTTCACCCGATAAAACAAACACAGCTTTAGATGGTGACACGGTACGAATCGATATCACAAAAGAAGCAGAGCCTTGGAACGATCGTTCAGCAGAAGGTGAAATCATCGAAGTAATCGAACGTGGAGTGACGACAATAGTCGGAGAATTCCATGCGTACAAAGATGACGAAGTAAAAGAAATGGATCTATATGGTTACGTCTACCCACAAGAACGAAAGTTAAAACGACTAACCGTTCAGATCGGTGTAAATGGTCTTCGACCAGTAGAAGGGCAAATTGTTTTAGTTGAAATTACACAATTCCCTCGCTATAAAGATGAAGATTTAATCGGTGTGGCTCAAAAAGTCATTGGACACAAAGACGATCCAGGGATTGATATTTTATCGATCGCATATAAACATGGTATTCAACCCGAATTCCCTGAAGAAGTACTAGAAGAAGTGGAAGAAGTTCCTTCTGAAGTATTACCGGAAGAAATTGAAGGGCGCAGAGACTTACGTGAAGATATCCTCGTTACAATCGATGGAGAAGACGCGAAAGACTTAGATGATGCCATCAATATTAAAAAACTCGATAACGGTAACTTCTTATTAGGCGTGCATATCGCAGACGTCGCTCATTATGTACAAGCAGGTACGGCGATTGACAAAGAAGCCTATGAACGTGGAACAAGCTCGTACTTAATTGACCGAGTGATTCCGATGTTACCTCAAAAGTTATCGAACGGAATCTGTTCATTAACTGAAAACGTAGATCGTTTAACCCTAAGTGCTGAAATGGAAATCAACCAACGTGGAGATGTTGTTGATTATGATATCTTCCCAAGTGTGATGCGCTCATACCGTCGTATGACCTATACGGATGTTAATCGTATAATTGACGATGAAGATCCAGCAATGATTGAAAAACATGCTGACTTAATCGATATGTTCCGCACAATGAACGAGTTACATTTAATCTTAGAAAAGAAACGTACTCGTAATGGTGCTTTATCGTTTGAATCAAACGAAGTGCATTTCAACATGGGAGAAGATGGGAAACCAATCTCAATTGAACTAGAAGAGCGTGGTGTTGGTGAGCGAATGATTGAATCATTTATGTTAGCGGCCAACGAAACGGTTTCTGAACACTATTCAAGACAAGAGTTACCAATCTTATACCGTGTACATGAGCAGCCAGACGAAGCGAAAATGCAAAACTTTGTAGAGTTCGCATCAGCTTTAGGTGTTCGCGTAAAAGGTACGAAAGGTAATGTCACACCAAAAACATTACAAGGTATTTTAGATCAAGTGGCTGGAGAAACATACGAACAAGTTGTGAATATGTTAATGTTACGCTCAATGCAAAAAGCGCGTTATGACGTACACCCACTTGGACATTATGGACTTGCGACTGAATATTACTCACACTTCACAGCGCCAATTCGTCGCTACCCAGACTTAACGCTACACCGATTAATTCACTACTATGATGAAGTCGGTACAAGCAAGAAAGATATTCGTTACTGGGAGAAAGAACTACCTGAAATTGCAGAAAATACATCTGCAGCAGAACGTCGTGCAATTGATGCCGAACGTGAAGTAGAAGACTTAAAGATGGCAGAATATATGCTGGATAAAGTTGGACAAGAATTCGACGCTAAGATTGTGTCGATCACGAACTTTGGTATGTTTGTACAAGTAGAAGAGGCTGTAGAAGGTCTCGTTCACATGTCATCGATGAAAGATGACTACTATGAATTTAACGAACGTGGTATGATACTAGTAGGGAAACGAACAGGACGTCAGTTCCGTATCGGTGAAATCGTACGCGTGAAATTAGTAAACGTAGATGTCAATGAATATGATATTGACTTTAACTTAGTCGAAGATAAATCAGCTAAGAAAAAAGCAGCACCAAAGAAACCAAAAGACCACAAAAAACCTAAAAAAGATAAAAAACAAGGATTTGAAATCCGTAGCCGTGATGCAGACAAGACGCGTAAAAAACGTCGTAAATCACGCAGAAACAAACGTAAAAAAGACTAGAATTGGAAGGTGAGCGTATTGTCAAAGACAAAACATCAAAACCCGACAATCGCAAATAACCGAAAAGCAAGACACGATTTTGAAATCTTAGAAACGATAGAAGCAGGAATCGTTTTAAAAGGTACCGAAATTAAATCAATCCGTCGAGGACAAATTAGTCTAAGTGACGGATTTGCAGGCTTTCGAGGCGATGAGTTGTTTTTATATAACGTGCACATAGCTGCATTTAAGGAAGGGAATCAATTTAACCATGATCCCTTACGTGTCAGAAAGCTACTCTTAAAACGTAAAGAATTAGAGCGTTTAATTGGATTTGCACATGAAGCTGGACAATCCATTGTCCCGCTGAAAGTGTACATCAAAAACGGTGTAGCTAAAGTACTATTAGGACTAGCTCGTGGTAAGAAGAAATATGATAAACGAGAAAGTCTAAAACGTAAAGACCAAGAACGCGATATCCAGCGTGCA
>CAZTXI010000163.1:0-3214 GCA_964617265.1 uncultured Carnobacteriaceae bacterium | reverse complement strand
ATTGTGGATTTTCAAGTTGGGATAAAACAACAGCTGGTTCTGGTAATTTTTTAAAGGAATCAGCAACCATTTCAGCCGTTAGTTTTTCATTTGCCCCAGGTGCGATAACAATACGATTATCTCCGTCTGCTTCTACCCAAATCGCTGCTACTCCACTATTGCTCTCAGGTATAACTTGAACCGCTTCAGTATGAATATACTCTTCTTTATAGTGCATTAACCACTCTTTACCATATGCATCGTCGCCAACAGCTGTTATCATTGACACATCAGCCCCTAGTAATGCCGCCATCACCGCTTGATTAGATCCTTTTCCACCAAAACCCTGCTGAAATGCTCGTCCGAATACAGTCTCACCTTTTTCAGGGGTACGCTTGAGGTAGGATACTAAATCAATCATGTTACTACCCACAATCGTTATTTTACCTTTATGTTTCAAATAATCTCCTCCTTGGTTTTAATATTTATCATTTTACATGAAATTCATTTTATTTTAGATAATAATCCATTCTTTTTTCATGGTAAAATAAAAAAATAAACGGGATTGGAGATGGCATATGGAAAAAGCAGAAAAACTAATAACCTACATGAAATTAGCTGACAATAATGAAACCATTCAACTAAAACAAATCCGTCATCGTCAACGGCTTGTTAAGGCATTTGGCATTAAAGAGGGAGAGACTGTTTTAGAAATTGGTTGTGGTCAAGGCGATACAACTGTCGTTTTGGCAGATGCCGTTGGCCCAGAAGGTTTTATTGATGCTGTGGATATTGCAGATGGAAATTACGGTGCCCCCTTAACTTTAAAAGAGGCAACTGATTATATTTTACAATCCAATATTGGTAGTCGAATAAACTTTCAATTTGAAACAAATATCACTAAACAAGCGGCAAATAAGTTTTATGATATAGCTGTCTTATCCCACTCCTTATTTTACTTTTCATCAGAACAAGAACTTTTGCTCTTATTTAAAAAATTACGTGAAATTAGTAATCGAATAGCTATAGCAGATTGGGATTTATCATTTCGCTCTGAAAATCAAATCGCTCATACTCAAGCCATTTTATTGCAAGCAATGTTTGCTCAATGCAACCATACAACAAATAACATACAAACCCTTATTACTAAAGAAAACATTCATCATTTATTAATCCAAGCTGGTTGGTCTATTTCACATCAATCTATCGTCGATGCCAAGGAATTAGATGACTCGAAATGGGAAGTTGCTATAGCCAAACAATTAAATCCAGCCGAAAACAATCCGCTTTTTGAAGCCTACCAACAAGCTATGATTCAAACAGAACAATTACTTCATGTTGAGTCATTGGATAGCTTTGTGATTGTAGGATTTTAATAGAAGACAACAAAATACCACCCTCCTATTCTTTCAAGAGGGTGGTACTTTTTTATAAAAATTCTATTTAATTTAATTGGCTTTAACGTCGTCTTCTATCCCCAATAGTTCATCTGTAGACACTTTGAAGTAAGTTGCTAGTTTAATCAAGTTTGCTCCGCTGATACTCAATTGATTTTTTTCCCATCGACTGATTGATGCCTGTGTAACATTGATCGCATCTGCAAGTTCACGTTGAGACATATTTTCTTTATTTGCTCGTAATTCAGAAATCTTTTTCATCAAAGTCACCTTCTTCCTTACAAAAAGTATTTCTATACTTTAATTATACATAAAAGATTTAATGAATCAATTAGAATGAATTAGAATGAATTTATTTCATATAATTATTTTAATTATTGATATCTGACCTTTTAACGATTAGAATAGTAAACATATACTGAATGGAGAAAGGATGAGAATATGACACCTGGAGAACGGATAAAAGTTTTACGTGTAAAAAATGACATCAGTCAAAAACAATTATCTAATGATTTAGGCTATAAAACATATACCACTATTTCTAAGTGGGAGTCAGATGCTAGCTTACCACCTGGAAAAGAATTAAAAAAACTGGCTACATACTTTCAAGTTTCAACGGATTATATATTAGGTTTAGATGATCAACCTACCAATACATACGAGCAACAAGATAGCCAGGAATTACTTTATATTGAATCTTTGAATATTCCCATTGATTCAAAAGATATGAAACGAACAATCAAAGTTCCAAACTATATTATTAAAGAACCATTACAAAACTACTATGTCTTAAAAGTTTATACGGATGCGATTAATCGCGCCATTCCTAATGGCAATAAAATTGTTATATTAGATTTTAAAAAGAGCAAAGAAAAGCACTTAAAAACAGGTGATATTTTACTGATTAAACGTGAGGATGAATATGGGCTAAAATATTTCCGTAAAACGGATGAAAAAATTTATTTAGAACCTTATTCATATTTGGAAGGGTTTAGTACAGAAGAATATACCGTAAATGAATTTAAAAATCTTGAAATATTAGGAAAAGTCATTTATACATTCCGCAATTTTATATAAGAAAAAACCTCTAAGTCTCCTAAAGAAGCTTAGAGGTTATTATTTTAATACTTAGTCTCGTTTTAAATCAACAACTTGACCACTATCTAAATAAATAATTCCTTCTGAAATATTCGTGACATAATCACCAATTCGCTCGATATGCATTCCAACAAATGAATAATCAGATGCAGCTCGAACTGTCTTAGGATCATCTTGCATCGATTTAACAGCGGTATAACGAATGTTGTTATACAATTTATCTACTTCACTGTCTCGTCCCGCAATCGAATAAGCTGCGTCGACATCAAAGTCAACAAATGCATCGATAATATCATCTGACATATCAATAACAATTCCCGCAATTTCATTAATTAAATCTTCTAATTCTAAATTGCGCTTACTGCCTTTAATATTAATCGTCGATTCTGAGATACTAACCGCATGATCACCCATCCGCTCTAAGTTAGAGGAAGCACGTAATACTGCGATAATTCTTCGCAAATCTCTGGTGTTCGGTTGCTGCATGGCAATTACTTCCTGGCACTTACGATCAATTTCGTGTTCCTTATCATTAACGCGGCTATCACCTTCAATAACTTCTTTAGCGATCTCTACGTCATGTGCTATGAAACCATCTACAGAATTTCTAATCGATCGATTCACTAAAACCCCCAATTCTAGTAAATCACGATGTAATTCTGCTAATTTTTCATCAAAAATAGTTCTCATAATGACTCCCCCCTTGTCCCAATTTTCTGCTTATATTATAACTCGAAATA
>CAZTXI010000162.1:2117-3256 GCA_964617265.1 uncultured Carnobacteriaceae bacterium | reverse complement strand
GAACAAAACAAAAAAACTACAGCGCGCAGCTGTAGTTTCAGTTTCTATACTTAATATTTAAATTAATCTTCGAATTCGCTTAATTCGTCATGAGCCATTTCCCATTTCAACATGACGGCTTCTAAAGCTTCGTTAACTTCATTGAAACGTTTAGAAAGTTCGTTTAGTTGAATTGAGTCTTCGGCAGAGAAGGCGGCAGAGCTTGAGAGCTCGTCCATTTGCTCAGTCAATTCTTCTAGCTCTTCTTCATAACGTGTAATGTTTTTCTCCGCATCTGCAATTTCTCGCTCGATTCGTCTGATTTCACGTTTGGCTTCCTTACGGTCTGCCCAATTTCCATTTGAAACAGGAGCTTTTTCAGCCGTTAAAGTTGAAGTGTTTTGTTCGGCCATTTTTGTTTCTTTTGCTAATTGTTGTTCGTAACGCTCTTCTTTTTTATGCAAGAAGTAATCGTAGTCACCAAGATAAAGCGTAGCGCCATCGGGTTCGACTTCAATAATTTTATTCGCTAATCGATTAATAAAATATCGGTCATGCGATACAAAGAGTAATGTACCTTCGAAATCGATTAGAGCATTTTCAAGTACTTCTTTTGAATCAATATCTAAATGGTTAGTTGGCTCATCGAGTACTAAAAAGTTGTCATGGTTTAGAGCGAGTTTAGCAATCGAGACACGAGCTCTCTCACCACCACTTAAGGATGAAATGGACTTCTCAACATCTTCACCGGTAAATAAGAAACTACCTAAGAAAGTTCGAATGGTTTCTTCATTTAGTAGCGGATGGTCATCCCAGACTTCATTTAATACAGATTTGTTTGGTGTTAAATTTTCTTGCTCCTGTTCGTAGTAGCCTATATCGATTTTTGTCCCGTAAGACACATCACCGCGCATGGGTGGGATTTGATCCACAAGTGTTTTAAGTAAAGTTGATTTCCCAATACCGTTCGGGCCAATTAATGCGATTGTATCACCTTTACGAATATCTAAATTAATGCCTTCACTTAAAATTGTATCCGGCTGATAGCCAACTGCGAGATCTTTTGTTTGAATCACAATGTTTCCTGATTCCCGTTCAGGTGTGAATGAGAAATAAGCTGCGCGTTCGTCATCTTTAGGCTTCGCAATACGATCCATTTT
>CAZTXI010000162.1:0-2017 GCA_964617265.1 uncultured Carnobacteriaceae bacterium | reverse complement strand
AGACGATTATACTCTTTGTATAAACTTTCAGATTCATACTCATCCATCTGATTGTTGTTAGCCATTTGTTGTTCTAAATCGCGCATTCTCTGTTCGATTTCTAATAATGGGCGAAAAATTTCAAGCATTTCATCCCAAATTGAGCGGTCAGATTCTAATCCGCCATGTTGATCTAGAAAACCAATTGTTAAATCCTTCTTTTTAATAACCTGCCCTTCGTCAGGTGCTTCAATTTCACCAATAATTTTAAGGAGGGTAGATTTTCCTGCACCATTTCGACCTACAAGACCGATGCGGGCATTTTCTTTAATTTCAAATGTAATGCCACTAAAGAGAACTTCGCCGCCAAAGCGTCGTGTGACATTTTGAGTTTGTAAAAGCATAGGTGAGATACCTCATTTCTAAAAATCGTCAATATTTTACATACCGTCTAAACGAAATTGCATAACTATGTGATTTACATATCATGGAAAGCCCTTTTATTCGTTAAAACGGGTATTTTATGAAAGTGTATTCAATTTAATTTGTGAAAAAAGTAGTCTAATTACTTTCATTAAAGTATTTATCTTGTTATAATATTATTTAGGAATATTTGATGCGAGATGTTTAGTAATTCACGAATCGACTCGTAATTAATTTATAAGTAATCAGTAAGAGAATGGAGAATAAAGATGCCAGATAGAAAAATTCCAAAGGCCACTGCGAAACGTTTACCGTTATATTATCGCTATTTAAAATATTTATTTAGTTCTGGAAAGAAAAAAGTTTCTTCCGCAGATCTTAGTGAAGCGGTTAAAATTGATAGTGCAACTATTAGACGTGACTTTTCATACTTCGGAGCACTCGGTAAACGAGGTTACGGATATGATGTAGAAGATTTAATGAACTTCTTTAGTAAGCAATTAAATCAAGAGCAACTTACAAATGTTGCTTTAGTGGGTGTCGGTCAATTAGGTCGTGCACTATTAAATTATAACTTCCAAGGTCAAAATAGCATTCGAATTAGTGCAGGTTTCGATACAAATGATAACATTACGAACACTATTTTAGAAGGTGTGCCAATTTATCATATAAATGACTTGGCGAACCAAGTCGAAGCGCAGCAATTTGAAGTTGCGATTATTGCCGTCCCTGGTCAGTTTGGACAAGAAATTGCCGATCAATTAGTTGATGCAGGCATCAAAGGAATCATGAACTTCACACCAATTCGTTTATCTGTACCAGATAATGTTCGTGTGCTGAACGTTGATTTAAGTAATGAATTACAATCTCTGATTTATTTTGTTCAATACAGTGAATCGATTGTTGAAGACGGAACAGAATAATCATCCAATGACAAAAAAATGAACTCCTTTCTCCAAGTGAGAGAGGAGTTTTTATTTTTTAGGGTCTTTATGGTTTTTGATTTTAAGAAAAACTTGTGTCAGACGGACAGCATGTACGAAGTCTCGAGTTGCAAAAATGGCTAATAATACAGATAAGAAACTCCAACCAAATGATGCAGTTGTTTGGATTGTGAAATAGAAATTCACAATAAAAAATAGATAACGTACAATAATGGGTCCAACAAAATAATTTTGATTCAAAAAAATACTCCTAGCCTACGATGTAGATTAATTGTCTCAATGATAGCATAATTTTATGCATTCAGAAATGTTATTTAATCGCTTCTTTAAATTAAAGCATATTTTCTATATTTTTTCATATTTTTTTCCCATTTTCTTCGATGAATCTCGCTTGCAAGTAAAGAATGTTTTTAATATACTAGGTAATGTAGTTAGCACTTGAAGAAGTCGAGTGCTAATTTATTCATGTTATATAAAAGAACTTTGGAGGGATATATAAATGTTAAAACCATTAGGAAATCGTGTTTTGCTTGAAATATACGAAGAGGAAACAACAACACCAAGTGGAATCGTCTTACCAGATTCAGCAAAAGAGAAATCTAAATTAGCGAACGTTGTCGCAGTAGGGAACGGAAAGCTATTAGACAATGGTGAACGTTTACCGGTAGAGG
>CAZTXI010000161.1:0-3263 GCA_964617265.1 uncultured Carnobacteriaceae bacterium | reverse complement strand
TTAGAGTATTGTGGTGTTAGTTATGCCATGGAGAATGCTCCAGATAACGTTAAAGCAGTGGCCGACTTTATCTGTCCATCGAATAACGATGACGGGGTTTTAGTCGCACTTGATGAGTTTTTTCCAATTGTATAATTATATTTTTTTCTAAAACTCTAACCTTCAAGCTTACACAATTATTTCAAAAATTTAGAGAGATAATTCATTTGCTATTCTTTTACACTGTGATATAATCGCAACATGTAGTATTTTAAATTTAATAAACACTAAATATAGTATCTTAAGTATTGGTTGCATGGAAATGCATGAAAAGGGAATTCAGTTAAATACTGAAGCTGCCCCCGCAACTGTAAGTGTGGACGAACGAACAGACCACTGTATCATCATGAAAAATGATATGGGAAGGGTTCTAGTAGGATGAAACACGAGCCAGGAGACCTGCCACTACTTAATGTTTCTATTTTTCGGGGATGAAAAAGATGAAACGATAGAGCTAGCACTAACTTTGTATATATTTTTTGTCTATATACAATCTTTCTGTCGTTTTTTAAACCGTTCATCCTTAGGGTGAACGGTATTTTTGTGTCCAAATTTATACTACAAAAACATTAACGATGGAGGATAAAAATGAACATTACAGTCTATTCAAAAAGTGGTTGTGCAGAGTGTATTTTTACAAAAAAATTACTCGAATCAAAAAAGATTTCATTTCAAGAAAAAAGAGTGGATTTAAATGCAGAATATTTAGAGGAAGTTCTTTCTCTAGGGTATAAATCTTTACCTGTCGTAACAATCGGTGATGAAGAAACATTTACAGGATATCAACCTGGGCGTCTCGAACAGTTGGTTGTAGAATGACAAAAATTGTTTACTTCTCTCAAACAGGGCAAACAAGAAAATTCGTTCAAAAAATTGAATCATACAAAAATTTAGAGATAACGATTAATGCATATGAAATCGAAGTAGATGAACCATTTATACTCGTTATGCCTTCTTATGAAGCGAATGTCCATCCGATTGTCATAGATACTGCTGCTGATTTTTCAGAAACAGCTCAAAATCTAAGCTATTGTAAAGGTTTAGTCGGTGGTGGCAATCGAAATTTTGCAGAATTATTTTGTATAACCGCAAAAACTCTAGCAAAAGAGTATGATTTACCGTTATTGCATATGTTTGAATTCCAAGGAACACCATTAGATGTCAATAAATTAACTAAGGAGTTGCATAAAATTGATAATAAATAAAAAAGAAACGATCGAGAAACCACGAGATATTACCTATTTTAAGTTAAATAATATGGTCAACATTCCTACAGATCAAAATGAAATCCAACTAAATAAAGATCGTGAAGCCGTTCGTGCTTATTTTTTAGAACATGTTAATCCTAACACCGTATTTTTCTATACACTTGAAGAAAAAATTAATTATTTAATCGAGCACGACTATATCGAAGAAGCTTTTATCAGAAAATATGACTTCAAATTTATTAAGAATTTATTTCAAAACTTATATCATAAAAAATTCCGCTTTAAAAGTTTTATGGGAGCTTATAAATTTTATAATCAATATGCCTTAAAGACCAATGATGGAACAAAATTTTTAGAGCGATATGAAGATCGAATTGCTTTCGCAGCATTATACCTAGGGGATGGTGACAAACAATTAGCATGGAACATTGCTAACGAACATATCAATCAGCGATTACAATTGGCTACCCCAACCTTTTTAAACGCTGGTAAAAAAGCCAGAGGAGAACTCGTAAGTTGCTTTTTACTAGACATTCAAGACAATATGGAATCCATTGGTCGATCCATTAACTCTGCCTTACAATTATCTAAAAGGGGTGGAGGAGTTGGATTAAATCTTACGAACTTAAGAGAAGCTGGAGCGCCCATTAAAAATATCGAAAATGCAGGCTCAGGCGTAGTTCCTGTTATGAAGATTTTTGAAGATAGTTTTAGTTATGCGAATCAGTTAGGTCAACGAAATGGAGCAGGAGCTGTCTATTTAAATGTCTTCCATCCCGATATTTATGAATTCCTCTCAACTAAAAAAGAAAATGCTGACGAAAAGATTCGAGTTAAAACTCTTTCATTGGGGTTAGTCGTTCCGGATAAATATTATGAACTATTAAAAACAAACAAACCGATGTATTTATTTAGTCCATATGATGTAGAACGACTATATAAAACACCTTTTTCTTATGTAAACATTACTGAAGAGTATGATGAAATGGTCAAAAATCCAGACATTAAAAAATATAAAATAAATGTACGTGAGTTAGAACAAGAAATTTCTAAATTACAACAGGAATCCGGCTATCCTTATATCATTAATATCGATTCTGTAAATAAAGAAAACCCTATTCATGGTTCAATTATCATGAGTAATTTATGTAGTGAAATATTACAGATACAAACACCTTCACGACTTAACGAAGACTTATCTTACAATGAAGTTGGTCATGACATTAGTTGTAACTTAGGCTCAACGAATATTACTGAGATGATCAAAGCACCCAATTTTGAAAAAGCGATTGATACAGCGGTTCGTGCCTTGACAGCAGTATCTGATATTACAAGTATTGGAGCTGTGCCGACAGTTGAGAGAGCAAACAAGTCCTACCATTCGATTGGACTCGGTGCAATGGGCTTACATACTGCTTTAGCAACCAACCAAATTCATTATGGTTCAAATGAAGCTTTAGAATTTACAGATGCCTATTTTAGAGCTTTAAGATTCTATGCGCTAAAATCAAGTAATAATCTAGCCAAAGAAAGAGGCCAAACTTTTTATGAATTTGAGAAATCAACTTATGCAGACGGATCTTATCTTTCAGATAAATACATTAACGAACCTGAATTTACGTTTGAATCAAGTAAAGTAAAAGAACTATTTCAAAACATAGCGATGCCTACTGTTGATGATTGGAAAGAGTTAAATGACAATATTATGAAATACGGTTTATACAATTCTTATCTATTAGCGATTGCACCTACTGGTAGTATTTCTTATATCAATGAAGCATCTAGTTCTCTCCATCCGATTGTTAATTTAATTGAAAATAGACAAGAAGAGAATATTGGGTCAATCTACTATCCCGCACCACATTTAGATAACTCAACTATTGATTATTATCAATCAGCTTATGACACAGATATGCGCGATATGATTAATACCTATGCTGTAGCTCAAAAACATATCGATCAAGGAATGAGTTTAACGTTATTTATGCGCTCCGTTATACCGGAAGGATTATATGA
>CAZTXI010000160.1:0-3301 GCA_964617265.1 uncultured Carnobacteriaceae bacterium | reverse complement strand
TTGATGAAGAAGTTCCGCTGGGTGACCGTAAAAATATGGTCTATTCTGGGACAGCTTCTACTCGTGGAGAAGCAAAAGTTGTCGTGACGAGTATTGCGATGGATACAGAAGTGGGCCATGTTTCAAAAATGTTGGATGATGAAGGGGATGACGGGACGCCGCTCGATCGAGAAATTAGTCGCTTAGGAAAAGTACTAATTATTATCGCAGTAGTTGCTGCTGTAGCAGTTGTCAGCGTCGGTCTATTAACAGGACAAGAGTTAGAAGGATTAATTCAGATGGCGATTATTTTAGCCGTTGCTGCCATTCCAGAAGCTTTACCAGCTGTTCAAACCATCACGCTTGCTCGTGGAATGGATACAATGGCTAAGCATGAAGCTTTAGTAAAAACTTTGCCAGCCGTTGAAACATTGGGTTCCACATCGGTTATCGCAACAGACAAAACGGGAACCCTAACTGAAAATCAGATGCTTGTTTCTAAAGTCATTTTACAAGAGGATCAGACATATTCGATTAGTGGAGAAGGCTATACTCCAGAAGGTGAAATTTCACAAGAGGGCGAAACAGTATCATTGCCTGAATTTAGTGAGACAACAGATTTTGAAGCTGCGGATGACCAAGAGCCACTCGTCCGTTTGATAGCTTATGGACAGCTGAGCTCGAATGCTAAATTGTCGCAAGAAGAGAATGATGAGTTTACAGTAGATGGTGACCCGACAGATGGTGCCTTAACAGTTTTAGGTTATAAAGTTGGTTTAACAAAAGATACTTTAGCTGAAATGGGCTACAAACGGGCAGAAGAATTGCCATTCGATTCCGATAAGAAATATATGGGTGTGATTATTGATGGCCAAGATCGTAAATTAATTTTAAAAGGTGCACCAGATGTGATGGCTGAATTGGGTCAATTAGACGAATCAGCGAATGAATATTGGAAGAAAGCAAATGAAAGTCTGACAAAAGAAGGTATGCGTGTTATTGCATTAGCTGAAATCGAACTCGAAAATGGAGAAGAATCGATTGAAAATATTATTGAAAATCTAGATGGATTTAGCCTGTTAGGTATGTACGGCATTATTGATCCACCTCGCCAAGATGTCAAAGAATCTATTCAGCTAACTCAAGAAGCAGGTATTCAAGTTAAAATGATTACAGGAGATCATCCCGACACAGCGAAAGTCATCGCCAAAGAAATTGGCTTAGACCATGCGGATCAAGTTATGACGGGTCAAGATATTGATGAATCGGTTGAAGATGAAGATTTTTCCGATCGTCTTTATGAAACGGGTGTTTTTGCCCGCGTTTCACCTGAAAATAAACTGCAAATTGTAAATGCACTTCGTGACCATAAAGAAATTGTAGCCATGACTGGAGATGGAGTAAATGATGCTCCAGCCTTAAATGGTGCGGATATTGGGATTGCGATGGGCGTTCGGGGAACAGAAGTCGCAAAAGAATCATCGGATATGATTTTAACCAATGATCGCTTTAGTACGATTGTTGATGCGGTAGAAGTTGGCCGTGTCATATTTGATAACATTAAAAAATTTGTTTCTTTTCTCTTCACATGTAATTTAGTAGAGATTACCGCAATTTTTTTAACGATTGTCTTTTTACTACCGATGCCGGTTGCGCCATTACACATTTTATACCTCAATTTAATTATTGATATTTTACCAGCGATAACATTATCGTTTGAGCCAGGTGAAGCAGATATTATGAAACGACAACCGCGAAATCCAGAGAGCGGCTTAATTAATAAGTACTTTCTATTTCAAATTGGATTAAGTGGTTTGGTAATTGGTCTGTCTGCCTTTTTAATCTTTGGATATTTTAATGGAACAGATGTCTCTGAAGCCTATGCACAAACAGCCACATTTAGTGCGATGGCATTAGGACAAGTGATGCATATCTTTAACGTTCGCCATCCTAAAGGATTTGGTTTAGATAAAACCATTCTAGCGAATAAGCCTTTAATTGCTGCACTATTTGCCTCTATTGGTTTATTATTATTTGCGGTCTACGTACCGTTTATGCAAACGATAATGGGAACAGAAGGTTTAAGCTTAATGACTTGGGGTATTTTATTCGGAACAGGCGCCGTTGTGACAGGTATCAATCACGGTATAAAGAAAATGATTCAAAAAATTGAACAGAAATAGTCGCTCTGTTAGGGTGACTCACAAACAAGAATATTTGCTATTATATTGTTCAATAGTATGATGGAAGAGAGTAAAAATAGGAGAAGGAGTGTTACAATGACGGATTATGAATTACCTGAAGTGTGGAAATGGGAAGATGAAAAAGATGAGCGTGGGGGCAACCGTCCAGATGCTGGGAGTCGTTTTACACAAAACTTACCAGTGGGAGATGCGCCTTTTCAACTTTATTCACTAGGTACACCGAATGGGATTAAAGTGACGGTTATGTTCGAAGAATTAAAAGCTTTAGGAATTGAAGAAGCTGCTTATGATTTATACCAAATTCATATTGGTAAAGGTGACCAGTTTGGATCGGATTTTGTTTCGATTAATCCAAACTCAAAAATTCCAGCATTAGTCGATCAAGGTGAAACACCAAAAGTGAACATCTTTGAATCAGCTTCAATCTTACTTTATTTAGCGGAGAAATTTGATGCCTTGATTCCAACTGATTTACAAGGCCGCACCGAAACAATTAACTGGCTGTTTTGGCAAATCGGTTCAGCGCCTTATGTTGGAGGAGGATTTGGACATTTCTTCTCTTATGCGCCTGAAAAAATGCAGTATCCGATTGATCGCTTTACGATGGAGACAAAACGTCAACTTGATTTATTAGATAAAACATTGGCAAATCGTCCATATATTGCCGGAGATACGTATACTATAGCAGATATAGCGATTTGGCCGTGGTATGGGCGCTTAGTTTTAGGTGAATTATATGAAGGATCAGCTAAATTCTTAGATGTTGAAACATACCCTCACCTAATTGAATGGGCTAAACGAATCAATGACCGTCCAGGAGTTAAAAACGGTTTAGCAGTTGAGTATCAAAAACTAGATGCGCCAGCTGAATAAATTGATGCACAAAATGCTGGATATGAAAGTATGTCGATTACGATGACAAAGAAATTAAATGAAGCATTAATTTATGAAATATTAGCAGTCGTTGATGAAATACCTTTCGGAAAAGTTGCCACCTATGGCCAGATTGCCTACCTAGTTAACCGTCCCAAAAACTCTAGGTTAGTGGGACGAGTATTGAGTATGGCTAATGATTATGGGCAATACCCTTGTCACCGAGTGGTTAATCATGCCGGTCG
>CAZTXI010000159.1:0-3304 GCA_964617265.1 uncultured Carnobacteriaceae bacterium | reverse complement strand
TTAATAAGATGAACTTTCGTCTGCTGCTCCACCTTCAACAATTGCAATACCACTAGATGCCCCAATACGAGTTGCACCGGCTTCAATCATTGCAATGGCATCTTCATATGATCGAACACCACCTGAAGCTTTTACACCTAATTTAGGTCCGACTGTTGCACGCATCAGTTGAATATCTTCTACCGTGGCTCCACCTGTTGAAAAACCAGTAGAAGTTTTCACAAAATCTGCTCCTGCTTGTTTAGCTAGTTCACATGCACGAATTTTTTCTGTTTTTGTTAATAATGATGTTTCAATGATTACTTTTACAATGGCTTTTCCAGCAACAGCATCCACTACTGCTTTAATATCATTTGATACCGTAGGATAGTCTTCATTTTTCAATGCACCGATATTAATAACCATATCAACATCTGATACACCTTTTTCAACAGCTTCTTTTGCTTCTGCTGCTTTAATCGTCGATGTGTTTGCACCGAGTGGGAAGCCGATAACAGTTGTTATTCCAACATCGGTTCCTTCTAATAAATGTGCTGCATAATCAACCCATCCTGGATTGATACAAACTGTTTTAAAGTCATATTCTTTAGCTTCTAAACAGATTCTTTGTATATCCTTTTCTGTTGCATCCGCATTTAGTATTGTATGATCAATATATTTTGAAATTTTTTCCATCTGTAAAAACTCCTTTAATTTTATTTATCGTCTAATGGTTTTAAAGCAATTATCGAGAACCAATCCTTCATTTGATTAATTTGTTTCAATTTGAATCCTGCCTCAACTAAAGCCGCTACTACTTTATCTTTTTGATCTATAATAATTCCAGATGTAATGAATGTACCTCCTGGTTTCAAGACACGTAAAGCATCCGGTATCAATTTAATGATAATCGGGGCTAAAATATTCGCAACTACTATATCTGCTTCAATTGTAACATCTTTCAATAGATTATTCTCTTTTACTGTTATCTCTGCTGTTAAATCATTTAATTCAATGTTATTTTTAGCAGATTGTACAGCTATTTCATCTAAGTCATACGCATGAATTGCTTTGGCTCCTAGCAATGCACTCGCAATTGTTAAAACACCTGAACCTGTTCCGACATCTAAAACAACTTCGCCACCGCGAAGTTCTGTTTCAAGTCCTTGAATACTCAATTGAGTTGTTGGATGCGTTCCAGTTCCAAATGCTAAACCTGGATCTAAAATAATTAATTGCTCGTCTGGATTCACCTTTTTATATTCTTTCCATTCAGGTACAATCGTCAGATAACGTGTAATCGGAACCGAGTGGTAATATTCTTTCCATTTTTCATTCCAATCCGTATCTGCTACTGTAGCTGATTCTACAGTATAACCTTCAATATTTAATCCAAATTCCGTTAAAGCATCTATCTTTTGGTGCAATTCTTTTTCAAAACCTGATTTTATTTTATCTAATTCAAAATAGGCTTTTATAACAACACCTGCTGATGGGAATTTTTTCTCATCCAATGCCCATAACGTATCAAAACCATACTCGGGCAACGTTTCAAAATCACTTCGGTCTACAATATTAACGCCTGCAGACCCTAAATTCATTAATATCTCAACAACGCTATCTTCAGCTTCTTTGTTGATATGTACTTCAAATTCTTTCCACTCCATCGTAATTTTCCTCCTTGAACTGATCAACAAGGTTTTTATCATCTTGCTTTTCAAATGTTAATCGATTCGTTGAATAATTTTTTGTGTTTTGTAAAGTCGCAATCGTATTCTCGAAGTTACGTTGATGCCACTCTAGTTCAAATTCAGTTTGTTTATCATCTAATAAAAATTCTCGTAACTGGCTGTTTGCGCCTGCAATGATAATATTTAATTGCTTTAATAAAGCATCAACATGCCCTTCTTCAATCCCTTCATCTACATTAAAAGGTAGGGCATATAGATAATTATCCGGAACAATTCGGTGATTATCGGCATCATAAATACAAACAACATCTTCAAATTGGATGAATTCATTTTGATTCACCTGACCATTAACATCTTGAACAAAGTAATCTGCTGTTTGGTCTAAAGAAACAACAAAGTAAATTTCTAGCGCTCGTTTATGACGATCACTAACCATTCGCCACTGATAATTTTTGGCATTTTCAATCATTTTATGATAAATATAATCAATTAAGTCTGTTTTCATCATCTCTACCCTTTCTCATCTTTTTTATATTCTACCATAATTTTATGTGTCTCCCCTATCGATTCTATTTATAACCGACGTTTTAATTTTTTTGTTCCCCTTGACTATAATTTAAGATTTTTCTATACTATTTATACGAACGTACATTCGCATACAGTGATGTGAAAGGAGGTATTTCAATGGAAAAGATAAATAATATTCGCTCTGTATCGTATCAAAATGAACCCCGCAGAGATATTCTTTGCATTGATATTAAGTCTTTCTTTGCCAGCGTTGAAGCCGCTGAACGCAATCAAGACCCGTTAGAAGCGATGATTGCGGTAGTCAGTAAACCAGATAATAACGGTGGACTTGTATTAGCTGCCTCCCCAAAAGTAAAAGAAGAATATAATGTTCGTACCGGAACAAGGGTTTATGAAATACCCAAACACTCAAACATAGAAATAGTAGAGCCTCGAATGGCTTTATATCTAAAAAAGAACTTAGAAATTGTTGAAATTTTTAAACGCTACGTCCCCTTAAAGGACTTACATGTCTATAGTATTGATGAGTCCTTTATTGATGTTACCCATTCTCGTGCATTATTTGGTTCTGCTCATGAGATCGCCACAAAAATTCAACAAGATATTCAAAATGAAATGAATCTAGTGGCTACTATCGGTATCGGTGATAATCCTCTTCTTGCTAAATTGGCATTGGATCATCAAGCTAAAAAAGATTTTGAAAATTCATTCCAGGCGTATTGGAGTTACGAACAAGTACCTCAAACGATTTGGAAAATAAAAAAACTAACGGATTTTTGGGGAATTGGCTCACGAACAGAAGCAAAACTAAACCGTGTTGGAATACATACTGTATATGACTTGGCACAATATGATGTACGTAAAATAAAAGAAAAATTCAATGTCATTGGAGAGCAATTATTTTATCATGCACATGGTATTGACCGTACGATTCTTTCAGATAAATATATACCAAGTGAAAGCTCCTTCTCAAAAAATCAAATTTTGAATCGTGATTATCTCAATCCTTATGATGTGGAAGTCGTTATTCGTGAAATGACAGAAGAAAATGCCATGCGTTTACGAAAACATTCTCTGACAACAAGTACCGTTAAACTCTCGATTGG
>CAZTXI010000158.1:0-3372 GCA_964617265.1 uncultured Carnobacteriaceae bacterium | reverse complement strand
CATTTGTAGTGTTGGTTCATCAATGTGTAAAACAGGTAATGGATCTAAGTGATCTGATGCTGTAACTGTTTCTCCAACAAAGATATCTTCAAGACCTGAAATAGCAACTAAGTCTCCTGCTTTAGCTGAGTCAATTTCTTTTCTTTCTAATCCAAAGAAACCAAATAATTTTGTTACACGGAAGTTTTTAACTGATCCGTCTAATTTATTTAATGCTACGCTATCTCCGACATTAATTTCTCCTCGGAAAACACGTCCAATACCAATACGTCCAACGTAATCGTTGTAGTCTAATAGTGAAACTTGGAACTGTAAAGGTTCGTCACTATTGTCAACTGGTGCTGGGATTTCTTTTAAAATAGTCTCAAAGATTGGATCAAATGAATCTTCTTGATCCGCTGGATCGTCTGAGTAACTACTTGTTCCATTAATTGCTGATGCGTATACAACTGGGAAGTCCAATTGGTCTTCATCTGCATCCAGTTCGATAAATAAGTCTAATACCTGGTCTACTACAACTTCAGGTTGTGCAGAAGGTTTGTCGATTTTATTTACAACTACTACTGGTTTAATGTTTTGTTCTAAAGCTTTTTGTAATACGAAACGTGTTTGTGGCATTGGGCCTTCAGCTGAGTCAACAACTAAAACAACTCCATCTACCATTTTCATAATACGTTCTACTTCACCACCGAAGTCCGCGTGACCTGGTGTGTCTAAAATATTAATAATTGAGTCTTTATAATTTACGGCTGTGTTTTTTGATAGAATCGTTATTCCACGTTCTTTTTCGATGTCGTCAGAGTCCATGGCACGGTCAGTTAATTCACTATGTGAATCTAATGTAGTTGATAATTTTAATAATTGGTCAACTAAAGTAGTTTTCCCGTGGTCAACGTGAGCAATAATTGCAATATTTCTTAAATCTTCTCTTAAATTCATTATTTTTTCAATCTCCTCAATTGATTACACTTTATGTAATCAGAAAAAAATACTTAGGTAGTTTAACAGTATTTTGTTGATAACACAATATTTATTTAACTATTTTTTATGATTTCATGAATATCTTTATTTGCAGAAGGCGTGCCCATTATTAATGGCGATTTCTCAAGTATATTTACTGGCTTACCATCAAAACGACTGACTTCTCCACCATTTTCTTGAACCATCATAATTCCTGGAGCGATGTCCCATGGATTTAAACCATAAGTTACATATACAACGGTATTTCCTTTAATCAGTTCAACAGCTTCTAATCCCGCTGAACCAATGGCTCGAATACCCATTGAACGTTTTAATATCTCTACATTAATTGACACAATTTCATCTGAAAGGAATTTACTATTTGATGCAAAAAGACCGTCTTCCAGTGAGCTATTTTTTACTTTTGGCAATAGTTGGTCATTACAATAAACCCCTTGACCTTTAATTGCCCAGTACAAACTCTCTTTCGTAACATCATAAATATAAGATTGCATACCTATTCCTTTTTCAAAGACAGCTAACATCACAACAAAATTTTCACTTTGTAAAACAAAGTTCATTGTTCCGTCAATTGGATCTAAAAACCAAACGGTATCTTCTTCCATATTTATCGAGTCTAAATCATCACCAAAACCTTCTTCACTAACAATTTTATCATTCGGAAAATGATGTCTAATTTTATTAACGAGTTCTTCTTCAATTTGACGATCCATATTTGTAACAAAATCACTACGACTTGATTTTGTTTCAATTTCTAGCTCACCATTTAATGACTCTAAAATTTCTTCTTTTGCATCATTTAACCATTGTTTAATCAGTTGATCTCTATCTAATACCAATGACATCAAGCCAGCTCCTTTAATCTGTGATTCTTTACATTCTTATTTAGAATAGCATATTATAGTCATTTTGTAAAAATATAGACGTCCAAACCCTTATAGGAATGGGTTTTACTCAAAAATCTGAATGACTAAGAATTGTTCAAATGTAGATTGTTTTCAATAAAAAAACCAAAGGAAATACATGGAATCTGTATAACCTTTGGCTTCATTTATTTTCATTTAATATCTATCAAGTTTTGACAGTATTACATGTGGATTGGTAATCCTAAAGCACCTTCAGCCACATCTGCAACTGTTTCACCTAATGTTGGGTGAGCGTGAATTGTAAGAGCGATGTCTTCAGCAGTCATACCACTTTCAACAGCTAATCCTAATTCTGATACAAGGTCAGATGCGCTAACACCTGCAACTTGTGCTCCAACGATAACGTCGCCATCTTTAGTTGTTACTAGACGAACGAATCCTTCTGTACGATCTAATGAGATTGCACGTCCATTACCACCGAATGGGAATTTAGTTGATTTAACATCTAATCCCGCTTCTTTTGCTTCGTCTGCTGTATATCCAACAGATGCAATTTCAGGTGAAGTAAACGCTACAGCTGGCATAGCACGGTAGTCTACCGCTACTTTTTGACCAGAAATTGCTGCTGCTGCTACTTTACCTTCGTATGAAGCTTTGTGAGCTAATGCTGCACCAGGAACAACGTCACCGATAGCGAAGATGTTCTTGTTGCTTACTGAACGACCTTGGTTGTCAACTTTAATTAATCCTCTGTCGTCTAATTCAACGCCAGCAAGTTCTAAACCAATTTCATCCGTATTTGGACGACGACCTACTGTAACTAAAACGTAGTCAGAAGTAACTGTTTCTTCTTTACCATTAACTTCGTACGTAACTGTAGCATCTTTATCTGTTTCTGAAACAGATTTAGCCATAGCTTTAGTAATAATTGTCGCATCGTTATTTTTGAATTCATTTTCAACTAGGCGAACCATGTCTTTGTCGAATCCGTTAACAATTGAGTCCATTCCTTCTAGAATAGTTACTTTTGTACCTAATCCAGCAAATACACCAGCTAACTCTGAACCAATGTATCCTCCACCAATTACTGTTAATGTATTAGGAATCTCATCTAATGCTAAAGCACCAGTTGAATCTAATACACGGTCACTCCATTTAAAAGCACCTAATTCGATTGGACGTGAACCTGTTGCAATAATTGCATTGTTAAATGTGTATGTTTGACCAAATTCGTCACCCATAACACGTACAGTGTTAGAATCTGAGAAGAATGCTTCTCCCATAATGATTTCAACTTTGTTTTTCTTAAGTAGCATTTCAACACCGCCAGTTAAGCGATCTACTACTTGTTCTTGTTTCCATTTTTGAGTTTTAGCCCAGTCAATTTGTACGTTTTCAGTCGTAATTCCGAAAATATCTGAACCTTTAGCTTGAGTAAATTTATCTCCAGCTGTAATTAAAGCTTTAGAAGGAATACATCCAACGTTTAAACAAACTCCACCGATGTATTCTTTTTCGATAATTG
>CAZTXI010000157.1:0-3386 GCA_964617265.1 uncultured Carnobacteriaceae bacterium | reverse complement strand
TAGACTTTAGCTTTTTTAATCATATGCGGACGGGTGACATCATGGCGCGGATGACAGGGGATACGGATTCAATTCGTCATAGTATTGCTTGGGTATATTTTAACTTATTAGATAATATTGTCTTGTTTATATCAGCTTTAATTTTTATGGCTGGAGTAGAAAGTCGATTAACATTCTCTCTCTTAGCGGTTACGCCTTTCATTGCGCTGTTTACAGTGCTGCTTTCTAAACATGCGAATCGAGCATTTTATGACATTCGAGAGAGTTTTTCAAAACTGAATTCGATGGTTGAGGAAAATATTCGTGGAAACAAAGTTGTGAAAGCTTTTGGGAATGAATCGTTTGAAAAAGTTAAATTTGATCAAGTCAATAATCAGTTTAAAGATACGAATTTAAAATCTGCCGTGATTTCTGCTCAGTACTTGCCACTGATTGAGACATTCGCTGGGTTCATGTCCGTTATTGCTGTTGGTTATGGTGGCTGGTTAGTTCTGATTGGTGAAATGTCTGTCGGAAATCTTGTGACGTTTACTGGATTAATTTGGATGATGATTTTACCGATGCGTAATATCGGAGCCCATATGAATGATATTCAAAATCTTCTAGCGGGAACAGTAAAAATACGAGAACTACTTGTTATTGAACCACAAATTCAGATTGAACATGAAAAGAAAAAGGGGAAAATTAAAGGGAAAGTAGAGTTTCAAAACGTATCATTCAGTTTCCCTGATGAGCCTGATTTTAAAGTACTAGAAGATATTAATTTCAAGGTTGAGCCTGGGGAAACAATTGGAATTCTAGGTGAAACGGGTTCAGGAAAATCGACACTTGTTAATTTAATTTCACGATTTTTCGATCCGATTTCAGGAAGAATATTAATTGATGATGTGGATATTCGTGATTGGAGCGTCATCGACTTACGTGAAAATATCACCGTCGTTATGCAGGATGTCTTTTTATTCTCAGATACCGTACGGAAAAATATTGCATTTTCGGAACCTGAAACCTCTCTAGATGAAATAGAAGAGATGGCTGAAGTAGCGGATGCTAGTGAGTTTATTGATAAAATGCCAGCCCGTTATGAAACATTTCTCGGTGAACAAGGTAGCGGACTGTCAGGTGGGCAGAAGCAGCGCCTTTCATTGGCCAGAGGCTTGCTAAAGAACCCGTCTATTTTAATATTAGATGATACGACATCCGCACTGGATATGGAGACAGAAGCGAAAATTCAACGTGGAATGGAAGATATTAGTTTTAACCGAACCAGTTTTATTATCGCAAACCGAATTTCATCCGTAAAAAATGCGGATCAGATTTTTATTTTATCAAGAGGTAAAATTATTGAACGTGGAAAACACGAAGAGTTATTAAATCGCCAAGGTGCTTACTACAGAATTTATCGTGAACAGCTTGGCCAAGCAGAATAGGAGGGGATACAAATGGCACAAACTAAAGAGAATCATGAAACACAAAAAATCAACACCAGTAGTTATAGAAGAATCGCCCGCTATTTGGCTCCCTATAAGAAAACAGTCATACTCCTTTTATTTGTTGTATTACTGGCTAATATTTTAATGATTATGGGACCCTATTTAACAAGTTTAGTGATTGACGAAGTCATACCGAATCAGAATCGGCTGTTGTTATTTGTGATTATTGGAGTGTATCTATTTATTCAAGCTCTTCGAGGATGGACGATTCGTTATCGCCAATATCATATCGCAGCATTAGGACAGAACGTTTTATATGACTTGAGGTCTGATTTATTTACGCACATGCAAAAACTGTCATTTTCGTTTTTTGATGCGCATCCACATGGTAAGATCTTAATTCGCGTCGTAAATTATATTAATAATTTAAGTAATATTTTATCGCAAGGGCTCATTAACGTAATCTCTGATGTATTAAGTATCGTTGTTACTTTGACAATGATGTTGCTGATTGATGTCCGATTAACACTCTATAGTTTGGTTTTACTACCGATTTTATTTGTTGTTACGTTCATTATTAAAAATAAGCAGCGTATTGCTTATGATGAATTAAGTAAAAAGCAATCTAACTTAAATGCTTATATTCATGAAAGTATTGCTGGGATTAAAACGACGCAATCTTTCACACGTGAGCGTTTTAACCGAGATGTATTTTCTGAGGTTAGTAATCAACAAAAAGTGGCGTGGATGGAAGCAATCAAAACGCAAATTATTCTAGATCCAGCTGTCCAGATTATTGCGTCAGTGACGGTATCTATTGTCTATTTTGTGGGTATTCGTGGAATTGGTGTAGATGTTTCAACCGGTGTGTTGATTGCATTTGTCGGATATGTGAATAACTTTTGGAATCCGATTATCAATATTGGTAATTTTTATAATTCACTTGTTTCAGGAACAGTCTATCTGGAGCGTATTTTTGAAATGATGGACATACCACCACTAATTACAGATGCCAAAGATGCTTATGAAATGCCACCTGTTGAAGGAGAGGTAACGTTTGAACATGTTGAATTTGGTTACCAAGAAGAGCAGACTATTTTTGAAGATTTAACATTCAAAGTTGAACCTGGCGAAACAATTGCGTTAGTTGGACCAACAGGAGCAGGTAAATCGACCATAACAAATTTAATTACTCGTTTCTATGACATCCGTGATGGCGCAATTTATATTGATGGCATAAATATTCAAGATGTTACGATTGAATCCTTGCGTGATCAGATTGGGGTCATGTTACAAGATACCTTTATCTTCACGGGTACAATTATGGATAATATTCGATATGGAAAGTTAAATGCTACGGAAGAAGAAGTAATTGAAGCGGCTAAAATTGTTCGAGCACATGATTTTATACAAAATCTTCCTAGAGGATATGACACAAAAGTTGAGGAGAGGGGAAGCTCCCTTTCAGCTGGTCAAAGGCAACTCATTTCATTTGCAAGAACCTTACTTTCTAATCCGAAAGTACTTATTTTGGATGAAGCAACATCAAGTATCGATACGCAAACTGAAATTCTATTACAAGAAGGGTTAAATCGATTACTAGAAGGGCGTACAGCTTTTATTGTAGCTCACCGATTATCAACTATTCGAAATAGTAATCGTATATTCTTCATTGGGAATCGAAAAATTGAAGAAGCAGGAACACATGAAGAATTATTAGCAAAACAAGGAAGATATTACCGACTATATCAAAAACAATCCGAATTATTAAAGAACATTTAAAAAGATTGCCCCTGAATGGATCAAACCTTTCAGGGGTATTTTTAAGAAATTTAAACAAAATTTATAAATGGTATTGACATAAATAATAGTATGATGTAGAATATATTTTGCGTTAAAAATTAAGGCCCCTTGGTCAAGCGGTTAAGACACCACCCTTTCACGGTGGTATCACGG
>CAZTXI010000156.1:0-3423 GCA_964617265.1 uncultured Carnobacteriaceae bacterium | reverse complement strand
GGAAGAGATAATGTACGAGGATCCATTTTCTTAACTTCTTCTTCGTCAAAGATTAATGCGTTTGATCCATCTGGTAATTCGTAAGCTAAATCTGAACGAGTCCAGTCAAATACTGGCATAAAGTTGTAACATACCGTTTCGATTCCAGCTTTACCTAAGTTACGAATTGTTTGTGCGTAGTTTTCGATTAATTGGTCACGAGTATCTAGACCTAATTTAATGTCTTCAGGCACTGGAACAGATTCGATAACAGATAATTCTAATCCTGCATTTTCAACTGTTTGTTTTAATTTTTCAATTCGCTCTAAAGGCCAAACTTCCCCTACTGGAATATCGTAAATTGCCGAAACAATACCTCTCATTGTTGGGATTTGACGGATGTTCTCTAATGTTACTGGATCATCTTCGCCGTACCATCTAAAAGTCATGTACATATGTTTTGTGCTCCTTTTATAATTATATTTTAATATTTTAATTAACTAAAAAATCTTTCAGCATTCTTGTATGAAATGCCTTCAATAATCGGACGTAGTAATTCCTCTGAATCGGGAACTTCTTCTTCATCCACCCATTTTCCAATGTATGAACTTAAAATACGTCTGAAATAATCATGTCGTTGATATGATAAGAAACTTCTTGAGTCCGTTAACATTCCAACAAAGTTTGCTAGAATTCCTGCATCAGCATATTTGTCCATTTGGTCAATCATGCCTAATTTCGTATCATTAAACCACCAACCGGCACCGAATTGTAGTTTACTTGAAATACCTTCTTCGTTTGCTTGGTAGTTAGCTAATGTATTCGCCAACACTGTATTGTATGCTGGGTTTAAGTTATACCAAATCATTTTGGGCATTTTATCTTCTTTTGCTAATCGGTTTAAAATAGCATTTAAACCATTTGCTAAAGTTGATTGATCCCCAATTGAGTCAAATCCTGAATCTGGACCAAGTTGATCTGCATATTTTGAATTTGTATTTCTTACGGCACCAAAGTGAACTTGTGTGACAAAGTTATTTTCTTTGTATAAACGTGCAAGTTCTACAAATACTTCTGTTTGCCATTGTGTAATCTCTACTTGTGTTAACTCTTCAACGTTGATTGCTTTATTGAAGATTGTATTCAATGTCGCTTCATCCGCTGCTTCATAGACAATCCCGTCTAAACTAATATCACTTGCTTTTGCTCCGTGTTCTGCAAAGAACTTCACACGTTGCTCCATTGCTTCAATAAATGATTTGAAGTCTGTGATTTCAGCCCCAGTTTTTTCTGACAGCGCTTTTATGAAGCCTGCAAAATTAGCATGACTCACATACGCTTCGTCAGGTCGAAATGTTGGTGCTACCGTAGTGTCAAACGAGTCATCTTCGGCAATTTTTTTATGCCATTCTAAATCATCTAATGGATGATCCGTTGTTCCAATGAAAGTAACATTTGATTTTTTGATTAGTTTTCTTGGACTTAATTCATTTTCTTTAATAAATGTATTCATTTCATCATAAAGTTCTTTCCAATTATCTTTGGTGATTACTTTATCAATTCCAAATACATCTTTCATTTCAAGGTGACTCCAGTGATATAGGGCATTTCCTATTGCTAGACTGACCGTTTCTGCCCAAGCTTTGAATTTTTCTTCGTTGCTTGCATCTCCGGTAATATACTTCTCACTTACACCATTTGAACGCATTAAACGCCATTTGTAGTGGTCGCCACCTAACCATAAATCCACGATATTATCATATGGTTTATCTTCATAGATTTCTTGTGGATCTAAATGACAGTGAAAGTCAAAGATTGGTTGTTTTTTAGCGATTTCATATAACTTCTTAGATGCTTCACCTGTAAGCATAAAATTATGATCATTAAAAGCCATTCTGACTTGCTCCTCTTCTAATGTAGAATCGATTAATTTAATTTTGAAACAAATTCTTTTGCATTTTCTGTAACTGCTGCATAACCTTTTTCTTCAACGCCTTTGTTTAATGCGCTTCCAATACCTACAGCTACTGCTCCTTTTGCTTTCCAATCTGCGATATTTTCTAAACCAACACCACCTGAAGGCATTAATTGAGCTTCTGGGATTGGGCCATGAACATCTTTAATGAAACCAGATCCTAAAATACCACCTGGGAAAACTTTGATGATTTCACATCCAGCTTTCATTGCGTTCACAACCTCAGTAACTGTACCTGAGCCTGGCATGTAGTGCGTGCCCACTTCATTTGCGTATGCAGCAATTTCAGCGTCAAAATGTGGACTAACTAAGAATTTAGCTCCTGCTTCGTGTGCTTCTTTTGCTAAATCTAATGACATAACTGTTCCAGCTCCAACAACTACTGAAGCGTCGTCTTTAAATTCTTCAACTAAGTCGCTCATTACTTTTGCTGCATTTGGTGTACTGAATGTTAATTCAATGTTTTTAATTCCACCTGCAACAGCCGCTTTTGAGATTTCAAAACCATCTTCTTCTGTTTTACCACGGATAACCGCAAAGATATAGTTCTCTTTTAGTGTGTCTAAAACGTTTGGCATTTGACATTTCCTCCTTGTATCTAGATAACCTACATAGTCATCTGATGACTTTCATATAAAGTAACATACATCACAAATAAAAACTACTGTTTTTATTATTTTTTTATTTTTCTTCACCAGATTCTTTATTTTGGCGATTTACTTCCAATTGTCTTTGGTTATTTGCGATATGTGTCTGCATTGCATATTTTGCTTGATATGGATTTGAATTGCGGATTCCTTCTACAATTTCACGATGATGTTGAATGGTCTCTGCTTTACTTTGGTCATTTGTGTAGTAACTGTTGTATAACGTAATCGACTGATTAATAACAGGTATCAAATGACCCATCGCAATATTCCCGCTCATATCTGCGATAATCGAGTGAAATTCGATATCCAATTCAAAATGAAGCTCCCCTTCTGGAGATTCCATCGCTTCTTCTATTTCACGGCTGACTTGTTCTAGATATTCTAACTGTTCTTCCGTTCGATTATATGCTGCTAGCATAGCAACTTCAGGCTCTAACACATAACGAAGAGCAAATAAATCCTCCGTTAGTTTCAAGGTGTCTTCAACAAAAGCAAAACCTAAAGGATCATCTGATATCCCTGTATTTTCACTTACATATGTCCCTGAACCTTGTCGAACTTCTAAAATATTTCGCGATACTAAAGAACGTACCGCTTCACGTATCGTACTCCTGCCCACATCCAAAGTCTTCGCTAATTCGTACTCATTCGGTAACTTATCACCTGTTGTTAAGTTCTCACTAGTGATGAACTTTATGATGGCATCTGCTGTTCTTTCTACTAATGGTCGTTGCATTTATTCTCCTCCACAAAAGTCGTCTGATGTTTTGATTTCATTATAGCGTATTATTAAAAGGCTTACAATTAAGAAATGGTAAT
>CAZTXI010000155.1:0-3438 GCA_964617265.1 uncultured Carnobacteriaceae bacterium | reverse complement strand
TTATCTTCTTCGAATTCATCTAAAACAGCATTTATTTTATCAAAACTTGTTCCAATTTCACCATCTTCAGTTCCGCCAGCCGTTTTAATGGTAACATCTGCAGCGACTTGACTAATTAATTTCGCTAGACCAGTAGCAATTTCATCTACATGTGAAATGATTAACAATCCGTATTCTTTAGCCATCAATAACACCTGCTTCAAGAAGTGCTTCAAATAGATAAGCGCTTGATTGTGCGCCTGGATCGATATGACCAATTGAACGATCACCTAAATAAGACGCTCTCCCTTTTGTTGCTTTCATGTCACGTGTACTTTCTAAACTATCGTCTATAACTGCTTGGCTGAATGATTGATTTTTAATACTTTCGATAACAGGTGCCCATTCATCAATCATTGTTTTTTCACCGGTTTCAGCTTTACCACGTTTTTGAATGCCTTCTAATCCTGCAGCTAATAATTCAGCAATATCATCTGTTTCTTTTGCTTTTTTCGCCATACCCATAAAAGCAGAACCGTACAATGGACCGGAAGCTCCACCAACTTTGCTGACTAAAGTCATTCCAACATCTTTAAATAAATCCGCTAAGTTATCATAGTTATTTTCAGCTGCTTTTTCTTTAACGGCTGCAGCGCCACGCGTTAAGTTGCTTCCGTGGTCACCATCACCAATCGCTGTATCTAGTTTATTTAAATGTTCTCGATTAGCTGTTATTTTTTCACCAAATAGTTCAATCCATCGACTTACTTTTTCTATCTTAGTCATACTCAAACCTTCCTTCTACCAAGAAATAACGTCCACCGGTGCATTTAGATAATCTAACCATTTTTTGTCTTCTAATTTTAATAATGTTAAAGATAAACCTTCCATATCAATCGATGTCATATAATCGCCAACTTTTCTAAATGATAGATTTAATTTTTCTTCATCAACCAATAATTTTTTAACATCATTCATAAATACAAATTGTTCCATTAGAGGAGTAGCACCCATACCGTTCACTAGGACAGCGTACTCTTCGCCTTCATTCCAATTGAAAGCATCTTTTAATTTATCGACTAATTCTTTTGCTAAATCTTTTGAAGGTTGTAATTTTTCTCTGCGATATCCTGGTTCTCCATGAATACCGACTCCAAATTCAATTTCATCATCACCAATTTCAAAACCAGGGCTACCAACTTCCGGATTAGTTGCGGGACTCAGTGCCACACCAATTGATTTAACATTTGGAATGAGTTTATCTGCTAATTCTTTAATTTCTGAAAGAGACTTACCTTCTTCAGCTGCTCCACCTAAAATTTTATGAACCAATACTGTTCCAGCAATTCCACGTTTACCAGCTGTCCATGTACTGTCTTCAACAGCAATATCATCATCTACTACAATTGTTTCAACATCGATATCTTCAAATTCAGCCAATTCTTGAGCCATTTCAAAGTTCATTACGTCACCTGTGTAGTTTTTAATGACTAAAAATACTCCAGCTCCTTCATCAGCAGCTTTAATTCCTTCGAACACTTGATCTGGAGTAGGGGATGTAAACATTTGTCCAGCAACAGCTGATGATAACATTCCTTTTCCAACAAAACCGGCATGAGAAGGCTCATGTCCGCTTCCTCCACCACTAACCAATCCGACTTTACCGTTTTTTTCTACTTTTCTATGAACCACCATTGTATCTGGAACTCGTTCCACTAATGAATCGTATGCGAACACTAAACCGTCCAACATTTCGTTTACAACTTGATCTGGGTTGTTGATAATTTTCTTCATCTTCATTGCCCCTTTTTCATAGTAGTTTTAAAGCGGTCTTACACTATTATTCTATCGTCTAAACATTGTAAACGCAATCAAATAGGGTGTGGATTGCCTCTTAAAAATTATTCGCATCATCATAATTTAAAAAACACAAAACAAACACAAAAAATATGAATAAAACCCTTATAGATGTTGTAATTATAATATTATTGTGGTACTATAATACGAGTGAGTAATATTTTATATTACTTTCCTTGCTCTTTTGAAATGAAGAGCCACAAGACCAAAAGGAGGTGCAATACGATGACAGCTAAATATGAAATTTTGTATATTATTCGTCCAGACATGGGTGATGATCAAAAACAAGCATTAATTGAGCGTTTTGATGGAATCTTAACAAACAATGGTGCAGAAATTACAAAATCTGAATTTTGGAGTAAAAATCGTAAGTTTGCATATGAAATTGAGGATTATACTGAAGGAGATTACTACTTAGTAAACCTTTCAGCTTCAAACACAGATGCAATCAACGAATTCGAACGCTTAGCATTAATTAGCGACGATATTTTACGCCACATGATCGTTCGTTTAGAGCATTTAGAAGACTAATAAGCATGGAAATGTTTCACGTGAAACATTTTTGAAAGGAGCTTTAGATTGATTAACAATACGACATTAGTAGGTAGACTTACTAAAAACCCTGAATTACGTTATACAGGAAGTGGAATTGGAGTTGTTTCGTTCTCATTAGCAGTCGAAAGAAATTATACGAATGCCCAAGGAGAAAGAGAAACAGATTTTATTAACTGTGTTGCTTGGAGAGGGACTGCAGAAACGTTAGCTAACTTTGCAGTAAAAGGTTCGCTTGTTGGTATTACAGGTAATATCCAAACAAGAAATTACCAAAATAATGAAGGCCGTACGATTTATATAACAGAAGTTGTTGTTGATAACTTCCAAATGCTTGAACCAAAATCTGTTACAGATGAAAGAAGAGGACAAGCAGGCGGTGGCGGTGGACAGCAAGGTAATTATTCAAATGCTAATAATAATTATGGGAACAATTCTTATAATAACAATAGCAACAACAATAATTACTCAAACAATAATCAATCACAACAGTCTAGCTATTCAAATGCTAATAACATGAATGCAAATACGAACACCAATACATCAAATAACGATAATCCATTTGCAAATGTGGACTTCGGTAGCGGAGACCCATTCCAGTCAAATGATGATGTAACGGATATTTCAGATGATGATTTACCGTTTTAGATTTTCACGTATAAAAGGAGGAAAATAATATGGCAGGACGTCGTGGTGGAAAAAGAAGACGTAAAGTTGACTTTTTTGCAGCTAATCATATCGAGTATATTGATTACAAAGACGTGGATTTATTAGGCCGTTTTGTTTCAGATCGTGGTAAAATTTTACCTCGTCGTGTAACAGGAACATATGCTAAAAACCAACGTAAAGTTTCAAACGCTATTAAAAGAGCGCGTATTATGGGATTATTACCATTCGTTAGTGGAGAGTAATAATTTTCTAATTAAATCATTTAACCTGAGACTAGCAGAAGTGCTAGTCTCTTTTTTTGTCTTTGTTGAAGAATAGATTTGACTTGAGATATAAAGTTTTATAGGGGGTAATGATGCTCTTTTTAAGAAGACTCTTCTT
>CAZTXI010000154.1:0-3445 GCA_964617265.1 uncultured Carnobacteriaceae bacterium | reverse complement strand
AAGTGGTCGAGACTTCGCATCTGCGTTTTGGCTAAGTAATTTAATAAAAGCTTTAGGACTGGCATTAATTTCTCATCGGTGATTTTTTCCGTCACAAGCTCAAAGGTTTCAGTGTCCATGGCAACGGAGTCTTTACTTAGGTATGAAAAAACTGTGCCTAATCGTTTCTCTAACTCAGCTTGTAAATCGACACTTTCACTTTCATAAAATAAAATCTCTTTTACTTCTAAACCGGCTACCTCACTGTAGACTTCCATTTTAGATGCGAGGGTTGTTGCCCGCAGTTCACCTGTTGTTAGATCCACATAAGCTAAGGAGTATTTTCCAGATTTTCCTTCTAAAATTGCAGCTAGAAAGTTGTTTTCATTTTCATTTACAGCATCTCCTTGCATCACGGTCCCAGGCGTGATGACTTGTACAACTTCACGTTTCACCATACCTTTTGCTTCTTTTGGATCCTCTACCTGTTCTGCGATTGCCACTTTATAGCCTTTTTGAATCAGGGAATCGATATAACCTTGGGCAGAATGATAAGGGACCCCACACATAGGAATGGGGTCTGCAGCATTTTTATTCCGACTTGTTAAAGTCAATTCTAAAATCTGAGATGCTTTAACAGCATCTTCGTAAAATAATTCATAGAAATCACCCAGCCTAAAAAATAGGAATTCGTTCGGGTAATCTTTTTTCATTGAAAAATATTGTTTCATCATTGGTGTCTGTTCTGTATCTTGCGGCAAAACTTCCACTCCTCTAAATTCTCATCATTTTCGCTAGTCCATAAAAAACGTATCATCGTCGATACGAATCGGTTGAATACTTTTAGCTGTTCCTGTTTTATCATTTGTTTCAATCATCACAGCATTCAATTGCCCAGCACCAGTATCTGGTGTCATAAAGCGAGTCGGCATTTGTGTCGTGAAATTCTCAATAATGGATTCTTTTTGCATTCCTAAAATGCCATTATAAAAACCCGTCATACCAACATCTGTCTGAAAAGCCGTTCCTTTTTCCAATATGCGCGCATCATTCGTTTGAACGTGCGTATGGGTTCCGACTAATGCAGTAACTTTCCCATCAAAATACCAGCCAGCAGCTTGTTTCTCGCTGGTCACTTCCGCATGAAAATCAATGAAGATGTGGTCTGTTTCTTTTTTTGCTTCTCTAATCAATTCATCCCCAACGCGGAATGGATCATCATAGCTTCCCATATAAGTCCGGCCAAATAAATTAATAACCGCTAGCTTTTGGTTATTAATTCGAATAATTTTCATTCCCTGACCGGGTACTTTATCGTTACGCTCATAGTTTGCTGGACGAATCAGTTGTTTCGCATCATGGATAAAATTATAAATATCATAATTATCCCACGTATGATTCCCCATCGTGATTAAATCAACGCCAGCAGCTAGAAACTCTTTATATATTTTTTCGGTAATTCCTCTACCATCCGCTGCATTTTCACCATTTAAAATCACAACTTGTGGTTTATAAACTTGGCGTAAACGTGGTAAATAATCGTGCACCATTCTCTGTCCGACTTTTCCAACCACGTCACCAATGAATAAAATTTTCACGCGTGCACCTCTTCTAGTTTTTATCTCTTCCATTTTATCAATACTAGGGGGTGAAAGTAAAGGATACTCACTAACTCCTAAGACGAGACAAGTTTCTCAAAAAAGCTTTTAAAAGACCCTTTCTGTGAAATGACTGCCTAAATGTTTTTTCCGACCCTGAGATAGTAAACGATAGAGGTGTTATTCATTTTAGAACTCGTTACCACGTATTTGGATTTCATAGTCAGTAGAGCGCTACACAGTCGTCGTATTTCATTTTCGAAGTCAGTGGAACGCTACACCGTCGTCGTATTTTGTTTTCGAAGTCAGTGGAGCGCTACACCGTCGTCGTATTTTGATTTCGAAGTCAGTGGAGCACAGCACCTATCCGAACTTTAACATATTGACTGATATCTAAAGCTTGTTCCACTGCATTCTAAAGGTAATTGTTTGAAAAAATCTGCCGGTAACTTGAAAGAATGGGCACATTTTTTGAAACAATTACCTATTCAACTGATTTATAAGGGAATTACTCGCAAAAATCTGCCGCTAACTCTAAAGAATGGGCACATTTTTTAAGGTAATGGGTCGTAAAGCAAAAATCTTAAGCTGGTTGATAATTTTGCATCTTACCAATTAGATGCAAATACTGAATAAACATTTATAAACTTCTTATCAAAAAAAGCTCCCAAAAAGGGAGCTTCCATTTAAATCGTATTATTCTTTGTGTAAAGCATACAGTTTTTCAAGCGTTGACTCGAGCTCACTATCAAACGGTTCGATTTCATCATATTGATCAAGGTTAAAGCTTTCAATTGTTTGATTTAATTTCGAAGCATAAGCCGGATCACTGGCATAGCGACCTTGTAACCAAGCAGTTGCATCTTTATAGCTATTGGTATTCTTAATCCATGTTCCACTATAATATTCAGAATCCCAACTTAAACCGTTTCGCATTAATGAACCATAGTGGAATAATGAGTGTCCCCATGAATCATAAATGGTAAAACCAGCGTTAATATAGACACTTTCACCATTTTGAACTTCTCGCGTTCGAACAGTCACACTTTGACCATCTGTATTTCCTTTTGTTCCCATTAAGTTATTGTAAGATTCAGCTAGTCCTGAACGCCCCCAGCTGGATTCTAATCCTGCTTGTGCAATCATAACCGATGGATAAATACCCTGAGCATTCGCAATCAAAACTGCTGCCGGTGCAACCTTTTCGATAAAGTCTGTCTGTGGTGTATCAGACTCATAATCTGGTAAATTTGTTTTCCATTCCGTTAACGCAATTACTTTTTCTTCTTCTGGTGTTAGAGTTGGTTCTTCCGGTTCAATCGCTTCTCTTGACGTATCCATTGTAGTAACCGGTAATTCAGCTAGTTCTTCCTCTACATCATCATTAAAGAGTGCGAGGATTTCTTGCATAATTGTATTTATCGTGAGTAATTCGTAATCCGATTCTTCTCCAGCAACTTCTGTATTTTCTTCAACTTCACTTACATTGCTATTTGACGAAATAAATGTATGCATGCTTACCGGCACCATCATCGTCAATATCGTAAATAAATTTACGAAAATATTATTTATCATATTTTTTAATATCTCCTTCAACGCTGTTTTAGCGCAAAAAGTAGTATAAGCGAAGGAGTATCGAGATTCAAACATAAAGGCTCTTTGTTGCTGAATAGACACGTTTTCATAATGTTTTCAACACATAAGAGACACTGTCGTAACATTTGAAATTTTTAATGTTCTCATTTAGCAAAAAGACTAGAATGCTTATTTCAAGCAATCTAGTCTCTAATTTACAATTTATTTCCCGTTTTAAAGAAGGTTTCCATTTCACCATAAGTTTTTGGCTTGCTAAAATAGTAACCTTGAAT
>CAZTXI010000153.1:0-3456 GCA_964617265.1 uncultured Carnobacteriaceae bacterium | reverse complement strand
CTTTGACATCGTCAGCTGTGTTTGAAAGCTGATCTTCGGCTTCCATTTTAGTGATTTGAGCTGTTTCTTTAATATCTTTTGATGCGCGTTTTGCGCTATCGCTTACTTCATCTACAAATGCTTCTGTCGTATGTTGTACATCTTGCGCTGCATTTGTTAGTGTATGGCGTAAGTTCTTAGAAGAATCAGCTAAAGATTTGCGTACATCTGTTACTTTATGTTTCGATGTTTGCGTAATTTCATGACCTTTTTCAGCCGCTAAGTCAGCGTATTCTTTGCCCTTTTCAGCTGCTAAATCTGCATAGTCCATACCTTGCTCTTTTAACTCATCCATCTTTTTAGTGATATCGTCGCGTGTCTCTTTTCCACTCTTAGGAGCTACTAATAATCCAACCCCTAAACCTATCAATGCACCTTTAACAAATGATGTAAATCTTGAACTCATTCTGATCACTCCTATTATTTTTCGTATCTAATTATTTATATTATAAAACAAAGCGCTTTAATCTACAAAAATAAGCTATTTACGGATGAAATATTTTAAAAGAACCAAATTTTATATAATTCTTAATAATTATTTAGTATGCTAATAAGTGAGGCTGTTTAATTAATTTTAAAACAACTATAAGAGTCTAAAATCTTAAACTATTCTTAATACAATCATGAAAATTTCTTTAGAAGCTTCCGATAAAATGTCATTTACGCGAATTATAACTAGAAATTGTACTAAACTGACACCGGAGTTTTTGGAATAAGGAGAATGCAGAATGAAAATTGGTATTGATAAAATGAGTTTCTTTACACCCCCTACTTACGTAGATATGGTGGAGTTAGCAGAAGCTCGTGGGGTAGATCCAAATAAATATTTATACGGAATTGGTCAAGGTAAAATGGGAATCGCGGCCGAAGCTTACGATATTGTAGCGATGGCGACCAATGCAGCAGATAAAATTTTAACAAAAGAAGATAAAGAACAAATTGATATGGTTATTTTTGCGACTGAATCAGGTGTAGACCACTCTAAATCAGCTGGAACATGGGTTCATGATTTACTCGGTATTCAACCCTATGCAAGAGTCGTTGAATTTAAACAAGCTTGTTATAGTGCAACAGCAGGTATTCAATCCGCAATGGGTCACATAACAATGCACCCAGATAGTAAAGTGTTAATTTTAGCTAGTGATATTGCAAAATATGGTGTGAATACAGGTGGAGAGCCTACTCAAGGAGCTGGAGCGGTAGCCATGCTTCTATCAGCGAATCCAAGCATTTTAGCCATTGAAACAAAATCAGCAACGTTCACAAAAGATATTGCTGACTTCTGGCGGCCAACTTATTCTGAATTTGCTTATGTGGATGGAAAATATTCCAACGAAGCTTATTTAGGTACCTTAACATCTGTTTGGGATCGCTATAAAGATCAATATGACGCGAAAATTTCAGATTTTGAAGCCTTATTATTCCATGTACCGTATACAAAAATGGGACGAAAAGCTTTAATTGAGCTTCAAGGTGAAATGGATGAAGAAACGAACGCGCGTTTTGAGAAATACTATGATGCAGGGATTGTTTACAATTACGTTGTAGGGAATATCTACACAGGATCACTTTATCTAAGCTTACTCTCTTTCCTAGAACAAGGTGAAGAAGTTGCAGCAGGTTCAAGAATCGGACTATTTAGTTATGGTTCTGGAGCTGTAGGAGAGTTCTTTGTTGGTGAAATCCAAGCCGGTTATAAAGACCATTTATTAAAAGAAAATCATGAAACGATGCTTGAAGAGCGAACAAAATTTGTCTTAGATGAATACGAAAGAGTTTTATCTAATCCAGTAGAAATTGATGAAGATGGAAATGTTGAACTAGAAACAGTTCATACAAATCCAGGAGACTTTATTTTTGCAGGAATAAACGAGCACAAACGTTACTACAAAAAACAATAAGGTGGTTTTAATTCGATGGAAAAAGTATACATCGTTGGAGCAAAACGAACAGCTATTGGTTCATTTCAAGGTTCACTAGCTAGCGTTTCAGCCGCAGAATTAGGAACCGTTGTAGCAAAAGAAGTTCTTAGCCAAGCGGGCATAAAGCCAGAATCAGTTGATGAAGTGATTTTTGGAAATGCACTGCCAGCTGGACAAGGACAAGGAGTTGCACGACAAATCGCTATTCAAGCCGGTTTACCTGATACCATTCCTGCTTCAGGAGTGAATATGGTTTGTGGAAGTGGACTTAAGTCTGTCATGAACGGATTTGCGTCTATTAAAGCTGGTTTAAATGATGTTGTTTTAACAGGTGGTGTGGAATCAATGAGTCAAGCTCCGCATCTGATGCCAGCTAAAACACGTTCAGGTATTAAAATGGGCGGCTTTCAAGTTGAAGATCATATGTTGAAAGATGGGCTAACAGATGCCTTTAGTTCCAACCATATGGGTATTACCGCAGAAAATATTGCTGAGAAGTACCAAATTTCACGCGAAACCCAAGACGAATATGCTTATCAATCACAGCAAAAAGCGATAAAAGCTCAAGAACAAGGTCTTTTTGAAGCTGAAATTGCCCCAGTAACGGTGCAATCAAGACGAGGCGATCTAATCGTTACCGAAGACGAGTATATTAACCACAACACCTCTTTAGAAAAATTGAGCTCGTTACGCTCAGCCTTCAAAAAAGACGGAACCGTAACAGCTGGAAATGCTTCGGGTCTGAATGATGGAGCTAGTGCGACGTTAATCGTGAGCGAATCATACTTAAAAGAACACAACCTAACACCAATCGCTGAAATTGTTTCAATCGGACAAGGTGGCGTTGACCCACAGATTATGGGTATGGGACCAGTAACAGCTATCCAAGACGCATTAAAACGTGCAGACCTTTCACTAGCTGAAATGGATATTCTAGAATTAAACGAAGCTTTCGCGGCTCAGAGTATTGGAGTTGTTGAAGAATTAGCAGCTCAAAATGATCTAACAGCTGAAGAAATATACCAACGTACGAATCTTAACGGTGGTGCGATTGCATTAGGTCATCCAATCGGCGCAAGTGGTAATCGAGTGTTAGTCACATTGCTACACATCCTTAAAAATAAGCAAGCTCAATACGGTCTCGCATCGCTATGTATCGGTGGCGGTATGGGAGTAGCAATGGTTGTTAAAAAAATTTAGTTGGTTTTGATTTAAAAGGACTGCTGAGGCAGTCCTTTTTGTGTTCTATTTCAAACAAAAAAGCAAACCCTATAAATAGAGTCTGCTTTTTATTAAGTATTGACTGCTTAATTTAAGTAATCTTCTGTTTTTGTTTCTTGTTGCTGTGCCGCTAATAAGTCACGGATTTCACGTAAGTAATCTTCTGAAGATGGGATATCTGCTTCCTCTTCTTCAACTTCTTCTTCGCGTTTAAAGTTAGCTGCCATTACGTTTAGTCCTTTAATTAATAGGAATAAAACAATAGCGATAAGTA
>CAZTXI010000152.1:0-3478 GCA_964617265.1 uncultured Carnobacteriaceae bacterium | reverse complement strand
GAATCCTCTTCCACTCTCACCGGCTCTTGATGCTTCGATTGATGCGTTTAGGGCTAGTAAGTTTGTTTGTGTCGCAACATTTCGAATCATTGTGCTCGCTTTTTCGACATCTTTACTCTTTTCACTCATGTCTAAAATCATGCTAACAGATTGTTCAGCAGACTCGCTATTTTTCTCAGTAAATTGTTGTAATGTATTTAATGTTTTTGATCCTTCATCTTTTAACGTTTCAACGGTTGTCGTTGATTGTGATAATTGAAGAATTAATTCATTTACTTTGTTAAGCATGTTTCCTAAAGCGTCAACTTCTCCTGCACCTTCTGATGTATCTTCTGCTTGTCCAGATGCGCCATTGGCAATTTCTTCAATCGTTTTTGCGACTTCCTCACTTGCTTGGTTTGATTGGTTGGCAGTGGTTGTTAGTTCTTCAGATGCGGTTGAAACACTTTCTGCACTTAATGCAATGTTTTCAACCAATGCTGTAATTTTTTCTTTCATCGTTAATACCGCATTTGCGATTTGACCAATTTCATCTTTTTGTGTCAATAATTCTTCGTGCTGATACATCTCTTCACTGGTTAAGTCATATTCTGAAATGAGTTGAATTTCATCACTTAGGAACTTTAGAGGCTCTACGAAAAACTTAAAGATATAACGCGTTAAAATAATAAAGATGATCAAAACAATTCCGGCTAAAACAGCACCACTGATCATTTCTTCTCTGATTTGAGCATCGAAAGCTGAAGTATCAAATGTGATTTTGAATGCTCCAAGAATTATGTTCTCTAGTGGATTATAGATCGGCATTAAGTAATAGCGACTTTCTTCTCCTTCGCCGTAATAATCATTTCCTTGAAAGACATCTACAATTTGATCTTGTAAAGGTTGTGCGATTTCTTTTAATCCTTGTGACCCTATTAAATCTTGCTCCTCATCGTTGGTGCTATAAATTAAGCCGTCTCGTGTATAGACCGTTACATTGGCACTCGACATTTTTTTATAGTTTTCAAAGAATGCATCTGAAAATCCAGTCTGTAATGTACCAACTACTTGCCCTTCAGATACAATTGGTGCAAAAGCACGAATCGCAATTCCAGAACTTCCGATTTCCAATCCTGATGATGCATTATTTTTTAGGGCTGCATCAATTGTATCTTGTGTTCCTTTATTATCTCCGTATGCTTCCGGACTATGTGCTCGGTAAATTACATTTCCAAACTGGTCTCCTATTTCAAAAACGGATAAGCCTATTTTATTCCCAAACTCGGCATAAACTGGGTTCGCAAATCGCATAACGGCATCACGATTCTCTTCTGCTACTGCTGTAACGAGTGGTTGATCTGTTGAAAAATAACCCGCGATTGCTTCGGCATCCGCGATTTGTTTTTCGAGTTCTTGATTTAATAATATTATCGATGATTCTAATTCTCTTTCAGCATTTTCGCTGTATTCATTGGCTTTTGAAATGGTTAAATAAGATAGACCGATAATGATAATCAATAATACCGCATTAAAGGCAATCATAAACTTCAGCCCAACACTATTCTTCATATCAATTTTTATGCTACTACTGGGTGTTTTCTCCACTTTTTTCTTTTTTTGAAACATGTCATCATTTCCTCCACAGATTAAACTTTTACTTCTTTTCATATTATAAGTGACATAGCAACCTGCATTATATCGGTTCGGTTTTAGAGAATTTAATCCTTTTTTATAAAATTATTTCGAAATAGAGTTAATGTTTGAAATGCGTGAGAGAATAGCTTAAAATATAACCATTGCTTAATTTAGAGGTGACGCATTGAATCAAAATTTAGAAATTGAATTTAAGAATCAATTAACTCAAATGGATTATGTAAAAATTTTTGAGGCAGAGTTTAAATCACATAATCCTGAACAAATTTTACAACGTAATTATTATTTTGATACGCCAGATAACCAGCTTAAAAAGCAGGGCTCTGCCCTTCGTATCCGCCAAACCCCAGATTTAAATGAGTTAACTTTAAAAGTTCCATCCCAAGGTTTTTTACTGGAAACTAACATTTCTTTAAGTGATAATATGTGTTCCTCTCTTTTAGAGATGGGCCTATTTAAACTTTCAGACATTTCGTCCGATATTCATATTGAAACATTGGATCCAGAGGCAACTTACTATTTGTTTAATCAATTTAAAACAACTCGTTTTGAAAGAAGGATTGATGGACATTTAGTGGTATTGGATGAAACAACCTTTCAAAATGGTGTCGTTGATTATGAATTAGAAGTTGAAAGTCCAGAGGCAGAAACAGGACTTGCATTTTTTCATTCATTTTTAGAAAAGTACGCCATTAAGGAAGAAAAAGCTCTGCCTAAAATTGCAAGAGCGCAACAAAATCGAATCGAGTTGTAAGTTAATTAGTGTACAAGCTAAAAAATTTATATTATCTCGAATACATGATAGAGTAAGATAAATTAGTAAACATGTCGAGGAACAATATTTATTAAATTCTATGTTTAGGTGTGTTAATAATGACCGATCAATATATCGAGATTTTTCTGTACGTTGATCCGCTCGGGAAACGGTGCAACAGTGCACGAAAAATAATTAGTAAATTTAAAGACGAACGCCCTGAATCGATTAATTTACGTGTGATTCCAATGGTTAATTTTAAGAGAGTTTTTGGACACGCGCGTAAGAGAACAACTAGTAATCGGGCGACGTTTGTTGAGAGTAACAATAAGTATTCTACGAATACGTACCAAGCTTGTTTAGCATTCCATGCGAGTGCGATGCAAGGAAAGAATAAATCCCATCAATTTTTAACGGCTTTACAAGAAACAGTTGTTGAGGGACGACAAGATTTCTTTGAGAATTTGATTTTCGAAGTTGCTGAAAAAATTGGATTAGATGTGGAAATGTTTAAAGAAGACTACAAATCTGACTTTGTTCGTAAAATATACCGTAAAAGCTTAGGTATCGCGGCAGATATGGATATTAGAAGTACACCATCTTGTGTTATTTATAAAGATGGGATTCATGAAGAAGCTGTTCGACTCGGCGAGGAGATAGAACGTGAAATTCTTCATACGATTTGCGGTTTAGAACCTATCAAAGATATTCAAAATGGGAAAGAAATTCATGAGGAAGTTAAAGAAGAATTAAGTAACGTATTTAATTTAAATTTAACGTAAAAATAAAAAATGTTCCATCTCTACTTAAAGGGATGGAACATTTTTTATTGTGTTTATAATTCGTCGACGATTGCTTCCAATTGGTTTAGACGGTCTTCGAATACTTTCATTGCGCGTTCGATATAATCTTTGTTTGTCATATCGACACCAGCTTTTTTCATGATTTCAATTGGGAAATCACTGCTTCCAGCTTTTAGATACGTTAAGTAATCTTCTAGTGCTCCTTCTTCTTCGTTCACAATACGGTCTGCTAGAGCTGTTGCTGCTGCGAAACCTGTTGAGTATTGGTAAACATAGTAGTTCATGT
>CAZTXI010000151.1:0-3512 GCA_964617265.1 uncultured Carnobacteriaceae bacterium | reverse complement strand
GGTAATATTTTCCGTGCATTTTTAGGATCAGCTCAAGAAAAAATGTTAAATGAAGGTCGCGCATCAAAAGGGATTATCGCTGCTGAAGGATTTGACTATGAAATCGTTGATGTAATGAACCACTATGATAACTTAACAATGAACGTTACGTTAAAAGAATCAGGTGAAGTTGATTACGAAGTTCTTGGAAGTATCGTTGAGTACTTAAGAATGGACCCAAGCGCGGAAGATTTCAAGAAAATTATTGAAATTTTTGAAGCACCTTCATTACAAATGGTTAGCTTTACAATTACAGAAAAAGGCTACAGCATAACGAATTCAGATGGTGATTTTACACCTCAAATTGCTGAAGACTTCAAAAAAGGCCCAGAGCATGTAACGAGCTACATTGGTAAAGTTGTTTACTTATTACACAAACGTTTTGAAGCAGGTAAACACCCATTAGCATTAGTGAGTATGGACAACATGTCTCATAATGGTGAAAAATTAGCGCATGCAGTTATTACATTTGCTAAAGAATGGGAAAAAGAAGGACACGTGGATGCAGACTTTGTTGCATACTTAGAAGATGATGCAAAAGTAGCTTTCCCATGGTCAATGATTGATAAAATTACACCTCGTCCAGATGAAAAAGTAGAAGCAATGATTAAAGAATTAGGTTTCGAAGATATCGAACCTCGTACTACAGGCATGAACAGTTATGTAGCGCCTTTTGTAAACGGTGAAGAAACAGAATACTTAATCGTAGAAGATAGCTTCCCGAATGGTCGTCCAGAATTAGATGTTGAAGGGATTATCTTCACAGACCGTGACACAGTTAATGCGACAGAAATCATGAAAGTTACAGCTTGCTTGAACCCACTGCATACAGCATTAGCGATTTACGGATGCTTATTAGGTCATGAAACAATTCATGAAGAGATGAAAGACGAAGACTTAGTTAAACTAATTAAACAATTAGGTTACAACGAAGGTTTACCAGTTGTTATTGATCCGAAAATTCTTTCACCTAAGAAATTTATTGACCAAGTTATTGAAGTTCGTTTACCAAATCCATTTATGCCAGATACACCACAACGTATTGCTACAGATACATCTCAAAAATTAGCTATTCGTTTCGGTAACACACTAGAAAACCACTTAGCTGCTGGAAATGATATTGCTGATATTAAAGCAATTCCACTAGTTTATGCTGGATGGTTTAGATACCTAGTAGGTTTAGATGACAATGGTGAGAAATTTGAATTAAGTCCAGACCCATTATTTGGAGAGTTATTACCTCAATTTGAAGGTGTTACTTTAGGTTCAGAAGCGGATAAAGATGTTATCTATGGTCTGTTAAGTAACGAAAAAATCTTTGGTTTAGATATTGTTGAAGCTGGTTTAGGTGAAGAAGTATTAGCACTTTACAACCAAATGTTAGAAGGACCAGGAGCAATCCGTTCGACACTACAAGCTGAGTTAGCAAAACTTTAAGATTGAAAGGACTCGTGTCATATGAAAATGTCATTTCGTTGGTTTGGAAGAGATAACGATCCAATTCCTTTAGAATATATACGCCAAATTCCTGGAACAGGTGAGGTCGTTTGGGCTTTACATCATAAAAAGCCAGGTGAAATATGGACCAAAGATGAAATTGAAACAGAGGTTTCTTTCATTCAAAGTCTAGGTTTAAAAACGAGTGTAGTTGAGAGTGTGAATATTCATGATGATATTAAACTTGGTTTAGAATCGCGTGAAGAACACATTGCAAATTACATTACAACACTAGAAAACTTAGCAGCTGCTGGTGTTAAGGTGGTTTGTTATAATTTCATGCCGGTCTTTGACTGGACTCGGACAGAATTATTCCGCCCACTAGCGGATGGTTCAACCGCGATGTACATGGATAAAGCACAAATCATTGATACAGATCCTCAAGAATTAATTTCAATGTTTGAAAAAGGAAGTAAAGGCTTGACCTTGCCAGGTTGGGAACCAGAACGTATGGCTAAAATTAAAGAATTATTTGTGGCTTATGAAGGCATTACGGGTGACGAATTGCGTGCGAACTTTAAGTATTTTATCGACGCGATTATTCCAACGTGTGAGAAACACGATATTAAAATGGCGATTCACCCGGATGACCCGCCATTTGAAATTTTTAATTTACCTCGATTAGTAAATAATCAAGAAAATATTGATTTGCTACTTGAAGTAAATAATAGTCCATACCATGGGTTAACTTTCTGTACGGGTTCGCTTGGAGCGAATCCTGAGAATAATCAGGTTGAAATGCTAAAAAAATATGTTGACCGAACTCATTTTATGCATATTCGTAATGTGGATTTAGATGATGCTGGAAACTTTACAGAAGTTTCGCATCGAACAGCGGATGGAACGGTTGATGTAGTGAATCTTATAAAAGTCCTAATTGATAATGATTTTGATGGTTTTATCCGTCCAGATCATGGTCGAAATGTCTTTGGTGAAAATGAAAATAGCGTTCGTCCAGGATACGGCTTATATGATCGTGCAATGGGGATTATGTACCTAAACGGTGCAATCGATGCATTTAACACTAAATAAAAATTTAACAGAACTACCAACTTGAAGAAATATAGGAGGCAATACATGGAACACTATTTATTATCAGATGGTTTCAAAGTACCTAAGGTTGGTTTTGGAACGGATAAAATGAAAGGTGCGCAAGGAGCTCGTCGAATAGAGATGGCTTTAAATAACGGTTATCGCTTGTTAGACACTGCCTTTAATTATGAAAATGAAGGAACAGTTGGACGTGCAATTCGTAACAGCAGCGTTCCTCGTGATCAAATTACGATTGCATCTAAATTACCAGGTCGTCACCACGCTTATCGTGCGGCATTGGATACAATTGAAGAATCTGTCTTACGCACAGGGTTAGATTATATTGATCTATATCTTATTCATTGGCCGAATCCGAATCAAGAATTGTATTTAGAAGCATGGCAAGCATTGATTGATGCTCAAAAGACTGGTTTAGTTCGCTCAATTGGGGTAAGTAACTTCCTTCCAGAGCATATTGATCGCTTAGAAAAAGAAACGGGTGTTTTACCGGTTATCAACCAAATTGAATTACATCCATACTTTAACCAAGCTGAACAACGAGCGTATAATGCATCTAAGAATATTGTTACACAAGCTTGGAGTCCATTAGGTCGTGATAATGCCTCAACGAAAGAAGATGCGATTCTTGAAATTGCTGAGAAATACGGCAAATCACCTGCACAAGTTGTTTTACGTTGGGATATTGAACAAAATGTTCTGCCTATTCCAAAATCAACAAATGCAGCTCGTCAAGCAGAGAACTTAGCGATTTTTGATTTCGAATTAACAACGGATGAAATTGATCGTATTAATCAAATCACAAAACCAGATGGCCGCAATAAAGGTCAGGATCCAGCTGTATATGAAGAGTTTTAATCATTTTAAAAACTAATGGAAAACCTTGAAGAACACTACCACCGTTCTTTGAGGTTTTTTATTTTTTT
>CAZTXI010000150.1:0-3577 GCA_964617265.1 uncultured Carnobacteriaceae bacterium | reverse complement strand
TCAACGATTTTACGGCCTCGATCTTGACTTTCTGTCTTATGCACAATAAAGCTTAATGCATCGACGGTATCCCCATGGATAACAATATCTACTTTTACTAGATCACTTTCTCGGTAACCTGCTTGTTCGTAGTTCAAAGAAGCATAACCTTTTGTGTTTGATTTTAGTCGATCAAAGAAATCAAATACAATTTCAGAAAGTGGTAAGTAATAGATAACATTTACTCGGATATCATCCAAATATTCCATTGTAATGAATTCTCCACGCTTACTTTGGCAAAGTTCCATAATCGCTCCAACATAATCATTTGGTGCAGAAATTGTCGCTTTAACGAAAGGCTCACGTATACGAGAGATATTTACTTGATCAGGCATTTCAGAGGGGTTAGAAACTTTGATTGTTTCACCATCTGTTTTATCAACTTCGTATATTACCGAAGGAGCTGTTGTGATTAAATCAAGGTCAAATTCACGTTCTAAACGTTCTTGAACAACGTCCATATGAAGCATTCCTAAGAAACCACAACGGAACCCAAAACCAAGCGCTTGTGAAACTTCTGGTTCAAAACGTAATGATGAGTCATTTAGTTGTAAACGTTCTAGAGCTTCGCGTAAATCTTCATAATCTCCTGAATCAGATGGGTAAAGACCACTATACACCATTGGATTCATTTGTTGGTACCCTGGTAATGGTTCATCCGCTGGGTTATCCGCTAAAGTAATCGTATCCCCTACTTGCGTATCTTTAACACTCTTGATGTTTGCTGTAACATATCCAACATCACCAACAGTTAAGTATTCACGCGCAATTGGATCAGGTGAGAATACGCCTACCTCTGAAACTTCAAATTCTTTTCCGTTATGCATTAATTGAATATTATCACCTTTTTTAAGCATTCCTTCTTGAATACGGATACTCAAAACAACGCCTCGATATGGGTCATATAATGAATCGAAAATTAATGCTTGTAATGGATTATCAATATCCCCAGATGGAGCAGGCACCACTTTAACAATTTGCTCTAAGATATCTTCAATTCCAATACCATTTTTAGCACTTGCTAAAACAGCGTCTTCAGCTGGTAAGCCAATAACTTCTTCAACTTCTAAAGCGACACGTTCTGGATCAGCTGCTGGTAAATCAATTTTGTTAATAACGGGTACGATTTCTAAGTCGTTATCTAATGCTAGATAAACGTTCGCTAATGTTTGGGCTTCAATTCCTTGAGCGGCATCAACGATTAGAATAGCCCCTTCACAGGCAGCTAAACTACGTGAGACTTCATACGTAAAGTCTACGTGCCCAGGTGTATCGATTAAATGTAAAATATACGTTTCGCCATCTTTAGCGGTATATTCTACTTCTACAGTATTTAATTTAATGGTTATTCCACGTTCACGTTCTAAGTCCATTGAGTCTAGAACTTGAGCTTGCATTTCACGATCTGAAAGTGTTTCGGTAAATTGTAAAATTCGGTCAGCTAAAGTCGACTTTCCATGGTCAATATGCGCAATGATTGAAAAGTTACGCACTTTTTCTTGGCGCTCACGTACTTTCTTTTTATCTATCATAATTCCCTCAGTCCTTAATATACATACAAAATATAGCCTTAATTATAGCAATGTTTGGAAGGTTATACAATTGTTTTCAGTATTGCAATCTTAACTTAAAAAAGATAGCTCCACCATCACAATAATAAAATTAAAATGTGAGTGTGGAAACTATCTTTATTCTTTATTAGTCTTTATCTTTAAAAGCGTCTTTCACTTTAGAGAAAAAGCCATCTTTTTGCTCTTTTGTTTGGTTAAAGCCACTTGCTTGCGCGAATGAACGTAAATGTTCTGCTTGTTCTTCCGTAACCTTTTTCGGTACTTCTACAATAATGCGAACATGTTGATCACCCGTACTAGCCCCTCGAAGTGATGGTGCTCCTTTACCTCTTAAGCGGAAAGTCGAGTCTGGTTGGGTACCAGCTGGAACTTTAAGTTTTACTTTTCCATGTACAGTTGGTACTTCAATTTCATCACCTAAAGTTGCTTGGACGATATTGATTGGTAACTCATAGAAAATTTCTGTACCACGACGCTCGTAAATATCTGACGGTTTCACACGGAAAATAATGTATAAATCACCATGTGGACCACCATTTTTACCAGCATCTCCTTGCTCACGCAAGCGAATTTGGTTCCCATCTTCTACACCTGCTGGTACAGTTACTTTTACAGAATGACGTTCTGTCTTGTGACCTGCACCATGACAGTCTGTACATTTATCTTTAATGATTTGTCCAGTACCTGAACAATCTGGACATGCTGCTTGTGTGCGCACACGACCAAATGGTGTGTTTTGTTCAACAACTGTTTGACCTGTTCCAGAACAGCGCGAACAAGTTTGTGGTGCAGAACCTTTTTTAGCTCCGTTACCACCACAAGTGTTACAAGTGTCTTCACGATTATATTTAATCGTTGTCGATTTACCAAATACAGCCTCTTCAAAAGTTAAATCCATTACATACTGTAAGTCGCTACCTTTACGCGGTGCATTTGGATCACGTCGAGCAGTTTGTCCACCACCAAAGAATTGGCTAAAAATATCATCGAAGCCAGAGAATGCATCTCCGCCGCCACCGAAGCCACCACCGCCAAAGCCGCCGCCACCGAAGTTTGGATCTGTTGAAGCATGTCCATATCGGTCATAATTTGCTCTTTTTGAATCATCTGAAAGTGTTTCATACGCTTCAGCAACTTCTTTGAAATTTTCTTCGGCATCTGGAGCATCGTTTAAATCTGGATGATATTTTTTTGATAATCGTCGGTATGCTTTTTTTATCTCTTCTGGTGAAGCTTCTTTCGAAACTCCTAAAACATCATAAAAATCTTTTTTACTTGCCATTATATCCTCCGTCTATCATTACTTGAATACATTTTATATAAGAGTAAATACAGTGGAAAGAGAAAGCCAAAAGTATTCTCTCAGCTTTCTCTCCACATTTTAAGTCTTATTTGTATTCAATCATCCAGTGATTTATTCGTCGTCTACTTCTTCAAAATCAGCATCTACAACATTGTCGTCATCTGATGTTGATTCATCTGCATTTTGTTCTTGCTGTGCTTGATTCTCAGCTGCAGCTTGTTCGTAAAGTTTAACTGTTAAATCTTGAACGATTTCATTTAACGCGTCACGTTTTTCTTTGATTAAGTCTAACTCATCTTTTTCGATAGCATCTTTCAACTCATCACGAGCTTCTTCTGCTTTCTTAATTTCGTCAGCGTCTACTTTACCTTCTAATTCTTTTAATGTTTTATCTGTTTGGAATACTAATTGGTCAGCTTCGTTACGTAATTCTACTTCTTCTTTACGTGCTTTATCTGCTTCAGCATTCTCTTCTGCTTCTTTAACCATACGATCAATTTCTTCATCTGTTAAACCAGAAGATGATTTAATCGTAATATCTTGTGATTTACCTGTTCCTTGATCTTTAGCTGATACCGTAACGATACCATTTTTATCAATATCAAAGGTTACTTCAATTTGAGGGATTCCACGTGGTGCAGGTGGAATATCTGTTAATTGGAAA
>CAZTXI010000149.1:0-3604 GCA_964617265.1 uncultured Carnobacteriaceae bacterium | reverse complement strand
GTTTGGTCTTCTATAATGTGGTTCAACTTTTCAGCCACTGTTGCTTCGGGCATCCCATAAAAATTTAAATTTCTTGATCTTAGTATATCTTTATCACCTGCAAACTCTGCTAATTTTGGGAGCAAGTATTGACTGACCATATGTTCAAACTCATTTGGCGGTCCAGGCAGGAGGACATAAGTGTGTGTAGTTGTTTTCATAAAAATCCCAGCTGCCATTCCGACATCATTTTGAAGCGGTTCAGATCCGGTTAAAATACGCGCTTGATTGATGTTACCTTTTGAAATATCATCGGTGCCATAACGTATTCTGGCTTTTCGAATGGACTCTTCATCAATCATTAACTCCACGTTTAAATGGTCTGCTAATATATTTTTTGTAATATCATCCTGTGTCGGTCCTAAACCACCAGAAACAATCACAATATCTGCACGAGCTTCTGCTTCTTGAATTGCTTTTAGTAGACGATCTGGATTATCCCCAACCGTTGTGTGGTGATGAACATTTATGCCAATTGATGCGAGTTCACGAGCTAAATAAGCCGTGTTTGTATCAACCACTTCACCAAGCAAGAGTTCTGTTCCACTTGTTATGATTTCTGCCTTCATAAATATGCTCCTATATATATAATTTGCTAAAAAATCGTATTTTCGCGTTTTTTCTTTAAAATTCTTTTATTTATTTTACAGGTGAAGCAAAAAATAGTCTAGAAAAACAAAATAGACAGCGGTCCTAAGCCCATACTGTCTATTATTACTTTTTTTAAAATTATTTTATTGAATTGTATCTTTAAACAAGAATCGCGCATTGTAAAAGTAATCGATTCCTGAATATACTGTAAAGAATAATGAAACGTATAATAAAATCGTCCCAACTGGAATACCTGTCCATGCTACTGGGAAGTCATTTAATAATAAGAAAATGATCGCTAACATTTGCGAAACAGTTTTAATTTTCCCCGGCCAATCCGCCGCTAAAACTGTACCACCTGTCTCAACAAGTAATAAACGTAAACCAGTTACAGCAAATTCGCGTGCAATAATAATCGCAACAACCCAAACTGGAGCTGCGTCTAATTCAATTAACATAATCAAAGCTGAAGCCACTAGAATTTTATCTGCTACTGGATCCGCAAATTTTCCAAAGTTGGTCACTAAATTATCACGTCGTGCAATATAGCCATCCAACCAATCTGTGAAACTTGCAAATATAAAAATAATCGTTGCTATAATAACCGGTACACTCATTGTTGACCCCAATAGTTCCACTGTACCCCAATCAAACGGGTACGCAACGAGAACGATAAAAAATGGAATCAAAAATAATCGTAATAAGGTTAATTTATTTGGTAAGTTCAATGTGTTGCCTCCTATAACGAATGATTCGTTATTCTGTAAATTGTAATTGTAAGTCTTGCTTAACAACGTTTGCTGCTTCTGGTGCATATTCTAATTCTACACCATTTAGAACAACGACTGTTGCTGGTGCACTACCGATAACTAAATCGATTTGTGTCACATCCGCTCCAAACGGTACTGATAATTCGTCACCATCTTGAAGGAGTTGTGCATAGCTTTCACCACCGGCTACATTTGCACTTACCCATGAATTCCCACCTGATGCTCTTAAAACAAGCGTCTGTTCTTCAGGATGTGGTCCTGCAATCGTGTAAGTTGTTGTACCTCCAGTACTCTCAGAAATCGTGATTTCTTGAGCTTCTGGCTCTGGTTCCGGCGTTTCTTCTTCGGTTGTTGTGTCATCTGTTTCATCAGTTTCAGGTTCTTCAATTTCATCATTCGACTCTTCTGTAACTGGTGGAGTCGTTTGTTCAGTTGTATCATTAATTAAAGGTGCCTCTGAACCATTAGATAGATCTGCTTGACGCCATGCAAAATAGATAACCGCAAAAATCGATACAACCAATAAGAATATTAAAATCGTTGGTAAGTTATCTTGTAACGTATTTAACGGGCCAGCACCTCTACGTGGAGTGCTTCTTGACGGCGCAACTGTAACATTTTCCGCAAATTCTTCACTTGCATCTTTTACTGATTCTTGTAAATGTTCTTCTAATAATTGTTCGCCATCCAAACCTACGATGTCTGCATATTGTTTTACAAAAGCACGCGCATAAAAACGGCCTGGTAATATATCTGTATTACCATCTTCAATGGCTTGTAAGTATCGTTTTTGAATTTTTGTCGTTTGTTGTAGGTCATCTAAGGTATAGCCTTTTTCAATTCGAGCTTGTTTTAAAATTTCACCAATTTCGTTCATGTATTTCACCTACCGTTTTATTAAATTTAACTAAATTGGTTGCTTATCATTCCGAGAATAATGTTCACACAATAAAATTATAACATAGATTATTATGCTAAACTACACTCTATTTATAACTTAACATTTGTAATAGATTGTACTTTTAACAACTCTTTGTCAAACAATAGTTTATATTATATCACCAAAAAAATACAGTGAATTAGTTATTGTATTACCCTACTTATAAAAGAAAGGTCAGCCTCAAGTTACAAGGTGACCTTTTAATTTTATATTACTGGTTGATTTCATCTAAAAGTTCTTGAACTTTATTGGTTTGTTCCCATGTGAAATCGGCATCCGCTCGGCCAAAGTGACCATATGCTGATGTTTGTTTAAAGATTGGTTGTTTTAAATCAAGTTCTTTAATAATTCCAGCTGGTCTCAAGTCAAATACTTTTCGAATAGCGGCAATTAATTTTTCATTTGAAACTTTTCCAGTTCCAAATGTTTCTACTGCAATCGATACCGGCTGAGCTACTCCAATCGCGTAAGCTAATTGAATTTCTGCACGATCTGCTAGGTCAGCTGCAACAATATTTTTTGCAATGTGACGCGCCGCATAACTAGCCGAACGGTCAACTTTTGTCGCATCCTTACCAGAAAACGCTCCTCCACCATGACGTGCTGAACCACCGTAAGTATCCACGATAATTTTACGTCCAGTTAAACCAACATCTCCCTGTGGTCCACCTATAACAAAGCGGCCAGTTGGGTTAATGTAGTAGTCCGTATTTTCATCCAACCATTTTTCTGGAATGACTTTATTAATAACTTCTTCTCTGATTCCGGCAGAAAGCTCTTCATATGTCACTGCTGGATGATGTTGTGCACTAACCACAATCGCATCAACACGTAATGGCGCACCATCTTCATCATATTCCACAGTAACTTGTGCTTTTCCGTCTGGTCTCAAGAAAGGCAATGTACCATTTTTTCGCACCGTTGCTAAACGATGAGACAACGCATGACTAAGTGAAATTGGTAAAGGCATTAATTCTGCCGTTTCTTTTGTTGCATAACCAAACATAATTCCTTGGTCACCAGCACCAATTTTATCTAATTCACTTTGGTCATCAGTGTTTTTATATTCTAATGACTGATCGACTCCACCCGCAATATCTTCCGATTGATCATCAATCGCAACGATTACGGCACAAGTATCTGCGTCGAAACCATATTTTGCACGTGTATATCCAATATCTCGAATCGTTTCACGAACGACCGACTGAATATCCACATAAGCTTCCGTACGAATCTCACCTGAAATAAAAACAAGTCCTGTTGT
>CAZTXI010000148.1:0-3633 GCA_964617265.1 uncultured Carnobacteriaceae bacterium | reverse complement strand
CAATTGCTGATAGGTCATCAATATTTTCTAGCGCAACAATCGTAGTCATCATTTTAGCTAATGAAGCTGGATAGGCTTTATGTTCAGCTCTTTTTTCAAGCACTACTTTCTGAGTATCTCGTTCCAAAACATAAATATAATTACTTTGGTAACCATCCGCTTTCTCAATAAAGTGATCGGATAACCAAAAAACACCCATAAAAATGATGATCAGTGCAAATATAAATCGGATTAAACGTCCTATTCTTTTCATCTATAATCCATCCCTGCCTCAAGTTTCAACCTGATTTTATTATAAGATTATTATATCAAGTCTACGGTCAATCCGAATAGGGCTAAAGGTTGATATTGTCTTTTGTTTAATCTTCTAATATGAATAATAACCACCACCAACCACATTCGAATTGTGGTGGTGATGGTTTTATTTGTTTATAAATTTAAATCGTCAACAGCTGTCAGTGTTTCATCAATTGTTGCAATAACATCCGCTAATGAACCCGCTTCAAATGGTGAGCGTAAGTTCGCGATTTCAACTGTTTCTAAGAAGCTCTTTGTTCCACCAGCTTTACAGATTGCCATATAGTCCGTCCAAGCAGACGCATCTTCATCCGCAATCGCACGCTTATAAAATTGTAGCGCACAAATTTGAGCCAATGTGTAATCAATATAGTAAAATGGTGAGCCAAAAATATGGCCTTGACGATACCAGTATGTTCCTTGATCTAAGAAACTTTCTTCAGAGTAGTCTCTATATGGAATATATTGTTTCTCTAGTCTGCGCCATGCAGCTTTTCTTTCAGCAGGTGTCCACTCTGGGTTTTCATACACTTCATGTTGGAAATGATCCACTAACACACCGTATGGTAAGAAACGAACTGTTCCACTTAAATGATCAAATTTATATTTATCGGTTTGATCTTTAAAGAATAATTCCATCCATGGGTACGTGAAAAATTCCATACTCATTGAGTGAATTTCACACGTTTCATAAGTTGGGAAGGCTAATTCTGGTTGTTTTACCCAACGTGATTCATAAACTTGGAATGCATGACCGGCTTCGTGCGTTAAGACATCGATATCACCAGATGTCCCATTAAAATTTGCAAAGATAAATGGCGATTGGTAATCCGGAATGTACGTACAGTATCCTCCACCCGCTTTTCCTTCTTTCGATAATAAATCCACAAGATCTTTATCGAACATGAAATCAATAAATTCAGCCGTTTCATCACTTAACTCATGGTACATTTTTCGTCCATTTTCAATAATATAGTCTGGATTACCTTGAGGAACTGGGTTGCCATCTAAGAATTGTAAGGCTGTATCGTAATGTTTCATGTCTTCGATACCGATTCGTTTAGCCTGTCTTTCAGCTAATTTTTCTGTCAGTGGCACTACATATTCAAGTACTTGTTTACGGTAGACTTCAACATCTTCACGATTATAATCAAAACGTTTCATACGAACATAACCCAGTTCCACAAAATCTTTATAGCCTAATTTTGTCGCAATATCATGGCGTACTTTTACCATTTCATCATAAATCTGATCGATTTTTTCTTCGTTTTCTTTAAAGAAACTCAAGTGTGCATCAGTCGCATTTTTTCTGACGGCACGATCAGTTGATTGTAAATACGGACCAAATTGAGATAACGTAAGCTTTTTATCGTCAAATTCGATTTCAGCAGAAGCCATTAGTTTTTGATAATCACTACTTAATTGATTTTCTTTTTGCAGTAAGTCAATCACGCTTGAATCAAAAGCTTTCAATTCGTACTGCATATATTGGAAATAAGTACGGGGGTAAAAGGCTTCTAATTCCTCTAAATATGGCGAATCCATAACGGCCTGATAATAAGTTGTCATTAGTTCTTGATAGTATGGAGAATATTCATTCCAATATTGGTCTTCTTCATCGTAAAAAGTATCTTTTGTATCAATAGAATGGCGAATCGATGCTAAATTAATCACCGTGTCTAAAGATGCACTGAGTTCAGATGCTTTATCAATCGCAACTCGAACACCATCAACTGAATCAGCAGCTTTTAAGTCAGCAACCACTGCTAAAAATTCTTTTTTATATTGGTCAAAGTCTGGTCTTTCATAAGTATAGGCATTAAATTTCATGTTGTTCCTCCTAGCTAATTAGTCTTTTTAGTATAGCACAACATTCGAAAAACACTGGCATAATAATTCGCAAATTCAGTATAAAATGGCTCCTTAAATAAAAATGCCTCGCTGAAGGTTCGAACACCTAAAGCGAGACTTTTTATAAAAATTATTCTGTTCGTAAAGCATCTACTGGATCTTTTTCAGATGCTTGTCTTGACGGAATTAAACCAGCGATAAAGGATAATACAACACTCAATACCACTAATACAATGGCACTATTCATTGTTAAATGAGCGCGGACTCCTTCACCAAATAAGTTTTCAAGAATTAAATTCAGTGGAATATGCGATAGATACGTTAAGCCCACTCCTAATAATCCTGAGAATAAACCAATAATAATCGTTTCAGCATTGAATACCGTCGAAATATTTCGTTTCGAAGCACCTATTGCGCGTAGAATACCAATTTCTTTTGTTCTTTCTAATACTGAAATGTAAGTGATAATTCCAATCATAATCGATGAAACAACCAAGGATACACTTACGAATGCGATTAACACATACGTAATGACGTTTATGATTTCAGTTACAGAAGACATAATTAAGCCAGCGAAGTCCGCATACGTTATTTGTTCTTCTTCAGAAACTGTTTCATTGTATGCTTCGATTTCAGCTGAAATAGCATCTTTGTCTTCAAAGTTGTCCGCATAAATACTAATTGAAGTTGGAGCATCTAAACTAACCACTCCAAAAGCTTTCATGTTGTCATCGTAATTACCAGTTGAAATAGATGAATCGTAAATATCTAGCAATGTTTCATCATCTAAATCAGCAACTAATTGGTCAAAACCGGCAGCTAATTGCTCTTCTGTCATTTGTGGTGCTTGACCGCCAGGCATTGAACCACCTGCTTGACCATCTGCTTGCATTGAACGGACAAAATTCGCTTTTTCACTAATTGTGAAACTAGCTAAATATTCACGTGTATCTTCAATTTTCTGTTCATCATTTTCTGTTTCAAAACGAATCCCACTCATTACATTAATTTCTGGTGTCTCTGCTTGAGCTTGCACAACTGCACTATTATTCGCATAGTCGATTAAATATTCCGTTAATGCACTTGTATAAGCAATCGGAGTTGTAATGGATGCTGTTGTCGCATCTTCTACTGGTCGAACGACACCCGTAACTTTTAATTCAATCGCTTTTTCTTCAACTAAATCTTCAACACGTAAGTTATCTTCTGAAATATCTTCAAAATGACCATTTTCATCTTCTACAAAGTTTTCACTAGCTGGTAGTAAGTAAAATACTTGGTCTGTTAGGGTTTCAAAATCTATTTCACGACGTTCTAACTCAACTTCTTCACCTTTATCAATCTGGTCAAGAATTTCTTCATATTCTTCAGCTGGTAAAATACCTAATTCATAAAGAACCGTCGAGTCGATTTCATTGTTTTGATTAACCGTTAAAATAATTTCATCATAATTCTCTGGCCATGAACCATGCAATAAATCATAGT
>CAZTXI010000147.1:0-3713 GCA_964617265.1 uncultured Carnobacteriaceae bacterium | reverse complement strand
CCTAAAGCACCTGGGCTTTCTAATTGACCGAGTGCTAATGGGTTAGCAGAAACAATCAGCAAGGTTTTCGTTTCGGCTAGCAATTCTTTTATTGCTTTTAAATCTTCGATTGAGCCAAAGAAGTTTGGATATTGCACAACAACTGCGGCAGTTTTTTCATCTAATTTCGCTTTTAAGTCCGCTAAACTTGTGATGTCATTTTCGAGTTCGACTTCTTCTACCGCATAGTCAATCCCATCAGAATACGTATGTAAAACTTCCATTCCTTGTGGGTTAATGGCTTTTGAAACCAGAATTTTATTTGATTTTTTGACTTGTCCAATCGCTAAATTGGCTCCTTCTGCTAAGGCATTGAATCCGTCATACATCCCACTGTTCGTGACCGCCATTCCGGTTAGTTCACAAATCATGGATTGCCATTCGAATAAGGCTTGTAAGCCACCTTGTGAAATTTCAGGCTGATACGGAACATAGGCGGTTAGAAATTCTTGGCGTGAAATAATGTGGTTCACGACCGCAGGAATATGGTGGTCATAAACGCCCGCACCTAAAAAGTAAGGCATATCTGAAGCGGTTGTATTTTTAGCCGCGAGTTCGCGGGCATGTTTCAGCAATTCATATTCGCTAAGGCTTGCTGGTAAATCCATCTCTTCATCTATACGTACTTGTTGGGGAATATCTGAAAATAAATCCATGATGTCTTTGGCGCCAATTGTTTCTAGCATTTCTGCCCGATCTTTATCCGTATTCGGTAAGTATCTAAATTTTTTCATGAGATCGTCCTTTCTAAACTCAAATCCATTACTCTCCATAGTAAAAGTGCTCTCATGGTGTTACAATCCACACGATTCATGAGAGCACTATCTCAACATTTCACAAAGAAAAAGGTCTTATTCTTCGATTAATGCTGCATATTCTTCTTTTGATAATAATCCGGATACGTCGACTTCGTCTGTGGTTTCGAGTTCGATAAACCAACCTTTTCCTGTTGCGTCGTCGTTCACCAGTTCCGGCTCGTCTTCAAGTACGTCGTTGACCGCCGTGACCGTTCCAGTTAGTGGCGATAAAATTTCGGATACAGATTTAACCGACTCTACCGTTCCAAGCTCGTCGCCTGCTTCTAAGTCGTCGCCCTCTTCTGGCAACTCGACGTAAACGATGTCACCTAGCTGGTCTTGCGCATATTCGGTGATGCCGATGCGCACTTTATTTGTGTCTAAAACTTCTACCCAATCGTGATCTTCTGTGTAATATACTTGTGTCATGTCAAAAACACTCCTCATTTTTATCTATTTTCGGCGTAGCCAATCTTTTTTTACAATTTCAGCTGGAACGAGTTTTTTTCGAACTTCGATTAACACTTCGTCACCCAGTTTTGCATGCTTGTTATCGATCAGCATAAAACCAATTGCCTTGTTGAAAGTCGGACTCATCGTACCGGATGTGACTTCACCAATCGTCTCACCTTCCGCATTTTTCACAAGCATTCCTGGTCGAGCGATTCCGCGGTCTTTCAATTCAAATCCTCGTGAAATGCGCTTCGCTTCTTTTGCTTTATGTGCTTCTAAGGCTGATTTTCCTGGATAATCCGCTATTTTTTGTGTACCTGTTTTAACCGTAAAGGCAATGCCACCTTCGTATGGATTGATGTCTTCCGTCATATCGTTACCATATAATGGCAAGCCCGCTTCCAAGCGCAGCGTATCGCGTGCACCTAAAGCACATTCTTGAATGCCAAACTCTTCGCCAGCTTCTAGTAACTTTTTCCAAATTGCTAACTGTTGGTCAAATGGCACATACAACTCAAACCCATCTTCGCCCGTATAACCCGTTCGTGAAATGGCTACATTTTCATAGCCCGCAACAGATTGGTTTGGTAAATAATGATAGGTTTTTATTTCAGGTAAGTTTGTCTCGGTTAATTTTTGTAAAACGGCTTCTGCCTTTGGTCCTTGAATCGCAATTAAACCAATTTCATCCGAGAGGTCTTCAATTTGAACCGCTTTATTTTCGATATGGTCTTTAAACCATTGTAAAATTTTACCGGTGTTTGATGCGTTTGGTGTAAATAAGAAAGAATCCTCTGCTTCTTTATAAAAAATCACATCATCGAGCGTACCACCATCTTCTTTTGTGATAGCGGTATACATCGCTTGATTTACAACTAGTTGACTGGCATCATTTGTGATTAAGCTGTTCACAAAATCCAGTGCGTCTGTTCCAGATACGCGAATTTCACCCATATGTGCACAGTCAAATAATCCTACACGCTCACGTACAGCGGCATGTTCATCCGCTAATTTTGTCACTTGAATCGGCAATGCCCAACCACCAAAATCGGTTAATTTCAACTTCTTCTCGAGGTAGTAATCATATAAAGGTGTCTTTTTTAATCCATTTTCATCTATTTTAGGCACGCAATCTGTCCTTTCGTTCGTCCATTTTACCAAAATAAAATAGACGCTTTTCTTGTGTCAAGCATATCATATTTTAATTCATTCGTTCAATTTTCGACCAGTGTTTTTCGCTAACTGAATATTGGCTGCTTGAATCACTTGACCCGCTAAAACAGACGTCGTTACTGAGCCAACTCCACCTGGAACGGGCGAGACAGCAGCCGCTATATTTTGCAGCGTTTCGTATTGCACATCGCCCATCACTTTGCCATCTTTGTAGCCATAGCCCACGTCGAAAACAATGGTTCCTTCCTTAATATACGTTTCATCAATTAAGCCCAAAGCACCTGTCGCTGAAATCACAATATCCGCCTGCTTCGTATACTTGCGCACATCTTTTGTATGAATATGTAAATTGGAAACAGTCGCACCGCGATTTCCTAACATAATCGACAACGGCTTCCCAACAACTGGGCTACTTCCAATAACGACTACATCTTTACCTTTTAAGTCGATGCCGTAGTAATCAATCATTTCAATCACTGCTTGTGGTGTACTTGGTTTTAGCGCCACTTGATTCGCTTCGATTAATAACCCCAAGTTTAACGGATTAATGCCATCGACATCTTTACGCCAATCTAATTCACTAGATATTTCTTGTCGTGAAATGCCTTCCGGTAGTGGTTGCATAATGATAACTCCGTGAATACTTTCATCTTTATTCAGTTCATCAATCATCTGGATCACTTGTTCCGTCGCACTCATTTCATCCAAGACAAACGTCTCAACCGCAATCGTCGCATCTTCCATTGCACGAATCGCGTTTCGTTCGTAACTTTTTGAGGCTTCTTCCTCCCCCACACGCAAAATCGCCAGTTTCGGATTTACTCCATTTGACCTCAGCGCCTCTGCATCTATTCGGGCTTGTTTTCGAATCGCTTGCCCAACGATTTTTCCGTCTAATTTCTTCGTCATACTTGATCCCCTTACTCGTCCATTTCAATCTTCTTCTATTATAGATACTTTTTCGGTCATTCGCATCCCCAGAAGTGCTTTTTGTGAAATGAAAACCTTAAATTCGTTATGCGTTTGTGATTCTACACCATGGCCACAATAAAAAAGCACTGCAGACTCAGATAAAACAAAAAGTCAGCAGTACTTTTCTCATTATTTTAAGTTTTTATGCCATTCAAATACTTCTTTTAAGTATTGTCCGGTATAACTTTCTTCTACTTCAGCAATTTCTTCTGGTGTACCTGTGGCTAAAATGGTTCCGCCACCTTCTCCACCTTCTGGACCAATATCGATAATATAATC
>CAZTXI010000146.1:2230-3744 GCA_964617265.1 uncultured Carnobacteriaceae bacterium | reverse complement strand
TGACCAAAATGAACACCTGATTCTAATAATTGTTTCATTGTTACTACTGCCATTTTAATTCCTCCATTTTTGTTTTATTTCTTCCTCGAATTTCACACACCCAAACAACTCCTGGCATCGGAGCAACAGTTGGGTAATCCACTCGAGTGAAAATTAGTGCATTTGCACCGTTTATTATTATAACTAAAAACAATTCTATTATCAAATAAAACTTGAACTTTATTTAAAAGTAACGCATACTAAAATTATCTTTTATTGAGGTGATGCAATTTATGTATAATTTTATTATGAATTTCATTAAAGTTTTACTACGAATTCTAAATGGTAAAACAAATGTTTATGGTAAAGAACACTTACCCACTGATGAAAAATTTGTTTTAGTTGCTCCACACCGGTCTTTTTTAGATCCAGTGTATATTGCAATTACGGCCTTTCCTCATCAGTTTTCCTTTATGGCTAAAAAAGAATTATTTGATATTCCGTTTTTAGGATGGCTTATTCGGAAAGTGAATGCTTTTCCAGTGGATCGTAAAAATCCAGGAGTTAGTGCGATTAAAACTCCAGTTAATTATCTGAAAAATAATGAATTAAATGTAGTCGTCTTCCCAAGTGGTAGTCGTTACTCAACAGAATTAAAAGGTGGCGCTGTTACAATTGCGCGATTAGGCAAAAGTAAAATTGTTCCAGCTATTTATGATGGACCATTAACGGTTAAAGATTTACTACTACGTAAACAAACTACCGTAATCTTTGGTGAACCATTTGAAGTAAAACGAAAAATAGATGGTGTTGATGACATAAACCTCTATTATTCTGAAAAAATCCAAGCATCTTTTGATGCACTTGAAAAAACAATTTAACATAAAAAGTCTATGGATACCTTTGAAGGTGTCCATAGACTTTTTTAGTTTATTCTATATTTTCTTGATATTGAAATCCAAGGTTTTGTAACTCATACATTTCATTGTAACGTCCACCAAGTTCAATTAATTCTTCGTGGTTTCCGCGTTCAACAATTTCACCCGAATCTAATACTAAAATTTGATCTGCATCACGGATTGTAGAGAGACGGTGAGCAATTGCAACCGTTGTTCTACCAGCGCGCATACGATTTAAACCTTCTTGGATTAAAGCTTCTGTTTCCGTATCAATATTAGCTGTTGCTTCATCTAGTATTAAAATCTTAGGATCCTTAACGATTGTACTCGCAAAAGATAACAACTGTTTTTCCCCACTTGAAAAACCTGCTCCACGTTCAACAACTTTATGGTTGTATTTGTTTGGTAGTTTCTCAATAAATCGATCAGCTTGAACAAATTTAGCAGCATCAATAATTTCACGGTCGCTTATTGATTCATCTAATAAACGGATATTATCTTTAATCGTTCCATAGAACATAAAGGAATCTTGTAACACTAACCCAACCTCACGTCGCAATTCTTCGATAGGATATTGACGGATTGAATGCCCATCAATTAGAACGTCTCCTTCTTGGAATTCATAGAATCGCATTA
>CAZTXI010000146.1:0-2130 GCA_964617265.1 uncultured Carnobacteriaceae bacterium | reverse complement strand
ATTGAATGCCCATCAATTAGAACGTCTCCTTCTTGGAATTCATAGAATCGCATTAAGACGTTGATAATAGAAGATTTCCCACTTCCAGTATGACCAACAAGAGCCACTGTTTCACCAGGATTAACGGTAAAACTGATATTCTTTAGAACATCTACTTTTCCATCATATGAAAACGTAACATTTTTAAATTCAATTTTAGCATCTTGGATGTTTAATTCAGGGATCTCATCTTGCTCTGGTGCATAAGTTTCATCATCCATTACTTTCAATATACGACTACTTGAAATAATACCGTCTTGGAATAAACTTAAGTTATCCATTAATCGTGTTAACGGTTGGAAAAACAGTCGGATATAAGAAGTAAAGGCATAAATTATACCGACTTCAATCGGAGCTTGTAGTGCATTAAATCCAAACACACCAAGAACAACTACTACTGCGATTGTATAAAGCAAGTCAATAATCGGACTTAACAAAATCGCATTTATTTTCATCATTGAAAAACGTGAATTAAAGTACTCTTCGTTTGTTGCTTCAAATTCATTAATCATACGTTTTTCTTGTCTAAATTGTTGGATAGTTGACATCCCATTAATTGACTCAGCTAACTGTGAGTTCAACTGACTGTTTTTACTTTTCATTTCAGAATAAGTTTTTGAACTATAAACTTGGTAAAAACGAATAATCACAACTAAGATTGGCACAAAAGCTAACACGGCTAAAGAAACTTTCCAATCTAATATAATCATCGCAATGAATGTCGTTGTAATACTCAATAAACTTTGCGTTACGTTTAAGAGTACGTTCCAAAAATCTTTCAGAGCTTCTGTATCGTTCGTAATTCGCGTAACAACCCACCCTGTTGCAGTCCCATCAAAGAACTTCATTCCTAAAGTGTGTACTTTTTCGTAAATTTTATTTCTGACGTTTTGTACGGTACGTTCTGCAGCCATATTAAATATATATAGCTCAAAAAATGTGAATACCATTTTTAATAAGGTTAGTCCGAAATAAAACCCACCAAATATCCATGCCGTTTGACCAGTGGCTGTACCGGTTGCTAAATGATTATCAATAAATGTTTGAATCACTCGCGGTTGGGCCGCATTGACGATTGCTAAAGCAATAACTAAAACAATAGCTATAGCAAAACTTTTTAAATAAGGCTTCGTAAAAACTAGAATACGTTTTAACGTTTGCATTTGATCTTTAATCGGTATGGAACGATATTGATTTTCTTTTTCAATTTCAACATTTATAGCCATATTATTCCATCCCTCCTAATTCCTTAACTTGGTCTGGTAATTTATCTTCTAGTTGTTGCTTGTTGTACATTTCTTTATACCAGCCATCGTTTGCAAGAAGGTCATCATGCGTTCCACGCTCTGAAATGACACCATCTTCTAATACAAGAATTTCGTCTGCATGCATTAAGGAACTGATACGATGTGCAATAATAATAGTTGATTGATCGTCTCGTAATTCGCGTAAACCTTGTAAAATTTCTTCTTCCGTTTTCGCATCGACTGCAGATAATGAATCATCTAAAATCATTAACTCAGGATTCTTAATTAACGCTCGCGCAATCGCAACACGTTGTTTCTGTCCTCCTGATAACGAAACGCCTCGTTCACCAGTTTGTGTATCATAGCCATCTGGCATTTCCATAATGTCATCATGTATGTCTGCGATTTTTGCTGCCTTTTCGACTTCTTCTTGTGAAATAGTTGGATCACTGAAGCGAATGTTATCGCGAATAGTTGTTGAAAATAAGAAGTTATCTTGCGGAACATAACCAATGGTATGCAATAATGAATCGAGAGAATATTCTCTAATATCATGTCCTGCGATTTTAATTTCACCATCATAATGATCGAAATCTCTTAAAAGTAATTTAACAATTGAAGATTTTCCTGACCCTGTTTTCCCCACAATCCCTAAGGTATGACCTTTAGGAATATTAAAATGAATCGATTTAAGAGTTGCTTTTTTGTCATTTGGATACGTAAACGAATCAACAGAAAACTCCAAATCTCCAGATGGTTTTGTTTTAATGGCATGATCTTTTTCTAAGATAGAACTCTTCTCATTTAATAAAATTTCAATACGATCATAGCTTGCTGAACCACG
>CAZTXI010000145.1:0-3757 GCA_964617265.1 uncultured Carnobacteriaceae bacterium | reverse complement strand
TGGAAAATCAACTCTTGCCACAGCTATTATTGGATTACATGATCCACTTAATACTAAAGTAAAAGGTGAAATTTTATACAAAGGTTTAGACCTAACAAAATTAAACGAAAAATTATACAATCGAATCCGAGGAAACGATATTGGTATGATTTTCCAAGATCCATTAGGTTCATTAAACCCAGTTATGACTGTAGGTAAACAAATTGAGGAATCACTTATTTACCATACAGAATTAAAAGAAGAAGCTCGTAAAGAGGAAGTTCTTAAATTATTAGACCAAGTAGGGATTGTTAATCCTGAGCGTACTGCAAAACAGTACCCACATGAACTTTCAGGTGGAATGAGACAACGTGTTGTTATTGCGATTGCTTTAGCTAACAAACCACCAATCATTATCGCTGATGAGCCAACTACGGCTTTAGACGTTACAATTCAAGCTCAGATTTTAGATTTAATGAATGATATTCAAGATGAAACAAACTCTGGAATTATTTTAATTACGCATGACTTAGGTGTTGTAGCGGAAACAGCAGACCGTGTAGCAGTAATGTATGCTGGACAGATTGTTGAAGAGGCTCCTGTAGATGTCTTGTTTACAGATCCAAAACATCCATACACACGCTCGTTACTTAACTCAATTCCTCATGAACTTGAGGGTGAAGAAGTAGCTGAGTTACACGTAATTCAAGGGACAGTTCCTTCATTACAAGCACTACCTCGTACTGGAGATCGTTTCAAAGATCGTATTCCTTGGATGCCAGATGAGGTATTCGATGAAAATCCTCAACTAGAAGAAATTGCTCCAGGCCATAAGGTTAGAGGAAACAGCTGGAAACATTTCTACTTTGAAGGGGAGGAAAAATAATGTCATTCTTAGAGTTAAAAGATTTAAAAGTTCACTTCCCAATTCGTGGTGGAATTTTTAATACAATTCAAGATTGGGTTTATGCTGTTGATGGTGTAAACATGATCATTGAAGAAGGTAAAACATATGGTTTAGTTGGAGAGTCTGGTTCTGGTAAAACAACAATCGGTAAAGCGATTATTGGTTTAGAGGGTGTTACAGATGGACAAGTTATTTATAACGGTGTCGATGTAACAAACAAAGCTAGAAGTCGTCGTGCTGAATATGCGGATTACAATAAAGACATTCAAATGATTTTCCAAGACTCAACGTCTTCATTAAACCCTAAAAAACGTATTAAAGATATTATTGCAGAACCAATGCGTAACTACTTTAATTACACACATGATCAAGAAACAAGTGAAGTTAAACGATTACTTGAAATCGTTGGATTAAACGAAGATGCGATTTACAGATACCCACATGAGTTCTCTGGTGGCCAACGTCAACGTTTAGGTGTTGCTCGTGCAGTTGCTAGTAGTCCAAAACTAATTATTGCTGACGAACCGACATCCGCATTAGACTTATCTGTTCAAGCTCAAGTATTAAACTTCATGCGTCGTATTCAAGAAGAGTATGGATTAAGTTATTTATTCATCTCTCATGACTTGAGTGTTGTAAAGTATATGGCGGATGACATAGCTATTATGCACCGCGGACGATTTGTAGAGCGTGGATCAAAAGAAAAAATCTTTAACAATCCACAACATATCTACACTCGTCGTTTATTATCTGCTATACCTCAGATTGACCCACTTAACCGTGACCAACATAAAGTTGAACGTCAAGCGGTTGAGAGAGAATATCATGAACAACAAATTCATTATTATTCTGAAAAAGGTCGAGTTTATGATCTTCAAACATTTGATGATCAACATTGGGTAGCTTTAAATCCAAATGATCAAAACAGCTCATCAATTGAGCAATCTGAAGGAGGCAATTAATTATGTGGAAAACAGTATTACGTCGTTTGCTTACAATGATTCCTCAAATTATTTTGCTTAGTATAATTGTATTTGTTGTAGCACAAAATATGCCAGGGGATCCTTTTACAGGGATGATTGACCCGAACGTAGACCCAGCACAAATTGAGGCTCTAAGAGAAGCAGCTGGTTGGAATGATCCAGTTCCAGTTCAATATGTCAGATGGTTAGGTAATGTATTACAAGGAGACTTCGGTAGAAGTTATGCGCAACAAGTCCCTGTTACTACATTAATTGGTGGACGTGCAGCAAACTCATTACGTTTAGGAATTGTTTCAACATTCTTTACATACCTAATTGCATTACCATTTGGTATGTTCGCAGGACGCTATAATAATAGTTGGTTTGATAAGTTTGTAATGATTTATAACTATGTAAGTTATGCTATTCCAACTTTCGTATTAGCACTTTTAATGGTGTTTATCTTTGGATACCGTCTAGGTTGGTTCCCAACTTTCGGTTCTAAAAATGTTACGTTAACAGCTGGAACAGTAGAATATTACTGGGATATGTTCTATCGATTACTTCTTCCAGGATTTACTGGTGGAATTCTAGGTACAGCTTCAACAACTCAGACATTGAGAAGTGAAGTGATTGATGCAAAAACACATGATTATGTGAGGACAGCTCGATCAAAAGGTGTACCTGAAGGTAAAATCTATGCAAAACATATTTTCCGTAATGCATTCTTACCAATTGCTTCATCCTTTGGTTTTATCTTTTCTAGTTTACTAAGTGGGTCAGTGTTTATTGAACAAATCTTTGCATTTAATGGAATGGGTGACTTGTTCATCACTTCAATTAACGCTCGAGATTATTCAGTCGTTATTACACTAACCTTACTATATGGTATATTAGCCATTATAGGATCACTTATATCAGATATTGTCTTAAGTCTTGCAGATCCACGTATCCGTATAGACTAACTATTAGAAAAGTAAAGGAATGAAAAAAATGGATAGAAATGATGACAAACTCAAAAAGACAGCCGTTATCGAAGGCGCTAGTGAGAGTGCAGAAGTTTCAGCACCTCCTATGGGTTTCAAGGTTATTGTCCGAGAGTTTTTAAAAGATAAAGTAGCAATGGTTGCTTTAATTATGTTAGTTCTAATATTAGTAACAACACTTGCATGGTCTCTAAGACTGGACGCAAATGCGGTAATGCAAGTTGATATTTTAAGAAACTTTGAACAACCTGTTGATTTTGAATGGGGACTTATAGCAGATGCTTGGAATGGTGAAAAGACATTGATTTTCGGTACCGATGATTACGGACGAGACGTGTTTACTCAACTATTACTTGCGGCTTGGAACTCAATCATTATCGCAGTTGCAGTAACATCAATTATTGCAACAATCGGTATTACTTTAGGATTAATCGCAGGTTACTATGGTGGTAAAGTCGATAATGCAATTATGCGTGTAACGGACTTCGTTATGACATTACCTACAACAATGATTATTATTGTTTTCATGGTAGTTGTACCCGAAATTACAATTGGAAGTTTTGTATTCATCATGAGTGTATTCTCATGGACAGGTTACTGTCGAGTGGTTCGTAGTAAATCACTTTCAGAATCAAGTCGTGACTACATTAGTGCTTCTAAGACTATGGGAACACCTACTTGGAAAATTATCTTATTAGAAATGTTACCAAACTTATCTTCACTAATAATGGTACAGCTAATTCTTTCATACGCTGGAAATATTGGTTTAGAAACTGGGTTAACATTCTTAGGTTACGGATTACCGGATCAAATTCCTTCATTAGGACGTCTGGTAAGTTCAGCAACCACTCCATACAATATGGAATTCAGAACTTGGGTTTGGCTACCAGCATCAACTTTAATCCTAGTGTTGATGTTGAGTA
>CAZTXI010000144.1:0-3823 GCA_964617265.1 uncultured Carnobacteriaceae bacterium | reverse complement strand
TAGACGTTCGTAAATTTTAGCTACTTCAGAAACAGAGTAACCTTCTGGTGCGTTAACTGTTTTTGAAATCGAACTATCTACCCAACGCTGGATGGTTGTTTGAACATCAACGTGCTCTTCTGGTTTTAATTCCATCGCTGTAACGAAGAATTCTGGTAGGTTGTTTTCGTCTGCTTCAGGATGACGGTCAAGGTATTCTTGAACTACGTCTGCATTCACTTCAATAAATTTACCTAAACGTCCACTACGGTAGTATTTAAAGGCGAAGTAAGGCTCTAATCCCGTTGAAACGTTCATCATTGTACCAGTACTTCCAGTCGGTGCAACTGTTAATAAGTGTGAGTTACGGATACCGTGTGCTAATACACCTTCACGAATGTGTTCAGGCATGCGTTTCATGTAGCCTGTATTGATGAAATTCTCACGTAATGTCATTGTTGCTTCGTCTGTTTCACCGATTAAGAATGGGAAACTTCCTTTTTCTTTCGCTAATTCAATTGATTCTTCATAAGCTGCAATAGCGATTGTCTCGAATACACGGTCAACAATCTTGTTTCCTTCTACTGATCCATAACGGTTTTTCGTGTAAATTAATAAGTCTGCTAGACCCATCACACCAAGACCGATACGACGCTCACCAAGTGCTTGTTTTTCGTTTTCTTCTAAGAAGTAAGGTGTTGCATCAATTACGTTATCTTGCATACGTACACCTGTTTTAACTGTTTCAGTTAACTTGTCGTAATCTACTGCATTGTTATCAATGTCTGCCATTTCAGCTAAGTTTACTGCTGCTAAGTTACAAACTGAGTAAGGTGCTAGAGGCTGCTCACCACATGGGTTTGTCGCAACAACTTTTTGACCGTATGCTTGTGCGTTTGTATCTTCATTTGCGTTATCAATAAAGAAAATTCCTGGTTCAGCTGAATAGGTTGCACAGATATTGATTAAGTTCCATAACTCTCGTGCAGGAATTTGACGGTACGTACGCACTGCATAGCCCATTTTTTCCCATTCACGAACATCTCCAACGTCTGGCCATTTTTCGTTATAATCAGCCATCTCTTCTTCTGTATAGTTTTCAGTATCTGGGAAACGTAGCGCCCACATTTCATCGTGTTCAACAGCGTCCATAAAGTCGCTCGTTAAGGTAACTGAAATGTTTGCTCCCGTTAAGAACTCTGGGTTTTGAACAGTGTAATTTCCACCATCTCTTACTTTACGTTTGGCATTCTGAATAACAGTTGCTGAGAAACCACCATGTCCAGGTGATTTTTCGTGTTGTGCAATCGTCTCGTACATCTCTAATTCAGATGCTCCAAATGCTGTAAATTTTAAGTTTTCTTGTGCTAATGATTTAATTTGTTCATCCGTTGTGTTTTCAATCAAGTAACGTAAAATGCGTGGATTTTGTACTTTAGAAATGATGAACTCTAAAATATCCGGATGCCAGTCTGCTAACATAATCATCTGAGCTCCACGACGCGAGCCACCTTGTTCAACTAAGTGTGTTAACTTCGCGATATCATCTAACCATGATACCGAACCACTTGATTTTCCGTTCACTCCACGAGCTAACGTGTTACGTGGACGTAAAGTTGAACCGTTTGTTCCAACTCCACCACCACGAGACATGATTTCCATAACCTCTTTACGGTGATCTGAAATACCTTCACGAGAGTCTGGTACAAATGGCATAACGTAACAGTTGAAATACGTTACATCCGTTCCTGAACCTGCTCCATATAGAACACGTCCTGCAGGAACAAAGTTTTTCGTACTTAATTGGTTGTAAAATTTCTCAAATGATTCTTCTACTTTAGCTGGGTCTGCTTCGGCCTCAGCTAATCCACGAGCATTACGCTTAGCAATTTGTTCATAGAAAATTTCTAGAGGCTTTTCAATAACGTCGATACTACGAGTTACAAGACCTGTTTCGATTTCTTCTGAATCTTCTAACGTTCCACGGTATTCTTCTTCAAGTAAAATAACAGCCTCATTCGCATCCCAATCTAGTGATTGAACATAACCAATTCCTCTTGCTGGGTATTTAGGGTCTGCTTTTACAGTTAGGACTACAAGGTCTCCTGCAGATAGCGTTTCTTTTTTCGTATCTTTATATGAATAACGGTCAATCATAACCATTCGTGAAACACCTTTATGTGTAATGTGCATATCTTCTGTAATTGGATAGACATGCGGAAATTGCGCAATGTCCTCATTTAATTTGTCGATATCAACGTTTAATGGTAAAATTGAATTTGCAACCATGTGTTTTTCTCCTAACTATCGGTTCATATTTTCACTATATATTGTGTTTTAATTTCAATAAATACACAACATGTTGTGAATTAACTAGAAAATAGTATACCGTAAAGAAAACTTTGAAACAAGGGAACAGATTCAAAAACATCTTAGTATTTTAAACAAGAACTCCTCTACACGTTGTGTGTAAAGGAGTTCTCTTTATATATTACAATTTCATTATTTTTTTAGTTTGAAATTCCCGCAAATCTCTTACGTATAATTGGAACTAAAATGGGTTCTAAAATTACGAAGAAAGCGAAATTACCCACAGCATGTAGTGTGTCAAACGGTAAGCCATTCAGATAATAAACCCAAAAGTTACTCATACCATAGAGGTAAAATGATAAGACTGAAATAATAAACCCATACACATAGCCTGTCAGCAATGCCCATACAGAAAATAGAAGGCGATTGCGAAATGTTCCAAATGAGTAGAAATATTTCACTATACCTGTTAGTAAAATAACCACCGCAAACGAAATCATCTGAAAGACGGTCCATGGCCCCATAGACAGCATCATATTCGTTAGCAACATCGATAACACCGACACGACTAGCCCATCAATTACGCCAATATTCAGCGTGATAATAATGAGCAGTGCTGTCATCGGTTGAATATTCGGCAAAAAGGGTAAGGCAAAAGCAATTCGCCCCACCGTAATTAAAGCAGTCAAAATAGCCAAGAGAGCAATTCGGTTAACATTGAAGTAGTCCGAATTAGAATTCACTGTCCTCAAGTCTCCATTCAATCTGATCGCCTTCCTCTAATTCGTAATCAGCAGCTCCTACAGATGGCATTTCATCATTATGGTAGTATAGCCAGTAACGTTCCGCGGCTAAATCTTCTTCATAACCTTCGATGATTGAAATGAACCCTGCTTCAGATGCTGTGATATCGTATTCGTCCTTCATCACGTCTAATAAATACGTACCTTCTGGAACAGTTACTTCCTTGCTTAAGTCCGCTAGCGATTCGCCATCAATAACAATTTCAATCGTCGCAGTAATCTCTTCTGCTTCTTCAACAGATTCTACATCCGCTGATGACGTATCTTCAGGTGCATCAGTTGTATCCGTCGCACATCCTGTAAGAACTAATCCTGTCGTCAACAATAAAAACAATTTGCGTAAATCCATTTGTATCTCTCCTTTAGTGTTTTGAACAGAAACCTGTCCGTTTTATGATAGATATTCCGTTCATCCGCTAAAAGGAGCATTCGAGTTTTTGGAGGCCCACCTCTCAAAAAAAGCGAAAAAAATAGCCTATGCTCCAGACATAGACTCATCATATAACTGCTTTGCCTCGAAACAGTCTATGTGCGTTATTAGCAAACTAAGATAAAGATCTGACTACATGCACAGGGCATGGTTACAGTGGCGGGACCGTGTTGGAATTGAACCAAACTTCCATATCTTAGCTGTCTTTGAATGGTAATGTTATCTATCTAAACTTATTTTAGACGATACCCCATTGAAATACAAGTTATCTCTCTATCGTGAAATGTAAAACCCTAGACAC
>CAZTXI010000143.1:0-3835 GCA_964617265.1 uncultured Carnobacteriaceae bacterium | reverse complement strand
GCCCGCTTCCAAAGCACTTAGAATCGCTTTCTCTCTTTGCCAGGACTGTTTAATATACATTTCTGTCTTTGTCATTAATGCTGCGTTGCCCAATTCTTTTTCTTTATGTTTAGACACTCTATCTCAACTCCCATGAATCTACTACCAAATAGGCTGTGATTGTGTACTTTCCCTACAACATAAAGATTTTGAAACTATCTTTGATACTTATTTTAAGCTTCAACGATTTTTCTTTCATCTGATTTTGTAATCGTGAAAGCAATAACTGCAGCTACTGTTGTTGCAATAGCAAGGCCAATTAATCCATGAATTAAGTTCATCGGATTATCGCCTACAAGTGCAGTTAATGTAATGAAGCTACCAAATACAAATGTATTTGCAGTTACTGACATGAAGCCCATATAAGCTGCGCCAGCTGCACCACCAATAATTTGTGCAAGGAAGTATCTTCGATATTTAACCAAAATTCCAAAAATCGTTGGTTCAACCATTCCTGAAATAGCTATTGTAAATACATTCGCACTCGCATAGTTTTTTAAATCTCTATTTTTCTTTGCTGCTAATGCAATTCCGATAACAAGACCTAGTGTTGCAAAGTTCGATGCAAAAGTAAACGGTCGGATGAAATCAAAACCATGAACAGATAAGTTGTTTAACATAATTGGGTTAATTGCCCAATTCAGTCCGGTAGAAATGATAACTAACCATAAACCACCCATCACAATTCCTGTTAACGTTCCATTCGTTTCCATTAACCATGTAACAATGCTTGCTAAAAACTCTCCACTATAATACCCAATTGGACCTGCAACTAAAATCGTTAAAGGCACAATAATTGCTAAGGTTAGCAAGGGTATCAATATTGTTTTTAGTGTGTCAGATAATCTTTTTTCTAAGAAGTTGTAAAGTACTGCGTACATCCCAATCGCAAGAACGATTGGAATAACCGTCGAGCTGTAATTAATCAGAACGACTGGAACGCCAAGGAAATCTAGTTCGGCTTCCGTGTTAAATAATGCTATAAAATCCGGATGAGTTAGCGAAAAGGCCACTAATGCCCCTATAAACGGATTGACCTTTAATACTCTTGAAGTTGTAATCGCTAACATGATCGGTAAGAAATAAAAGATCCCATTTGAAGCGATTGTCAGTAAAATATACATACCACTAGTTTCAGACAGCACACCCATTTGATTAAAGAGTAATAATAAACCTTTTAGTATACCGGCTCCAGCAAAAGCAGGAACGATTGGTTGAAATATTTGAGATAAGAAATCAAATATTCGATTAATGACTGTGTCTTGCTTGTTATTCTCTTTCGATAAAACTAATTCTGCTTCTATTTCTTCAATTAAAGCATCTTTTAAATCAATTTCCCTAATTTTAAGTGTAACAACAGGCTTTGCTTCATCTTTGAAGTACGCGGCGTGCACACGATCGATGACTTGTAAATTTTCAACTTCGATTATTTCTTTATCTTTTAAATAGACATTGACGTTTGCGTCTTGGTGAACAACGGATTTAATATTTTCAATGCCACCAAGATTTTCGATTATTAATGCTACTCTATAACGTGTTAACATTTAATCCCCATTTTCTACGATAAACTGCTCGATCTGAATGCATTTTAATAAGCAAACTAGTCTTTAGAGCTGTTCATTTTATTCCTTTATTATTCAGGTATTCGTTCTGTTTCAGTCATAAATTGTTCTAACTCTTCTGGTGTCGGTAAACCATCGTTATCACCTTCGAATGTAACTTGACGCCCACCTGTCGCGTTCGCACGTAAGACTGCTTCCGCTAAAGGTAGATCTTCTAATAACGCACTAATCAAACCGACAGAGAACGCATCTCCAGCACCAACCGTATCCACTACGCTTACTTTAAATCCAGAGACATATCCTGATTCATCTTTCGTCGCATAGTATGCACCGTGTGCTTCCGTTAAGACTACCAATTTCACACCTTTATCTAAGTAAAATTGAGCAACATCTTCATAAGATTCTTTACCTGATAACATTTGTGCTTCGGTGAATCCTGGAATAATGACGTCTGCATTTTCAGCTAATTTGTTAATTGTTTCAACCATGACATCTTTTTCCCATAAATCTAAACGAATATTCGGGTCAAATGTCACGATTTTACCCATTTCACGCATGCGTTTTGTCACATGATATGTGAACTCTAGGTTTTCTTTTGATAAACTTGCGAAGATACTTGTGAAATGAAGTAATTTTGCTTGTTTAAAATATTCTTCATCAAAATCTTCCAATGTCATATGTGAAGCGGCTGATCCTGCTCGGAAATATTCAATATCTGGATCACCCACATCTGTTTTTGCTTTTAAGTACAAACCAGTTGGATGTTCTGATGAAATTTTAATATTTTCAACATCAATATTTTCAGTTGCCATTGTTTTTAGGATAAAACGTCCAAAAGCGTCGTCTCCAAGTTTGGTTACGAATCCCGTTTTATGCCCTAAGCGTGACAACCCTGTCGCAACGTTTGTTTCCGCTCCTGCTAGTGCACTGTTCCAAGTTGTTACATCTTCTAGTTTTGCAATTTCTTTTGCATAAAATAAAAATAGTGGTTCTCCAAAAGTTACGACATCAATACTCATCTTTTTTCCTCCAAATAATGTTTTTAATTTACAGTGAATTTCGATAATTTATACTTGCTGGTACAACAATTGTTTCTGTATTTTTCTTATTTTTCATACTTTTCATTAATTCTACGATTAGATAATTTGTTATTTTTTCCAAGTCTTGCTCTACAGCTGTAATTCCTGGCGCAATACCTTCCGCTAGATACCAGTCATCATAACCACATACACCATAATCGTCAGGAATAGATAGTCCCAATTTTGTTGTGACCTTGATGACTTCATATAAATTATTACGGTTTGCTGCAAAAATAACAGTTTTTTTCGTTTTTTCATTTTGGGTTAAATAATCAACTAATGGCTGATTACCATTTTCAATTTCAATAAATTCAAAGTCCATCCCACGATCAGCCGCTGTATTTTTGACTGCATGATATCGCTCAACTCGAGGTGAAATATCTTCTAACGGGGTTGATACATGTAGAACTTTTTTATATCCCATATCAGCTGCATCGTTCATTAATTTCGACGTAATCTCTATATTATTGGATTGCACAGTAGGCCATTTTTTTTCATCTAGCAATCGGTCAATTAATACAGTTGGTGTTTCAGTATCTATAATCGATTGATAATTTGCGATTTTTGCTGTCGTAGGTTGTAAAATAATACCGTCTACGTTTTGAAGCAATAGTTTCTCGATAACCTTTTGCTCTTCTTCAGCTGAATTATCAGCAGTCATTATTAACAATTGGTAATCTGTATTACTCAGAGCGTTTTGTAAGCCCTTTATTAAAACCGAAGAATAATAGTTCAATATGTCTGCAACAACTAAGCCAATTAAAAAACTTTGTTTGTTTTTTAGCCCTCTTGCTTGTGGATTCGGTTTATAATCCATTTCTTTGATGACATCCCGAATTCGGTACTTTGTATCAACACTCATTCGGTTAAATTCACCATTTAAATAGCGTGAAAGTGTCGTCTTCGAAACGCCTGCTCTTTCTGCAACATCTTTAATCGTTACTCTATCTTTCATGGACTTACCTCCTTTCAATTAAGGAACATTGGTTTCTTTTGGGAAACCGGTTAACTAGATAATAAACCATTCCCTACGCAATGTCAATGATTTTTTGAAAACGTTTTTGCTATTTTGTCCCCAATATCCCTTGTTGTTTTTATTCTTTTATGTATTTTAGTCTGTATAAAAAAAGGTCATACAATTTCATGCATAACCTT
>CAZTXI010000142.1:3765-3845 GCA_964617265.1 uncultured Carnobacteriaceae bacterium | reverse complement strand
CAGTCTGCGTTTTGTCTGCGTAAGTGCCGTTTTGGTATTCTAGCGTTTGTATAAATAAATTAGGCACACGCAAGATGTTC
>CAZTXI010000142.1:0-3665 GCA_964617265.1 uncultured Carnobacteriaceae bacterium | reverse complement strand
TAGCGTTTGTATAAATAAATTAGGCACACGCAAGCCGTTCTAGCGTTTGTATAAATAAATTAGGCACACGCAAGCCGTTCTAGCGTTTGTATAAAAAAATTACACACACGCAAGCGCCGTTAAGCCCTGCCAACACCCCTAAGGAAGGTTCATTTTGCAAGCAAAATGTTCCAAGTTCATTAAGCCCTTGAAATAGTAGACTTATGTTAAAATATAATGTAGTAGATGAGCAGTTAAAGCATGTTTTAAATAGAAAGAGGAGAGTATATGGGAGACGTTAAAAAAGCAGTATTTGCAGGTGGGTGTTTCTGGTGTATGGTCCAGCCATTCGATTCACTTCCCGGAATTCAATCCGTTATTTCAGGATTTACAGGTGGGCATGTTGAAAATCCAACTTATAACGAAGTGGTTCGAGGCGGAACTGGCCATACGGAAGCCGTTCTAATCACCTATGAACCAGATAAAATAACGTACGAAGAGTTAGTTGAAATATACTGGCGCCAAACGGATCCAACAGATGCGAGTGGTCAATTCGCTGACCGCGGAGATAGTAATCGTCCGGTAATTTATTATAGTACGGCAGAAGAACAGGCTATTGCAGAAAAGTCTAAACAAAATTTACAAGAGAATGGTCCATTCAAAGAGCCAATTGTAACCAGCATCGAACCTATACAACCATTTTATGCTGCAGAAGAATACCATCAAGATTTCTATAAAAAAGAATCAGTACATTATAAAAGATATAGCGTAGGATCAGGTCGAGTTGGCTTTTTAGACCAACATTGGGGAAATAAATAGAATCAGTTAAATAATGACAGAAGAACAGATAAAATCTAGTCAAATCAAGGTTATGCATGAAATTGTATGACCTTTTTTGACCATTTTAAATACATAAAAGAATAAAATAAGTCAAATAAAAATAAGGAGTATTGAAAATCAGAAAAAATAAAACCGTTTTCAAAAAAACGTTGACATTGCGTAGGGAATGGTTTACTATCTAGTTAACCGGTTTCCCAAAACGAAACCGATGTTCCTTAAATTGAAAGGAAGTTAGTTCATGAAAGGTAGAGTAACGATTAAAGATGTCGCCGATCGAGCGGGCGTTTCGAAAACAACACTTTCGCGCTATTTAAATGGTGAATTTAAGCGAATGAGTGTTGAAACGAAGCATCGCATACGGGATGTCATAAAAGAAATGGATTACAAACCGAATCCGCAGGCAAGAGGACTAAAAAATAAACAAAGTTTTTTAATTGGTTTAGTTGTTGCAGACATATTGAACTATTATTCTTCAGTTTTAATAAAGGGCTTACAAAATGCTCTGAATAATACGGATTACCAACTATTAATTATGACTGCAGACAATTCAGCAGAAGAAGAGCAAAAAGTTATTGAAAAATTATTGCTTCAAAACGTTGATGGGATTATTCTGCAACCTACAACTGCAAAAATAGAAAATTATCAATCGATTCTAGATACTAAAACACCAACGGTTCTAATTGATAGACTACTAGATGAGAAAAAGTGGCCTACTGTACAGTCCAATAACATAGAGATTACTTCACAGTTAATGAATGATATAGCAGATTTAGGTTATGAAAAAGTATTACACGTCTCGACACCATTAGAAGACATTTCACCTCGAGTTGAGCGGTATCAAGCAGTTAAAGATACAGCTGTCAATCGTGGCATGGATTTTGAATTTATCAAAATTGAAGAAAGTTATCAACCATTAATTGACTACTTAACTGAACATGAGAAAGATAAAAAAACGGTTATCTTCGCAGCCAACCGTAATAATTTATATGAAGTCATTAAGGTTACCACTAAATTAGGTCTATCTATTCCTGATGATTACGGTGTATGCGGTTACGATGATTGGTATCTGGCCGAAGGAATTGCACCAGGAATCACAGCGATAGAGCAAGATTTAGAAACGATAACAAATCATTTGATTGTTGAACTAATGAAAAGTATGAATAACAAACAGAACACTGAAACAATTATAGTACCAGCAAGTATAAACTATCGAAATTCACTGTAATGAATAAAAACACTATTTGGAGGAAAAAACATGAGTATTGATGTCGTAACATTCGGAGAACCACTATTTTTATTTTATGCTAAAGAGATTGCAAAATTAGAAGATGTATCAACTTGGAACAGTGCCCTAGCAGGAGCGGAAACAAACGTTGCGACAGGTCTATCACGATTAGGCCATAAAACAGGTTTCGTTACCAAACTTGGAGACGATGCATTTGGCCGTTTTATCCTAAAAACAATGTCTTCTGAAAATATTGATGTCGAGAACATTAAGATTTCATCAGAACATAGAACAGGTTTATATTTAAAAGCCAAAGCAGAAGTGGGCGATCCGGATATTGAATATTTCCGAGCAGGTTCAGCTGCTTCACATATGACATTAGAAGATTTTGATGAAGAGTATTTTGAACAAGCAAAATTACTCCATTTCACAAGTATTTTTGCGAGCTTATCAAAAGAAAACTTAGAATTTACTTACCATGTGACAAAACGCATGCGTGAAATGGGTAAAATCGTGACTTTCGATCCAAATATTCGTTTAGATTTATGGGAAAAAGACGTTATGATTGAGACAATCAATAAACTGGCTGAAAATGCAGACGTTATTATTCCAGGCTTCACCGAAGCACAAATGTTGTCAGGTAAAGAATCATATGAAGATGTAGCGCAATTTTACTTAGATAAAGGTGTTAAAATCGTTGTCTTAACTGAAGCACATGGCGCTTACTATGCAACAAAAGATGAATCAGGTTATGTTTCAGGCTTTAAAGTAAGTGTAGTGGACACGGTTGGTGCAGGAGATGCCTTCTCCGTTGGATTAATCAGCGCATTATTAGAAGACCTGCCATTAGCAGAAGCCGTATTGCGTGCAAATGCTACAGGTGGACGCCAAGTTACATTCGAAGGTGACAACGATGGCTTGCCAACACCAGAAGAGTTGGCGCAATTTATGACTGAAACAGAAAGATTACCACAATAATATAGCATTAAGACCTAATTTCATTGTAAAAATGAGTTAGGTTTTTTAAATTTAAAAATATACTAACAAATAACAGATTAGTTTAAATAATAAAACTCTCTATAAAGTATCGAAACCTATTAATTTAGACTACTTTAGGGAGTTTTTTGCTTGTTTTAAAGTATTAAACTAAAAAGAATGATAAAATTAATCGGGACATTTATGACAATTCGATAAATTAAGTGAGTTTCTTAAGGAGTGAATTTTGATTTATATGAGTACCTGAAAGATTGGAAAATGGAAACTGAAATTGAAGTACTATCATTTCAAAAAAATGAAGTCTTTTTAATTCTCTCGGTTGAAAAAGAACATATTGAATGGATTAAACGATTTACAAATGATTTAATTCGAAAGTTGAAAATAAAATGGAATAAAAAAGAGATTTAGTTGTATAGAGAAATCTTATAAATGGGTGGCTGAAAAAATGAAATGGCATAAAAATTCAGTGAAAACCTAAAAAATATCATATTAGAGCAAGTTATTGTATGTATTTTTAATTTGTATAAATTGTGTATTATATAGAAGGAACGCATTTTATTTAATTAATTAAAATAAAATAACAATAAAAAAGTAAAAAGGTATTGCTTTATTTTAAAAGAATAGG
>CAZTXI010000141.1:0-3871 GCA_964617265.1 uncultured Carnobacteriaceae bacterium | reverse complement strand
GTTGGTTCGGCATAGTTTTTATGCAACCATTCCGTAAAATCAAGTGGATTATGCTCGTCCACACTTAACACATCAGAAGAAGTGTTTAACATAATTGATTCGTCATCCGTTGGCTCATAAGGCAAGCCTGAACCCAATGATTGACGCGGCTCATAAATATCAATTAAATCATCCGCTTTAAAATTCGGATGTGTCATTATACTTTTTAATACATTTGAACCAGAAATCCCGGCTCCTACAATAGCAATTTCCATCATCATCCTCCTGTAACTGTAAAAATCATCTGCTTAATCATACCATTATTTCGAACAGTTTTTAATCATAAAATAGAGTTGTTGAACCAATGGCGGAATGTCTTTTTTAGGAATATTTGAAAAACTAATAAATAACGTATTGTCCTGTCCTTCTATCGGATTTGTCGCATAATCACTTAATAAATTAATGCGAATTCCTTCATTTAGAGCCATCTGTTTAAATTCTGTACCGTTAAAAGGAATAGATGGTTTCAATAATAAATGAAGTCCCGCATTTTCACCATAAATTTCAGCCTGTGGATCTATTTCAGTAATGGCTTTTAGCATCCCGTCACGTTTCTTTTTATAAAATGTCCGAGAACGATTGAGATGTGTCGTGAAATGGCCATCATTTAAAAAATTGCGAATAATCCACTGTTCAGCTGTACTTAATGGCGAAGAGTACGACCGATAAATATCTTTGTATTTTTTTAATAAATTATCTGGTAACACCATATAACTCATTCGAATACCGGGTGAAAGATTCCGAGTAAAACTTCCTAAGTAAACAACTTTTTGCTTTTGATCTAAATATTTCAAAGAAGGAATCGGTATGCCTGAATATTTAAACTCGCTGTCGTAATCATTCTCGATAATATATCTGTTTTCATGTTCGTTAGCCCATTGAAGCAAGCTTTGTCTTCGAGGCAGAGGCATAATACTCCCTGTAGGAAATTGGTGATTGGATGTCACAATCATTAAATTTGCTGCAGACTCTTCTAGTTCGAAAATAGATACACCCATGTTATCTACCGGAATAGCTGTTGTTGAAATGCCAGACCGGTTAAATAAGGCTTTAAATCCGTTATAACCAGGATCTTCAACTCCAACATGTATATCCTCGTCTAATAAATGCAATAATATTGAAATTAAATACTCCGTGCTTGGTCCTAATATAATTTGATCGGCCGTACAAGGTACCCCGCGTGATTGAGAAAGATAACTTTGAAGATTCACTCGCAACTCAATCAGTCCTTGGGCAGCTGTTTCACTTAATAATTGATCTGGTGGGAGGTGCATCAATTGTCGATATAATTTTGAAAAGACTGAATATGGAAATAAATCTTTATCGGGATTTGAACGGGTCAAATTCCATTTAATATCAGATGCTGTTTCGGTTTTAGTTTTAATTTCAGGAAGATCTGGTAAGTCAAATTGTAGTTTCACATCCGCTACAAAATAGCCTTGACGCTCCTTCGAATAAATATATCCTTCCGTAAGCAATTGATTGTAAGCATTCATAATCGTGTTCTCACTCACTTGGTTCAACTCTGCCAACTGTCGCTTACTCGTCAACTTTTCGTTGGTCGCTAATTCTTGATTATGAATTTTTTCTTTAATTTGCTGGTAAATTTGAATATACAAAGGAGACTTTGACTCCAAATCAATATGTAGTAACATACAAATCCCTCATTCTTATTGGTTTCTTTTCTTTTGTGAAATAAGACCCTTTAATGGTACCAGATTTTACGTTTAAAATATAGTTGGTGTCATCCTGTATCAGCCAGAACAGCTTATTTTAAAAAGTCTACTTTATTGATAAATCCAGTGAATACACTATAATGAGAGAGGTAAAGTAAAATAAATTAGAGATAAAGGAGCAAGTATTCAATGAAGTTTGTTGTTTATTTAGCAGGACAAATTCATGACGACTGGCGCGAAGAACTGATTGCTGAGGTAGAAGGCAGAGGCTTAGATTTTGAATTTGTTTCACCTCAGACGAATCATGATTTATCCGATGACATTGGTGAAAAAATATTAGGTGAACAACCATCTAAATATTACCGAGATGAGGCAGCATCTGCGATAAATAATTTCAGAACTAGTGTCTTAATGGAAAAGGCAGATATTGTTATTGCATTGTTTGGCGATCAATATCGTCAATGGAACACAGCAATGGATGCAACAACGGCCATTCATAAAGAAAAGCCTCTAATTATTATTCGACCAGAAGAACTGATTCATGCGTTAAAAGAATTATCCAACAAAGCAAATGTGACGGTCGAAACGATTCAGCAAGCCGTTGATGTGCTTGATTATATTACAAAATAGAGAACCGTAACAGGTGTTCAATGAGAAGGGAAAGTGAGTAGAATAATGGGAAATCATTATGATTATTTAGTTTTAGGTGGAGGAAGTGGCGGGATTGCTTCAGCAAACCGTGCAGGACTTCATGGCGCAAAGGTTGGTTTAATAGAAGCAAACGACCTTGGTGGAACATGTGTGAACCTTGGTTGCGTACCCAAAAAAGTTATGTGGTATGTAGCAAAAATGTTAGGTGATTTTGAAAAATATGCGGACGGATATGGTGTTGAACTTTCTGAAGAGCCAACATTAAACTTTCCAAAATTAAAAGAAAATCGCGATAACTATATTAAATTCTTGCATACGGCATACCAAAGAGGACTCGACAGTAACAATGTTGAAGTTATCAAAGGATATGGTCAATTTGTGGACAAAAACACCATTGAAGTAAATGGTGAAATGTATACCGCAGATCATATTTTAATCGCAACAGGTGGCCGACCAAAACGCTTAAACATCCCTGGAGCAGAATACGGTATTGATTCTGATGGCTTCTTTGATTTAGAAGAATTACCAGAAAGTATTGCTGTTATTGGTGGTGGCTATATTGGGGTAGAGATTAGTGGTCTATTACGCACATTTGGTGTGGATACTCACTTATTTGAATTCCTACCATCAGTTATGGCCTCGTTTGACCCAATCATTAAAGATGGGTATATGGAAATCGCTGAACGTGAAGGGTTTGCAGATACAATCCATACAAGCGTATCTGTAACCGAAGTTGAGAAAAAAGAAGACAAATACGTTCTTCATTTCCAAGATGGCTCAACACATGAGACTGATTTAGTCCTATGGGCAACAGGTCGCGCACCAAATGTTGAAAATATTAACTTAGAAAAAGTCGGTGTCGCATTAACAGACAATGGACATATCAAAGTAGATAAATTCCAAAATACTACAGTTGAAGGTATTTATTCTGTAGGAGATGTATTAGGTAAAATTAATCTAACACCTGTAGCTATTGCGGCAGGACGTCGTCTATCTGAACGATTATTTAACGGAAAAGAAAATCTTTTCTTAGATTACACAAATATTCCAACAGTAGTCTTTACAGAACCGCCAATTGGAACAGTTGGTTTAACGGAACAAGAAGCGATTAACGAGTATGGAAAAGAAAATGTTAAAGTATACACAAATGTTTTCTCTTCAATGCATACAGCCATTACGGATAATCGTCAGCGTGCATACTTTAAACTGGTTGTTCAAGGTGAGGATGAAGTTGTAGTTGGTCTACACGGAATCGGAGCAGGAATGGATGAAATGACTCAAGGATTTGCAGTACCAATTAAAATGGGTGCTACAAAAGCAGACTTTGATGACACCGTTGCAATCCACCCAACAGCAGCAGAAGAATTTGTAACGATGCGCTAATTGAATCAGATAAAAAAGACTTTCCATAGAGGAAGTCTTTTTTACTTTTATAGGTGGATTTTTGAAAAAGTTGAATGGAAACAAAAGTTTATAGGTGGATTTTTCAAAAAGTTGAATGGAAA
>CAZTXI010000140.1:0-3907 GCA_964617265.1 uncultured Carnobacteriaceae bacterium | reverse complement strand
TTTCACGTACATACTCACAAATTTCATATAATTCTTCTAATGGAATAATATCTTCATGTGCAGCAATCTGTAATACAGGGTCAGCAGATGTATAAACAATTAGATCGCCCGTTTTCATTTGATGCTCGCCCCATTCATCTATGATTTCTGTTCCTGATGCTGGTTTGTTTGCAACAATTTTTCTGCCTGTATGTTCTTCAATTTGTGTTAATAACTCTTCTGGAAAACCATCTGGGAAGACACGGAATGGTGTATCAATTCGTAAACCTGAAATTTCCCAATGACCAGTCATTGTATCTTTTCCAACTGATACTTCTTCCAATTTTGTGTAGTAACCTGAAGGTTGATCAACTGGATCAATTCCTTTTAAGGTTTCGATGTTACCTAATCCCATTGCTTGCATATTTGGAACAGAAAGGCCTGCTGTTTCAGCAATATGACCTAATGTATGAGAACCTGTATCTCCAAAGTTTGAAGCATCTGGAGCTTCTCCTATTCCTACTGAATCTAAAACAACTAAATGTACTCTTTTAAACATTTTCTTCACCTACTCTTAATTATTGTTTTCTTTTATTGCCCGAGGATGATATTCATTATAAATATCCTTCATACGAGCTTTAGTGATGTGTGTATATATTTGCGTTGTCGAAATATCCGAATGCCCAAGTAGTTCTTGAACAATTCTTAAATCGGCACCATTTTCTAATAAGTGTGTTGCAAAAGAATGTCGAATCATATGTGGGGTCACATTTTGTTTAATCCCAGCAATCTGAACAAGTTTCTTGATGTTTTTCCAAACACCTTGCCGTGATAACCCCTTACCTCTACTATTTAAAAAGACAAAAGGCGAGGAATCTTTGGCTCGACTTTCAAAAATAGGACGACTGTCTTCTAAATATTCATTTAAGAAGTGTACAGCCATGCCTCCAATCGGAAGAATACGTTCTTTGTTTCCTTTACCCACTGTTTGCATAAATCCCATAGTTAGATGGAGTTCATCCATTTTCAAATTGATCAGTTCTGAAATCCGTAAGCCAGTTGCATACATTACTTCCAGAATAGCTCGATCCCTTAAACCAATTTCTGTTTCAATATCCGGCGTTTCTAACAGCAATTCGACTTCTTTTGTCGACATCACTTTTGGTAAGGTCTCTGCTTTTTTGGGTGTATCAACAGATTGCATAACATCCTGAGTTGTTATTTTTTCTTGGCGTAAGAATTGATGAAATTGTCGCAAAGAAGATGTCATTCGGATAATTGAATTATCTGATTTACCTTCTTCTTTTAAGCGTTGTAGAAAAAGAACAATGGCATAGCGATCAATTTGATCCCAATCAAATACTTTCTCGCTTTCAAGAAATTGAATATAGTGCTTAATATCTCTTTTATAACTTTCGATTGAGTTATCAGCTAAATTTCGTTCAATTTTCAAGTGTATTAAGTATTCTTCCATCGGATTCCGATCCAGTTTATGTTCTGTCATGTTCAATCAACTCACTTTTTTGACAATCCATACATATACCAAGGAATGTCACGTCCTGAACTTTTACATCAAATTGGTACTTTCTCTGGATATAAGAAGATATATCCCTAAACATATCTTCTTTAATCTCTTGCATGTCACCACAATTTGAACACACTAAATAATACGGTTGTATTTTATTTGATGAGATAAATAAATCATAACGGGTCAATCCATCATGAAACTGTTTTTTCTTCACGATTGAGAGCTCGTCCAATAGGTCTAGCGTTCGGTACACTGTCGCTAGACCTATTGATGGATTTTTAATTTTAACAGCCATGAATATTTCTTCTGCCGTTAATAATTTTGCTTGATTCTCGATTAATATCGCAACGGTAACGGCTCTTTGAGGCGTTAACTTATAACCAGCTTGTTTAAGTTTAGCACTAATTTCATCACGAATTAAATCTGTATTTTCAGGCATATTTGTAACTTCCTATCTTATCAAAAAAATACGTTCACCATTTCACTTAAATAGTATACGTGTATTTTATACAATTTACAATTCTGTTTTTATTGCTTCTTCAGTCATAAAAGTTCCTTCAGCATCTTGTTTAGCTAGGCCATTCTTCATCAATCGACCTACAGCACGCTTAAATTGACCTTTGCTAATACCAAAATACGTACGAATCTCATCCGGATCACTTTTATCGTGGTATGGAAAACGGTGATCTTCTGCACGTTTTAATAACTCTAAAAGCATTGCCGCATCTTCATCTAATACTTCGTGCGCACGTGGTAATAATGAAACATACAAAATACCATCGTCACGCAGCCCAACAACTCGACCTGTTACCTCTTTCCCTAAACGCGGCTCTTCATCTCTTTCATTTGGATGAACAAATCCAACGTAACCATCATCTAATAATAAGTAACTACCAGCTTTCAAAGCACTGACTACTGTTCCGTTGACATCTTGGTTTTGCATTTCTGCTGTGCCTTCAACTGCACTATTTGTGTAGAAATCAACTGAAGCTACTTTCCCCCACATAAGCTCTTTACTGTCCACAGTTGGTGTGACATATAATTTCTCACCTTTTCTCGGCCACAGATGTTTAAATAATGGTAAATCATCTAAAGAAACAACCAAGTCTTTTTCAATCCAGCCAACATCTACAAACACGCCTAGCTCATGTTGTACTCCTACAACTTCTGCCCAACCATAAGTCCCTTCTATAATTGTTGGAATTTCAGTCATCATGACATGTTCATCTTTTTTATTAATATAAACAAAACCTTCGATCATATCTCCAAGGTCTTTCGAATCAACATCTTTATCTAGAACCTTAAATGTCAATCCATCTTTTTGAACAAAGAGGTTTTTCTCATTTTTATCAATAACCATTGCCGTTACAATTGAACCTAATATACTGTTCATATTCTCTCTCCTTTACTATTCTATTTTCCATACTATTATACCGATGATTCATTTTTAAAGAAAGAAAGGACCTTGCATAAATTAATGCAAAGTCCTAAGCTTAACTATTTTTTAGTTAATTCGTAACTTTAAATGACTACTGTTTCTCCACGGTAAACAATACCACGACGGCTATCTACTGTAATTAATTCACCATTGTTAATTAATGAAGTTGCTGATTCAGCTGCAACGACAACTGGAATACCCATAGCAATTCCAACAACAGCTGCATGAGATGTTAATCCACCTTGTTCTACAACGATTGCTGATGCTTTTTCGATTGCTGGTAAGTAATCTTTGTCTGTTGTTTTAACAACTAAGATTGATCCGTCAGTCATGTTATCAATTGCATCAGATGCTTTATCCGCTACAACTGCACGTCCAACTACTGTTCCACTTCCAACACCTTGTCCTTGAACAAGTTTTGATCCAATTAATTGAATCTTCATTAAGTTAGTTGTTCCACTTTCACCAACTGGTACACCAGCAGTGATTAGGATTAAGTCACCTTCTGAAGCAAATCCATGATCAACAACGTATGTTCCTGCTAAGTTGAACATGTCATCTGTTGTTTCAGGTTTTTCAGAAACAATTGGCACAACGCCCCATTTTAATGTTAATGCGTGAGCTGTTTCTTCTGAGAATGTCATCGCAACGATGTCTGCTTTTGGACGGTATTTTGAAATCATACGAGCTGTATGTCCAGAGTCAGTTGCTGCAACAATTGTTTGAATTTTTAAGTTTTTAGCTGTGTGACCAACTGCTTGACCAATAGCTTCTGTTGTATCTTCTTGATCGTATGCTTTTAATGAGTATGCATCTTGATCATGTAATGATGCTTCTGTACGGATAGCAATATTGCTCATTGTACGAACAGCTTCTACCGGGTAGTCCCCTGCAGCTGTTTCACCTGAAAGCATAATTGCGTCTGTACCGTCAAAGATAGCGTTCGCAACGTCAGATGCTTC
>CAZTXI010000139.1:0-3930 GCA_964617265.1 uncultured Carnobacteriaceae bacterium | reverse complement strand
ATTATGGTACGTATTTTGTTCCGCGGTTGAAAATGTTTCGCGATGAAATTAGCTGGAAGAATGCACCATTAATGGATAGACCTAAAGCTAATGCACCAGCGGTTAAGAAAGTGTTTGTCGCGAATTGAAAGCCCAATATAGTGTCGCCTTCTACAAAGGCACGCATCATATTAAAAGCCATCCCACCAGGAACCAGCGGAATTAAACCGGGTAAGGTAAAGACAATAACCGGTGATCGTAATCGACGAGCGAAAACCTGACTCGCAAATGCGATACAAAATGAGGCGATAATGGTGGCCAAAAATCCTTGTATAGCTAAGTATGTGGTTAGGAAGAAATAAACCGTCCATCCTAATCCCCCTGTAAACCCAGCCGGTATAATGGTTCGTTTTGGAATATTATATAAAACAGCAAATCCAATTGCTGTGATGAAACTTGCGCCAAAATGGCGAATAAAATCGATCAGCATAAAATTAACGCTCCTTTAAATGAAAGAGAATACAGTTGCTACTCCTAACCCAATTGCTCCCGCTGTTAGAAAGGCATCCGCTAATACACTAACACCTGAGATAAAATGACTAGCCATTAAATCGCGAATTCCGTTTGTAATAGCTTTTCCGGGTACTAAAGTCATAACGCTCGATAAAATGACAATATTAATATCGTGACCTATACCAATAAACAATAAGAATACCGCAAGCCAAGCGATTGAAAATGAAGCAATTAATTCACTAAAAAAGCGGATGTTAATGACTTTAAGTGAATATAAGAAGATGGCATACCCAGCAGCTCCAACAATTCCAGCGGCTATTAAATCAGCAAAGTTTCCTAAGAAAATAATTGTAAAAAAGGCACAGATAAATCCTGCAGTAATAATTTCAACAAAGGTTGAGTATTTAGATTCTTTTCGGGTTAAAATATCAATTTCAGTTAAGGCTTCATTAGGGGTTAACTCTTGCGCAGCTATTTTACGGGATAAGGAGTTTGCCTCTGATACAATCCCTAAATCACTTTTTAATTCAGTCACGCGATGCAAACGGGTATATTCTTGTCCGGTTTGATCTTGAACGGTAATAATCAGCGCGGTTGGTACAGAAAATACGCTAACCCCATGCATACCATAATTCACTGCTACTCGATAGACGGTATCTTCAACCCGATAGGTTTCGGCACCATTTTCTAACATGAGTCTTCCAATTCCCGTACAGACATCCAGTACTTTTGACGTAATTAATTCCATAAACATCCCCCTATCTAAAACTCGTAATGCTAGTATAACGATTATTTCAATTCATTTCATCAATTTTCACTGAACATCTTAGATATCTATTCTTTCAAGTAGATTATCAATTGCTCTTATTGTAGAATCACTAGTATGGTACAATAATGAAGATGACTAAAAAGAAAAAATGTTAGGAGCTGACCCTGTGGTTCATTCAATAACTGAAACAGAACACCTAAATAAAATTAAAAATGAAGATGAAATTTTATGGATTAACCCCAAAATGGAAAAAGTCGAAACAGCAAACAAACATGCTGTCTATTCTCTAGCATCGATTCAAGATGTAGAAGATCGATTTCACCGTTTCGCTTCGTACTTTGAAGTAGCGTTTCCCGAAACAAAACAGTATAAGGGCTTGCTAGAATCTGAAATAACAAAACTGCAAAACATGCATAAATGGTTAGAAGAGCAGTATGAAACTAAATTACCAGGTGATTTCTATATTAAACGCGATGATTTATTACCCATTTCAGGAACGATTAAATCTCGTGGTGCCATTTACGAAGTTTTAAAATACGCTGAAAAACTAGCCTTAGAACAAGGTATGTTGAATAATATCCATGAAAATTATGAAGTATTTGCCAGTGAAGAATTTCGCGTGTTCTTTTCACAATATAATTTAACCGTCGGAACGACTGGGAACTTAGGAATTAGTGTTGGTGCAATGGGACGAGCATTAGGATTCCAAGTGACTGTACATGTGTCAGCGGATGCAAAACAATGGAAAAAAGCTTACTTACGCGAGCGCGGAGTAGAGGTGGTTGAGCACGCAACGAATTTTTCAAAAGCTGTTGAGCTAGGGCGTGCAGCATCGGAAGCTGATCCTAAGAGTTATTTTGTTGATGATGAGCATTCGGAAGAACTATTTTTAGGTTACACAGTTGGTGGTTATCGTATGAAACGCCAATTGGAAGAGGCGAATATTGCTGTCGATGCAGATCATCCGCTCTTTGTTTATTTACCTTGTGGGATCGGTGGCTCACCAAGTGGGATAACATTTGGTTTAAAGCAAGCATTCGGTGACCATGTACACTGTATATTTGCTGAACCGACTAAAATGCCAAGCATGCTAATTGGCCTAGATACAGAATTATATGATGAAATTTCAGTCGAAGATATTGGTTTAGGTGGAATAACGGTCGCAGACGGATTAGCTGTTCCCCGTACTTCGGCTTTAGTTGCAAAAATTATGCAAAACTATTTTAGTGGAAGTTATACGCTGAAAGATGATACATTTAAAGCACTTCTTACCAATCTATATGATCAAGAAGAGATTTTCTTAGAGCCTGCAGCTGTCGCTGGTTTACCAGGACCATTTAAATTACTGAAAACGACTGAAGGAAAAGCCTATTTGAAGGCACATCATTTAGAAGGTAAAATGGATAATGCAACACACATCGCATGGGGCACAGGTGGTTCAATGGTTCCAGAAGCGGATAAACAAGCATTTATCGAAGAAGGTAAAGGTAAAACTATTGCTGAAATATAAAATCTTATTGGAAGGGTGGAATTTATCGGATGGCGAATAAACGAATTATCGTGATGGTTGGTCCAAGTGGTAGTGGTAAAACGTCAATTGGGGAAGTGTTAAGTCAAAATGGTGTCCCACGTTTAATTACAACCACTACTCGTAATCCTCGTGTAGGTGAAGTAGATGGTGTCGATTATTACTTTAGAGAATTCTCTGAGTTAGAAATCGATGATTTTGTCGAGCAGACCATTTACAATGGCAATCGGTATGGACTAACTAAAGAGGAAGTTCAAAATCAGTTAGAATCATTCGATACGGTTCATGTTTCACTTGACCAAAGTGGAGCAGAAGCTGTACTAAAAGCCTTCCCAGACGAAGCATGTATTATATTTGTTTCAATAACCGAAGAAGAAATGATTAGGCGAATGGAAAAACGTGGCGATTCAGCCGAAGCCATTCAAGAACGCATCCGCTTTTCGCGTGAAACAAATGAATTAACCCCACCAGATTTTGTAGACTTAATGCTGATTAACGACGATATAAAAAAATCCGCCCATAATATATTAGACTACATTAAAAATAAATAAGGAATAAATACAAAACGACTATTTCCGCGAATGGAAGTGGTCGTTTTTTCATGAAATCAGAATTTGTAAGCTATCCAAATTTTTGAAATAGATGGTTGCGTTAAATTACGTGCCAAAAGTAGTATGATTTGGCACAACTTTTCGGAATCTGTGCCACAAAAGGAATATTTGGCACGAAACATGGGGAAGCGAAAATACAATCAGATAAATAAAAAAGCAGGACAAAAGTTTTCACTTTTATCCCGCTTTATTTTTAATTTTAAATTAAGGTGTTTGGAAGTTAGAAGATGCAAAGCTATCTGGGACATCAAATCCACCGATACCTTGTGCGTTATAACTTTCACCGTTCATAATTGAGTTTTTAACAATAACATAATCTACTTTACGGATAGCGTTTAAATCACGGCCACCTGCGTAAGAGATTGAAGATTGTAAGTCTTGCTCCATTTCAGTTAGTGTATCTTGCATTGAACCTTTGAAGGGAACTAACATTGATTTACCTTCAACGTTACGACGCTCACCTTTTTGTTGAGCAGATGCACTACCGAAATATTTCTTGAATTTCTGACCATTTACTTCAACTGTATCAC
>CAZTXI010000138.1:1456-3948 GCA_964617265.1 uncultured Carnobacteriaceae bacterium | reverse complement strand
CAAGAATTTGGTGTAAGTGATATTCATATCCTTCCAGAAAAAAATGAGTTTATCATCTATTTCAGATTAAATGGTCGAATGGAAAAACAATTCAAAATTTCTGCAGATGATGGTAGTCGACTAATAACGTATTTTAAATATTTAGCAAGTATGGATGTGGGCGAAAAGAGAATACCGCAAAGTGGTTCATTACTATTCACTCTAGAGCAAGATAAAATGCAAGATCTAAGACTTTCAACAATATCAAATTACCATAATAAAGAATCCCTAGTTATTCGATTACTCGAAATTAAAGATGAAGTTTTACTTGAAAAAAGTACCCTGTTTCAAGAAGAGCTTCGACTGATGAAACGATTAATCTTGTTGAAAAGTGGACTAATATTATTTTCTGGACCAGTTAACTCTGGAAAGACTACAACAATGTATCAACTTGTTCGAGACCGGATGCAAAATACACAACTTCAAGTCATCGCAATAGAGGATCCGGTAGAAATAGAGGAAGAAAAGTTTTTACAAATACAAGTCAACGAAAAAGCAGGCAATACGTATGAAGCCTCTCTCAAAGCAAGTTTACGACACCATCCCGATATTATTATTGTTGGTGAGATTCGTGATGAAATGACAGCAAAAATGGCTGTGAGAGGAGCGCTGACTGGTCATTTAATTATTGCGAGTATCCATGCCAAAAATGCTGAAGGTGTCTTATCAAGATTAAATGAACTTGGGATATCAGATGATATGTTACGACAAACCATTGTGGCAATTGTCTTTCAAAAACTACTTCCACTATATTGTTATTTATGTGATGGAACTTGTGGAATATATTGCTCGAAGTTCCCTGTAAATCATAAAAGGTCGTCTCTTTACGATGTATTGAGAAGCGATCACATTCAAACCGAAATAATGAATAACTCCCTAAATACTAGCGAAAAAAGAGATCGAAGTTTTAATCATTTACTAAAGAAGGTGTATGCATATGGCTTTATTTCAGAAGATACGTACTTTCAATATTTTATCCCGTGAAACACCTATGGAAAAAGGCTTATTCTTAAAACGTATGGGATTGTTGCTAGAAGAAGGCTATTCATTAAAAGATGCGTTAGAGTTTTTAATTAAAATTGAAAAAGGTAGTCAAAATGAATGGACTCAAATAATCCAGAAAGGCTTATTAACAGGTAGTTCATTACATCATGAATTACAAGGTGTAGGATTTAGTGAAAAAATATGTGCTCAAATATACTTGGCTACTCAATATGGAAATTATGGGCAAACAATTCGTCAATGTGGTGAACAATTAATTGAAAATAATAAAAGGCAATCAAAATTAAAATCATTAGTTTCTTATCCTATTTTATTAGTGCTGTTCTTAATTGTAATGCTTTTTGTGATGCGGTTTCTAATTTTCCCACATATGGAAATGCTGCTTCTAGGATTAAACTCAAATCAAACAATCTATCAGAATAGCATGATTCGCTTTATTTATTATTCACCACACATCCTAGTTGTTATATTTATATTGGGTGTTATCATTTTTCAACTGTTTCGATTCTATTTAAATCAACAACCTTTTATGAGAAGAGTAGCACTTTATATGCAGATTCCTTTCTTAAATTCTTTTTTGAAAGACTATTATTCACAGTTTTTCTTTTTTGAGTGGGGTCAGTTATTTCAAAATGGCTGTAGTTTTCAAGAAATTATACAAATAATGCAAGGTAAAGGAGCCTCTAATTTACTTCGTGAAACCGGATTCTTTTTGTCGCAGGAGATGTTGTCTGGAAAAACAATTCATGAAGCGATTAGTTGTTTACCTTATTTTTATGAGGAGGGATTACTGGTTATATCGCATGGTGAAAATATAGGAAGATTAGGAGTTGAAATGCTAGTTTATGCAGATTTTTGTGAGACACAATTAAATAATCGGTTAGAAAAATTAATGGAAAAAATTCAACCGATTATTTTTAGCTTAGTTGGCTTAATGATTGTGGCTATTTATGCCGCATTAATGCTACCGATATTTATGATGATGGAGGGATTTTAAATGAAAAAAATTAAGACTCATTTCAATAACGAAAATGGCTTCACATTGATAGAAACTTCTATTGTTTTACTTGTGATTGCGCTCTTAACGATTTTAATTTTACCGAATGTCTCTGGTGTAACTGATCAAGTGGATAACAGTACAGCGGAGGCGATTATTGCTACAGTTGAAACGCAAGAACTATTATATAAGTCAAATAATCCGTCGAAAACCTATGAAGGTCACGGTGATTTGGTGAAGCATAAATATATTACACAAGCCCAATTAGATGCGTATGAAAAAGCTATTGAAAATCATGATTCGAACGAATGAGGACGGGTATACATTAATTGAGACGCTATTGGTGTTATTTATTGTAGGTTGTACATTTGCAATACCTGTTTTAGCGATTGACAAACTGATTGTCGAAACAAATGTAGATTTGTTTTTTCGCGAATTGACTTCAAACATTACG
>CAZTXI010000138.1:0-1356 GCA_964617265.1 uncultured Carnobacteriaceae bacterium | reverse complement strand
ACATTTTGGTTAGGGAGTGGACGATTTGAAATTAGAAAATCAACTACAGGATGAAAAAGGGTATTTATTAATCGAGAACCTTGTTACACTATCCGTTATTTTAACGATTTTAGTGATCTTATACCCGCTCATTGTTCAGTGGCTCGTTATTCGTGAAGAAGCTAAACAAAGTGTTGAGAATTCGCGTGTTCTTTATGAGTCATCCGTACTTTGGCCTGCTGAACTACAGGAACGAGAAGGATACACTATCGAATCGACAGATCATTCAATATTTGTAAAATATGATGACGTTAGGGTGGGAGTAGATATTTATGCTGTGCATTTTTCAGAATGAAAATGGCTTTACGTTAATCGAGGCGTTATTATCGTTATTTGTTACAACAGCAATCATCTTTTTTCTGTCAACGGGTTTAATCCAATCCCGAGTCATAAAAAAAGAATTAGTGACGGATTCAACTTCTATTAATCAGAATGCCGATACGGTTTCTGGAGAACGTCAAATTGAATGGCATCTCTTTTTAAATCAATTAGAATTTTATTTAGAAAATAGTCGTAACCCTCAAGCTCAGTCTGATTTATTCTTAGTTGAGGAGTGGGATGAAGCGGTAGGGGAATATAATTTAGTCAGATATAGAAGACCTTCGACGAATCTTCGAGTGCTCGTTCGTTCGAAAATGGGTGGTAATCAGTATATGTTAGTGGGGGCGAACCGAATTCGTTTTGAGTTGGCTGAAAACGGTTGGTTGATTGTAACCAATTCTTTTGATGGTGTAAAGGAATTTGAAGGAAGGATTCGGGTGAAAAGTTGGGTAGAAGAAGATTTAGAGTAAACAGACGAAGTGAAGATGGGTACTTGCTGATCTCAACTTTATTTTTTTTACTGTTCAGTAGTATATTTACGGCATCAATGATTCGAATTTCTGGTAACCAAATTTTACAATACAATCAACTAACAATTGCTTATGAATCAAAGGCTGCACTTAATATGGCCGAGAATTTACTACTAGAATATGTGAACGAACATGGTCCTGTAAAAGAAGGAAGTGTTCAAACTTCAATTGGAGAGATTAATCTGTCGGTAGTAGATGAGTCAAAAGGAATAACCTATTTATTAACATTAGAGGGGGATACTGGTTATAACTATTCAAAAGAAATTTTGTATGTAATCGAACCTTTTTTAGAAGAGGGAAATTTAGGTATTGATGAAGAATAATAGAACATAAATGATTTTTTTAAGATTGCTTGTTTTCATAATAAGCAATCTTTTTTGTATGGATTTAAATCACTTCCTGTATAATGAAAAAAACAAATAGAGGAGTTAGTCATGAATATTAATGAAATTAAAATTGGGATAAT
>CAZTXI010000137.1:2095-3972 GCA_964617265.1 uncultured Carnobacteriaceae bacterium | reverse complement strand
CTATTAAATCAATGTTAGGAAAGACTATTAGTAAAACTATGAATTATTCAGGATTTCTAGAATATTGTTATACTTTTTGGCAATTAATCTGTATGATAATATGAAATGAATGGATATTTAGAAGTGAAGGATGATGGTTTTGAAGCCCAAAATTTTTGAACGTGACTTTAAGATTCCTTATTATTTAGGGGATCGCTATGGCACAATTACAGTACCCAATTTAATGAGCGTATTAATCGAGATTTCTGGAGAACAAACGAATATCGTAAGCCAGCAATCAGTAGAAGAGCTTGGATTACACTGGATTATTATTCAATATGACATTCAGATTAATCGTCTGCCTAAAGCATACGAAACAATTACAGTGAAGACATTTGCGAAGGAATTTAACCGTTTGTTTTCTTATCGAGAATTTGAAGTTTATGATGAAAATGGTGAACTACTGGTTTATGTCATGACGGTGTTTGCTTTAATGGATAATAATCGTAAACTGTCCCGTATTCCAAGTGAAATTGGATTAGATTATGGTTCGACAGAAACGCGTCGAATTAAACGAATGCCTAAACCTGAAGCAATTGAAAATATTGAAAAGGCGAACCGAAAAGATTTCAATGTGAGTTATTTTGATATTGATGTGAACTTCCATGCGAACAATGCGACATATTTTATTTGGATGTTAGACGCATTAGGGGATGAATTTTTAGCGACCCATTATCCGACTGAAGGAAATATTGTTTTTGAAAAAGAGATACATATTGGTGAAAAAGTTGAGTCGTTTGTTGAGTTTTCAGTTGATGAAGAAGACACCTTAATCTCTCGTCATCGTGTGCAAGTAGGCGATATTATAAAATGTACAGCCAGTTTTAAATGGAGAGACAACGATAAAGAATACCATTTAGAAGCCGACTCACAAGGCTAAACTGAATAATAAAAGACCGCATTCCAAACTTAAAGAGGGATTGCGGTCTTTATTTTTTTAGATAAAAAATGGGTTGGTTATTTTCTCTTGTCCAATTGTCGAGCTACCCATATGGCCGGGATAAATTGTATAGTTGTCAGGTAGTGTAAAAAGTTGTTCGCGAATGCCCCTCAATAACTGGCTGTGATTACTTCCAGGGAAATCGGTTCTTCCTATACTACCAGCAAATAAAGCATCACCTGTAACAACAAATTTATCTTCAGCAAATACAAATGAAACACCGCCTGGAGAATGACCTGGAGTAGGGAGTACGGTGAACTGGAAGTTTGAAATGGATTGAGCTGCTCCAATGTCAAAAGTATATTCAGCCGGATTTGCAGTGACTTCTTCTCCAACATAACCCGATAAGTTTTTCATAGGATCAAGTAACCAGTCTTGCTCTTCTTCAGCAACATACACAGGTACCTTATAAGTATCACGAATGACATCTAAAGCACCGATATGATCATAATGTGTGTGCGTTAAAAGAATCGCAATAGGTTTGACGTTTAATTGTTCAATAGCATGCGCGATACGTTTCGCTTCAGCACCTGGGTCAATGATGAGGGCTTCCATTCCATCATAAATAATATAACAGTTGGCTTGCCCCATACCAACGGCTAAACTCTTAACTTTTAACATATATGTAGTCCTCTCTTTGTCTCATTGTTATCTATTTCATTATAACGTTCTTTTTGCTGAAATGAAATGTTACTCATTTTATAAAAAACTTGGTATACTAAATTGAACTTAAGGCAGATGGGGGATGAACATGACGGCAATTAAAACAGAGAATGAAGAACAAACAATAGCCATCGCAAAAAAAATAACAGAAGCTTTAGAACCAGGTATGACGATCTTGTTGGAAGGTGACTTGGGAGCAGGGAAAACAACTTTCACAAAAGGGATTGGTGAAGGA
>CAZTXI010000137.1:0-1995 GCA_964617265.1 uncultured Carnobacteriaceae bacterium | reverse complement strand
GATTTAGAAAATATGAATCATCGAGAAATTGAATTTCACGCAGTAGGCAGCCGCTATGAGAAAGTATTGGAAACGTTTAGTAAGAATATGTCCATAAAATAAAATAAGCATGAAACTGCGATTTAACAGTTGATTTTAAAAATGATGTTGCTTATAATAACTTCAACTGAATTATTCATAAGGGAGTAACTAGAGGGCTTGTCCCTCGTCAGTATCAACAACGATAAGTGACTAAGGTTAAAATTAGTCCACTGGTACTGTACTTAATTAGTGAGACTTATGCCGCGGTTTTATTGAAAAACTGATTGTGCATAGGTCTCTTTTTGACTAATAATGGTAATTACGCTTATTAGTTAAAAGGTTAGTTTATTTTAGTTAATAGTGAGACTTATGAATGAGGTTCGAACATACTAAGGAGGAAAAGAACAAAATGAAAGATATGGAATCATATCGTCAATCGACGGAAGAGGTTATCTCTCAATTAGATACAGATATAAAAACAGGTCTGACTTCGCAAGAAGCTGCTCAAAGACTTGAGAAATATGGTCCAAACGAAATTCAAGAAAGTGAACGTACAACAACGTTCCAAAAATTTATCGCACAATTTAAAGACTTCATGATTATTGTCTTAATGGTTGCTGCAGTTGTTTCATGGTTAGTTAGTGGACATCTATCAGATGCTGTTGTAATTATGATTGTTGTTGTTTTAAACGCTATTATGGGTGTATTCCAAGAAAACAAAGCGGAAGAAGCTATCGATGCATTACAACAAATGGCTTCACCAGAAGCACAAGTTCGCCGTGATGGAAAAATTCAAGTAATGAAAAGTACTGAAATTGTTCCTGGTGATGTTGTATTACTAGAAGCAGGTAACGTTGTACCAGCTGATATGCGTTTAATCGAAGCAAACTCCTTACAAGTTGAAGAAGCAGCTTTAACAGGTGAGTCAGTTGCATCAGAGAAAGATACAGAGCAAATTGAAGGCGAAGCAGGAATTGGTGACCGCCATAACATGGTTTTCTCAAGTACAAACGTAACTTACGGTCGTGGGTTAGGTATTGTTACAGGAACAGGTATGGACACTGAAGTTGGTCATATTGCTTCAATGCTTGAGTCAACTGAATCACAATTAACACCATTACAAAAAGACCAAGAAAAATTAGGTAAATCATTAACATACATGATTATCGGTATTGCTATTTTAACATTCATAGTGGGTGTATTCTTACGTGGAATTGAATGGACAGATATGCTACTGGTTGCTGTATCATTAGCGGTAGCAGCTATTCCTGAAGGTTTACCTGCAATCACTACAATTATTCTTTCAATTGGTACACAAAACATGGCGAACAGAAATGCACTTGTTCGTTCACTTCCAGCTGTAGAAACACTAGGAAGTACGCAAGTTATCGCTTCAGATAAAACAGGTACATTAACTGTTAACAAAATGACGATTGAAAAAGTTTACTATAATGGTGAAATTCATGATGCAAGTGAAGAAATGAATTTAGATCACCCATTAGTTCGTACAACAAGTTTTGCAAACGATGCTGACACAGATAGCAATGGTGCTTTAGTTGGAGACCCAACAGAAATCGCAATGATCCAATATGCATTAGATAAAGGTTTTGAATTAGAGAATGCTTTAGAAGTTACACCACGTGTAGCGGAAGTACCATTTGAATCAGACCGTAAATTAATGTCAACTGTACACGAATTAGAAGATGGTCGTTACTTAGTTGCAGTAAAAGGTGCACCAGACCAATTAATTAAACGTGTTACAAACATTTACAATGCTGGTGAAGTTACGCCAATGACAGACGCAGACGAGAAACACATCTTAGAGTCTAACGATGAATTAGCTCGTCAAGCACTTCGTGTATTAGCTGGAGCTTACAAGATTATTGATGAAATCCCTGCAGAAGTAAATTCAGAAACACTTGAAAAGGACTTAACATTTGCTGGATTAGTAGCAATGATTGACCCTGAACGTGA
>CAZTXI010000136.1:0-4012 GCA_964617265.1 uncultured Carnobacteriaceae bacterium | reverse complement strand
GGCTGGCAGCAGCCATCGATAAAATCTCCATCTAATAATGGTGCTACAAAAAAATATGCCACAGGCAGTTTAGAAAAACTGCTTGTGGCATTTGTGTATGATTATTTATCCGAAGACCATTTCACCAAGTGCTTCGTTGAAGTCTTGGCTAACAAGAATGGATACGTGGTTTTTACTACGGTCGCTTAATAGCTCGCCGTTGCTCATTTCAAGTACTCGTCTTGGAAAGGTTTCGATTAGGCTCCAGTTATGGGTAGCCATGATAATTGTTGTGCCGGTTTGATTGATACGGTAAAAGAGTCGCATAATTTCTTCAGCATATTCTGGGTTTAGGTTACCAGTTGGTTCGTCTGCGATTAAAATTTTTGGCTTTTTGCAGATTGCGCGTGCGATAGCGATTCGTTGTTGTTCGCCACCGGAGCATTCTGCTGGGTAATCCCATCGCTTATGGATAAGTCCAACCGTTTGGAGCGCTTCGACTACTTTTTCTTCTATTTCTTCTTCTGGTGTTTCTAACACTTCTAATGCATAGGCTACATTCTCGTAGACTGTTTTAGAAGCCAGCAATTTAAAGTCTTGGAAAACAATACCGATTTCGCGTCTTAATTTATATGTATCCTTACTGTTTAGTTTACCGACATTTTGTTTATCTACACGAACGGATCCTCTTGAAGGTTTTTCTTGCTTATATAATAACTTCAAAAGGGTACTTTTGCCTGATCCGCTCTTGCCTGTTAGGTAGACCATTTCACCCTGAGCAATAAAGAGGGAAACATTTTTCAAAGCTTTTACGCCGTTTCGATAGGTTTTACTCACTTTTTTTAGCTCAATCAAAATTTCACCAACTTTTAAACGCTAAAATTGTTAATATTCGACATCATTTCATCCGTTGATTGTGTAACTTTCATGTTTAGGCTGTACGCTCTTTGTGTCACAATCATGTTTGTTAGTTCTTGCGCTAGATCGACGTTTGACATTTCAAGCATACGTGATTGAATGTCAGCCGTGTCAGCTTGAACAAGCGCATTGTTCGGGTCAACGAAGTAGTTTTCGCCAACCGGTTGCAGTGTTTGTGGGTTCGCAACTTGATAAACGCTAATCTGTCCGATTGCTTGAGCGCCATTACCATCGTTCACTGAAACGATTCCTGTGTTTGAAATCGAAACTTGGTTGCCCGTTAAGTTTTGTGGAATCGCGCCTTGCATCATTAAATAGTGACCATTTCCATTTACAAGACGACCTGTGCCGTCAACTGTAAACGAACCGTCTTTTGTTAGGAATGTTTCACCCGCATTGTTTTGAACACCAAAAAAGTTGTTTTGACTCGTTGCTAAATTCAGTTCGATTCGAGCATCTTTTAGCATACCTGAGCTGAAATCGGTAACTGCTACAGCGCTTGTAGCGCCAGCTGCGATTTGTGCGCCTTCAGTATTTAGTAAAACATCTTCTTCTGTAATTGGGTTATTGATCAGTGTCTGGAAACGAACACCTTTTGCTTTATAACCTTCTGTAGTTGCGTTTGCAATATTATTCGAGATGGCATCCAGAGCTAGTTGATGAGCTTTGATACCACTTTTACCCATGTTAATTGATAGTCCCATTTACATTCGCTCCTTATACTTTCCCGACTTCTGTTGTCGCTTTTTGTAGTGTTTCGTTTGAGGCTTGTAATACTTTTTGAGTTGCTTCAAATGCGCGTGAAATTTGTAGCATTTCAATCATAATATCAGCCATTTCGATATTCGCTGTTTCAAGAAATCCTTGGTAAAGTTGAGAGTTTTCGTTCGTCACTACACCACCAGCACCTGTGAAATAACCATTATCCACTGAAGCAAGTCCTGCTTGGTCAGCACCGAAAGATGTGATTGTTGGCATACCTGCCGTTGTTTGAACCACATAACCTTCAGCCGTTACTAACTGACCTGCGTCATCTGTTGTGAAACGACCATTTTGTGTATATAACACGCCAGCAGGTCCATTAACTGTGAAAAATCCGTCACCCATAACGGCAAAGTCAGTTGGAATGCCAGTTTCTTGAAGCGTGCCGTCTTGCATATGTGTATAAGCTTCGTCCAATTGATTTCCAGGTGTGAAACCACCCAGTTCAGCCCGTTGATTTAAGCGTGCACCATCTGCAAAGTTAATCATTTGACCTTCGTCTAATGTACTTTGAATTAGTTGTTGGTATTTAAACCCTGGTGTTGAAATATTTTCAGTATTTGTCTTTAAGTTTTTTTGCTTTTCTTGTAAAACGTTAAAATTTCTTGATGCGATATCGATACTACGAATCATAATTATCCTCCCTGCATGGCCTTTTGAATGTATTCTCTTAATCTCATAATTGCTTTACTATTGATTTGTGAAATTCTTGGTACAGAAACGTCTAAAATTTCAGCGATTTCTTTCAACTGTAACTCCTCTTTGTAATACAGTTGCAAGACTAATTGCTCACGTTCTGTTAGCTGCTTGATTGCCTCGTGAAGATACATTTCCTCTTCTTCTTGCAGCATCATTTCTTCTGAACTGACCCAATCTTCATCCTCGATGGTGTCGATTCGGGTTAGGCCATCTGAATCTTCGTCAAACAATAATTCATTTAATGAAATATTGGATAGAGCTAAAACCGTTTGATGGATACCACTTAATTGTTTCTCCGTAATCCCCATTTTACTGCAAATTTCTAACTCGGATGGTGTTCGCTTGTATTCTGCCTCTAACTCTTCTTTCGCTTTATAGTAAGCATTGAGTTTTTGAATTTGCGATCGTGGTACTTTACCATTTTTACGTACTTCATCAATAATGGAACCTTTAACGCGGATATAAGCATAGTTTTCAAACGGGACATTTTTAGAATCATCAAATTTTTCCATCGCGTCCATTAAACCAATAAACCCGATACTGACTAAATCGGCCATATCATACTCATGACTTTTTACTTTTACGTTTCTAGCGGCTCGTTCGACTAATGGCATGTATTTTAATATTTCTTCATCATTTCTCGTATCCAACATTTACTCACACCCTTCTATATTATTGTGTAATTTCAATCATTCCACCCGTTTCAATGTCTACATCGTTTGGAATTTCGTTTAGTGATAACACGGCAATTCCAGGGAAGTTGAATGAAATGAGATTCTTCATCGCTGGGCGAATTTTTGGTGACGTTAGAATAACGTGTGGTACACCAACGTTTACTAATTGATGGTGCTGCAAGTTAATACTATTGAAAATTTCAGTAATGACTTGCGATTGTAAAACTGGCACTGATCCATTTGATGATTTTTGGATACTTTGTCCAATCATTTCATCCAGATGTGGGCTAACCGTAATAACAGTCAACTTGCCTTCTTCATCTAAGAATTGAGAAACAATTGTACGACTTAATGATTGACGAACATATTCCGTCAACATCTCTGTATCTTTCGTAACGTTTCCGTAATCAGCTAGTGTCTCTAAAATAGTCACCAAGTCGTTAATTGGAATTCCTTCTTTAAGTAAGTTTTGTAGTACTTTTTGAACCTCACCTAAGCGTAAAATATCAGGAATTAATTCATCGATAACGACGTTGTATTTATCTTTCATACCTTCAAGTAATTCTTTCACTTCTTGTCGGCCTAATAATTCATAAGCGTTTTGGTTAATAACTTCTTTCAAGTGTGTAATTAAAACAGTCAACGAATCAACAACGGTGTAATCATATAGTTCTGCTTTCTCACGGTTTGAATCATCAATCCATAAAGCATCCATACCATATGCTGGTTCTTTCGCTGGGATTCCTTCAATTTCAAACATACCGCCTGGTTCAATCACCATATATTTATCGGCATATAGGATACCACTTGCCACTTCGTTACCTTTAATCTTAATCGAGTAAACATTCGCATCCAATTGTAAATTATCACGGATACGAACAGGTGGTAACACAATACCTTTTTCATAAGATACTTGGTTTCTGATCGATGTAATCTGATCGGTTAAGTTCGAATCTTTATTTTCATCCGCTAATGCAATT
>CAZTXI010000135.1:0-4020 GCA_964617265.1 uncultured Carnobacteriaceae bacterium | reverse complement strand
AGATACAAAAGATTATATAGAACATCTATATCCAGTTGCTTTCATTTCTAAAGTGATTCGAGTTGTTGATTTTTACTATTTAAACAAAAAAACGGAAATCCCCTCATTTAGAGAGCATTTCCGTTTTTTAAAATTTAATTGATTAGCTCCAGTCTTCTTCACCATTGTCGCCATACCAATCAAAGTGGAAACTTCCTTCTTTATCTACGCGTTCGTAAGTATGCGCACCAAAGTAATCACGTTGAGCTTGAATGATGTTTGCTGGAAGACGCTCTGAACGATATGAGTCGTAATATGAAATAGCTGATGCATAAGCTGGAACTGGAATTCCTACTTGAATGGATAAACCAACAATATCACGCACTGATTGTTGGTATCGAGCTGCGATATCATTAAAGAAATCATCTAATAATAAGTTCTTTAAGTCAGCATTCTTATCGTATGCATTTGTGATATCTTGTAAGAATCGTGCACGAATAATACATCCTGCACGCCAAATTTTAGCAATTTCACCATATTGTAAGTCCCAGCTATACTCTTCTGAGGCCATACGTAATTGAGAGAAACCTTGAGCATAGCTCATTAATTTACTGAAGTATAAAGCTTGACGTAATTGTTCGATTACTTCTTCTTTGTTTACTTCAACTTCTTTTAAAGCAGGTTTTGTAATAATTTGGCTAGCTTCAACACGTTCGTCTTTCATCGCTGAAATGTAACGAGCAAATACTGCTTCTGTAACAGTTGGAAGTGGTGTACCTAAATCTAGTGCTTCTTGCGAAGTCCATTTTCCTGTTCCTTTGTTTCCTGCACGATCTAAAATGATATCAATAACGTGTTTTCCTGTTTCAGGATCAATTTTCGTTAAAGCATCTGCAGTTAACTCAATTAAGAAACTATCTAGTTCGCCTTCATTCCACTCTTTGAAGATTGCTGCAATTTCATCGTTTGATAAGTCTAATAAGTCACGCATAATATGGTAAGACTCAGCGATTAACTGCATGTCACCATATTCAATCCCATTATGAACCATTTTTACATAGTGCCCAGAACCATTCGGGCCAATATACGTAACGCATGGCTCACCATCTGCTGGAGCTTTTGCTGAAATTTGTTCTAAAATAGGTGCAACTAATTCATAAGCTTCTTTTTGTCCACCAGGCATGATAGATGGTCCTAATAAAGCACCCTCTTCTCCACCTGACACTCCCGTACCGATAAAGTTAACGCCTGATTCAGCTAATTCGTCGTTACGACGCATTGTGTCTTTAAAGTACGTATTACCACCATCAACTAAAACATCACCTTTATCTAAATAAGGTAATACTTGTTGGATAACAGCATCAGTACCTGCACCTGCTTGAACCATTAATACGATTCGTCTTGGCTTTTCTAATGATTCGACAAATTCTTCAATCGTCTCTTGTAAATGTAAATTTTTATCTGGATTTTCTTGAATAACTTCTGCTGCCTTAGCAGTTGTACGGTTATAGATTGAAACGGAATAACCGCGACTTTCAATGTTTAAGGCTAAGTTTTTTCCCATAACAGCCATACCGATTACACCAATTTGTTGTTTACTCAATTCATTCTCTCCTTTGTAATTAAAGTACATTTAAATAATAGCAAATAATCAGCTAAATAAAAAGAATCTTCATTCTTTCTTGACAAGCTTTGACCTCTCACTTACAATTTTATGAAAGTAAAGGTGGTTTATATGTCAAAAAATAAAACAAAAAATAATTTTGCAAAAATTATCATTATCTTAGTTGTAGTCGCTATGGTGTTACCACTTATAGTCGGACTATTAACTATATAATTCAGTTAAGCAGTAAGGGAATGCATTCTCTTACTGTTTTTATTTTTATACATGACTTCTTAATTCTTCCGCTGCCTGAATAGCACCTTTTGTGATTTGATTACCTGATAACATACGTGCTATTTCTTCAACCCGTTCTGTTTCAGTTAAAATCACTGCAGCAGTTGACGTACGATTTTCAATAATCGCTTTTTTCACATATAAATGGTTATCTGCTCTTGCGGCAACTTGTGGCAAGTGAGTAATACATAATACCTGAGAGTACTCTGAAATAGAATGGATTTTTTCTGCTATTGCCTGAGCTACTCGACCACTAACTCCTGTATCAATTTCATCAAAAATTATACTGGTAATCCCTTGTGATTTCGCAAAAATTGTTTTCAAAGCTAACATCATTCTTGAAAGTTCTCCACCTGAAGCAATCTTCGTTAATGGTTTCTCTGGTTCTCCCGGGTTTGTTGAAATAAAAAACTCGACCGTATCTAAACCATAAAGATTGGCAGATTGTACAGATAATTCTTCCAATGAATTTGAGAATCGCACATTAAAAACAACTTTATCCATATACAATTCTTTTAATTGTTCTTGAATATCTTTTTGTAGTGATTTGGCTGTTTTTTGGCGAGCATTGGAAAGTAACTTACCCTTCTTCAATAAATTCTTTTCAAGTCGTTTAATTTGTTCCGTCAGTTCGGTCTGAGACTCCGTGTTATTCTCTAGAGTCTCTAATTCTTCAAGAGATGTTTCATAAAACAATAATATCTCAGGTATTGAAGCCCCATATTTACGTTTTAATTGTTGAATTAAATTTAGTCGGCTAGCAATTTCGTTTAGTCGTCCTTCATCAAATTCTTGACGGTCTAATTCCTGATAAATATCACTGGCTACTTCTTGTAGTTCATAAAAGACATTGTTTAAAGTTGTGGATATAGTAGAAAGATTTTGATCGACTTCGGCTACATTTTCCATTGCATCCATCGCTTTACCAATCGATTCCAAAGCATTTGGCTCGGCTTCCTGTAATACTTGATAGCTAGTCGTTAACGCCGTCATAATTGTTTGATAATTAGCCAAACGTCTCTCTTCTTCTTCCAATTCGACTTCTTCATCCGCTATTAGATTGGCTTCACTAATTTCATCTGTCTGAAATCTTAAAATATCAATTTTTTGAGCGGTTTCTTGTTCCTTATCTTGCCAAGCATTTAATCGTTTAACTGTATCTCGATAAACTTTATAGTCTTTTTGATAACTATCCAATAAAGAGTCGATTGTATCCTGACCATAATAATCAAGCAAATGAATATGATTTTCACTGTCCATCAATTCTTGATGCTCATTTTGTCCGTGAATATCAATTAAATAAGTGCCGACTTCTTTTAAGAGTGAAATGGTGACAAGTGAGCCATTTACTCGACAAACACTACGTCCATTATCATATATTTCCCTTTGAATCATTAATAATTCTGAATCATAATCAATTTCTTCTGATTCAAATAACGTTTTTAAACGTGAACTCTTAGGCATTTCAAAATGGCCTTCTAAAACACACTTTTTCGAGCCGTGACGTACATAATCTGAAGACCCCCTACCACCGGCAAGGAGACCAACAGCATCAATTATAATCGACTTTCCCGCTCCTGTTTCACCAGTCAATACGGTCATCCCATGATGAAATTCGAGTGAAATGTCTTCAATAATGGCAAAATCGTGAATATGTAATTCAAGTAACATTGTTTTTCTCCTCTCGAGTTCTTATAAGTGGGAAACTTCTTCTAGCACAGATTGAATAAGTTGTTCCGTGTTTAAGGTTGGCTCACTATTCTTCTTGAAATAACCTAAAAATTCAATATTTCCTTTTGTTCCCGTAATGGGTGAAACGGTTAAGTCAATTAAAGCAAATGAATTTTTCGCTGCAAAACCAAGTACATCCTTTAATACATGTTCATAGACTATCGGATCACGAACAATCCCACCTTCACCAATCTCATCGCGAGCTGCTTCAAACTGTGGTTTAATTAAAGCAACGAGTTCACCATTTTCTTCTAAAATAGAACTTAAAGGCGGTAAGATCAGTTCAAGGGAAATAAAAGAAACATCGATTGTCGCAAATTGTGGAACACCCATTTTAAAATCTTCTGGTTCGCTATATCGAAAATTTGTCTGTTCCATAACAACTACTTGATCATGATTACGTAATTCCCACG
>CAZTXI010000134.1:0-4088 GCA_964617265.1 uncultured Carnobacteriaceae bacterium | reverse complement strand
AAACTGGACAAAATCGTCTATCTTTGTCCGGTTAACAATCCTAAACTGGACAAAAAAGATAAATTCTGTCCAGTTTGAAATTTTATTCAACGCAATTTCAAAAATATCTAATATATTTCAAAAAAACGAGACAAAGCCCTTGTAATGTAGGATTATATTCTATAAAATGGTATGCGCAATCAGAAAATATTATAATAATTACTTAAAAGAGTAGTGAAAGTACTTTTTTACCCAAAAATTACCTTAAAGAGGTGATTGGTTTTTTAGTTGGGTAAAATAAAGTGCTTTTTTTATTTGTATTTTTAACGATTTAACAATCAAGCAAACATAGTGAAAGCAAAGGAGTTAGGATAAAAAATGGCAATCGAATTTGATACAATAGCAGCTATTTCAACTCCACCAGGTGAAGGTGGGATTGGAATTGTTCGTTTGAGTGGTGACGAAGCGCTTGAAATTGCAGAGAAAGTTTATAAGCAAGGAAATAAACGTCTATCTGATCAGCCTTCACACACGATTCATTATGGAAACTTATTTAATCCAAAAACTGATGAAAAAATAGATGAGGTTATGGTGACGATTATGAAAGCACCAAAAACCTATACACGTGAAGATATTGTTGAAATTAATACCCATGGTGGTGTATTAGTGACAAATAAAGTTCTTCAAACAGTCTTAGCGGCAGGAGCTCGTTTAGCGGAGCCGGGCGAATTCACAAAGCGCGCATTCTTAAATGGACGTATTGATCTGTCACAAGCAGAAGCCGTTATGGATGTTATTCGTGCGAAGACAGATTCAGCGATGCACAATGCCATTTCACAATTAGATGGGAACTTATCGAACTTAATTTCAAGCATTCGTCAAGAAATTCTGAACACATTGGCTCAAGTGGAAGTTAACATCGACTACCCAGAATATGATGATGTGGAAGAATTAACATCGAACTTAATGCAAGAAAAAGCAGCTGATGTGAAAGCACAAGTTGAACGAATTTTAGAAACAGCGCAGCAAGGTAAAATCTTGCGTGATGGACTGGCAACAGCGATTATCGGTCGTCCAAACGTTGGTAAATCAAGCTTGCTAAATGCATTTGCGCGACAAGAGAAGGCAATTGTAACCAATATCGCTGGAACAACGCGTGATGTTATCGAAGAGTTCGTGAATGTAAAAGGTGTGCCATTAAAATTAATTGACACAGCCGGTATCCGGGAAACAGAAGACTTGGTCGAAAAAATTGGCGTTACGCGCAGTAAAAAAGCGATTGAAGAAGCAGAACTTGTTCTGCTTGTATTTGACCAAAGTGAAAAATTGACCGAAGAAGATTTTGAAATGATGCGCCTCACTGAAAATAAAGAGCGAATTATTATTTTAAATAAAATGGACCTGGAACAGAAATTAGATGTGGAACAATTATTTAATAAAGTTGATCCACAAAGTATTATTTCTGTATCAGTTGCTGAAAACAATGGAATCGAAGACGTAGAAAAACGAATTGTAAACTTGTTCTTTGAAGGAAAAACGGGCGAAAAAGATGCAACCTATATCTCGAATATCCGTCATATTTCATTATTAGAACAATCAATCGATGCATTAGATGAAGTCATTAACGGCATCGAATTTGGTATGCCAGTCGACTTAGTACAAATTGATTTAACAAGAGCTTGGGATGCCCTCGGAGAAGTAACCGGTGAATCGGTTCAAGACGAGCTCATTACCCAACTGTTTAGTCAATTCTGTCTTGGAAAATAATATTAGGAGGTAACTATGCAAACTTATGAAGCAGAAACATATGACGTTATTGTAGTTGGTGGAGGTCACGCAGGAGCAGAGGCCGCACTAGCAGCAGCGCGTATGGGAGAAAACACATTACTTATCACAATTAACCTTGATAAAATAGCATTCATGCCATGTAATCCATCAATTGGAGGACCGGCAAAAGGAATCGTTGTTCGTGAAATCGATGCCCTAGGTGGTGAAATGGGACGCAATATTGATAAAACATATATCCAAATGCGTCTACTAAATACCGCAAAAGGACCAGCTGTTCGTGCATTAAGAGCTCAAGCAGATAAACATTTATATTCGCTTGAAATGAAAAAAACACTCGAGAAAACTGAAAACTTAAGCATTAAACAAGGAATCGTTGAGGAATTAGTTGTCGAAGACAATGTCATTCAAGGTGTTATTTCAAACACAGGAGCGATTTACCGTGCGAAATCCGTTGTATTAACAACCGGTACAGCAGCTAAAGGTGAAATTATTATTGGAGAATTAAAATATTCTTCAGGACCAGAAAATACGTTACCTTCGATTAAATTACAAGATAATTTACGCGAATTAGGTTTTGAAATTGATCGTTTCAAAACAGGTACACCACCAAGAATTCACAAAGACTCGATTGATTATAGTTTTACAGAAGAACAACCTGGAGATGCAGAACCGAACCATTTCAGTTTTGAAACACCAGACGAAAACTATATGGCCGTTGAAGACCAATATTCATGCTGGCTAACGTACACAAACTTGGATACACACCAAACTATATTAGATAATATTGACCGTGCACCAATGTTTACAGGAATTATTGATGGAGTTGGAGCTCGTTACTGCCCATCGATTGAAGATAAAGTAGTTCGTTTCGCAGACAAAAACCGTCATCAAATTTTCTTAGAGCCTGAGAGTGCAGACACAGATGAAATTTACGTCCAAGGACTAAACACTTCATTACCAGAAGATGTTCAAATGGAAGTTGTTCGTTCGGTAAAAGGTTTAGAAAATGCGAAAATGATGCGTACAGGTTATGCAATCGAATATGATGTTGTTAAACCGCATCAATTACGTTTAACACTTGAAACAAAAATGATTGACGGACTATTTACAGCCGGTCAAACAAATGGGACATCAGGTTATGAGGAAGCTGCTGGACAAGGTTTAATCGCAGGAATTAACGCAGCTCTTAAAAACCAAGGTAAAGAGCCATTTATTATGAAACGTAACGAAGCATACATGGGTGTAATGGTAGACGATTTAGTAACAAAAGGAACAGCAGAACCTTACCGTCTATTAACATCTCGTGCAGAATACCGTTTATTATTACGTCATGATAATGCCGATTTACGCTTAACAGATTACGGTTACGATTTTGGATTAATTTCAGAAGAACGTTATGCAGAATTTAACGAAAAACGTGACCAAACAGCTCGCGAATTAGAGCGTCTAAAAACGGTTCGAATCAAACCAACTCAAGTTGAAAACTATTTAGAAGAAAAAGGCGAGCCACAATTAAAAGATGGTATCTTAGCTTACGACTTCATGCGTCGTCCATACGTTGCTTACGATGATGTAGCAGCGATTTACCCAGCGGATGAAGAAATTCTAAAAGAAGTAAAAGAGCAAGTTGAAATCCACATTAAATATGAAGGATACATCAACAAAGCTCAGCGTCAAGTTGATAAAGTTAAACGCATGGAAAACAAAATGATTCCAGAAAATATCGACTATAAACAAATCAGTGGTTTAGCGACAGAAGCAGTGGATCGACTAAGCGTTATCCAACCGCAAACAATCGCGCAAGCAAGCCGAATCAGTGGAGTAAACCCAGCCGACATCGCAATTTTAAGTGTGTATGTTGAGCAAGGTTCATACGAAACAATCAAAAATTAAACCATAAAGCAGCCGAAAGATTAGAGTAGAATCTAACCTTTCGGCTGCTTTTTTGTATGAGGAGAGTAATCCAAATAATATAGCCTGTGCCACCGCATTTTAAAGGCAACTGCTCGCAAAAATCTGCCGGTAACTTTGATTAATGCGCACATTTTTTCGACCAATTACCTATTCAGCATGTTTATAAGGTAATTGTTCGCAAAAATCTGCCGGTAACTTTAATTATTAGGCACATTTTTTAAGCAAATTGGTCGTAAAGGGGCGCAAAAAATTTGTGGCACAGAATTCATCAGTTTCAATTGTTTTTACATTAGACAAAACAAAAAACAGGGAAGAGTATTATTTACTCTATCCCTGTTTTATTTTACTTTAAATATTTTTTACGTCATCTTTCGTGTCTTCAGCGGTGTCTTTTACATCCGCAACGG
>CAZTXI010000133.1:0-4090 GCA_964617265.1 uncultured Carnobacteriaceae bacterium | reverse complement strand
AAGGAATGAGTTTAACGTTATTTATGCGCTCCGTTATACCGGAAGGATTATATGAATGGAAAGATGGTAAAACACCAAACATGACAACTCGTGACTTAAATAGACTTCGAAACTATGCTTGGTCTAAAGGTATTAAATCAATCTATTACGTAAGAACGCATACTGGAGATGACACGAGAGAGATAGGCGTTAATAACTGCGAGAGTTGTATTATTTAAAATAAGGGCGTGATTTGTTTGATTTCAGATAAATTAACACCACATCCAATTGAAAAAACTTCCGAGTATCAAATTTCTTGGAAAATTTATGAAAAACTTGCACCAAATACTTCTTATATTAGAAGACAAGTCATTTCTCGAATGAGTGCTTCAAGTGTATTTTTTAAGCAGTCAAGCGAATTTAATACAACAAAATCCGAATTAACCACAATTGAAGGAGATGGCTTAAGAGTCAACCTCTTCGTCAGCAAGTGTCAATTTAGATGTGTTAACTGTTTTAATAAATTATCACAACAAGATGGGTATGGTGAACCCTTTACAAAGGAGCATGAAAAGCAATTATTTGAAAAACTGTCACTACCTTTTGTAGATGGCCTCACATTTGTTGGAGGAGAGCCTTTTCAAAATGCGGTTCATTTAGTCAATATTGCAAAGAGCCTGAAAATTAAATACCCTGAAAAAAATATTTGGTCGTATACGGGTTATATCATTGAAATCTTAATGGGATTGGATGAGGATGATCCTAGAAGAATTTTTCTAAATTATATTGATGTTTTAATTGACGGTCAATATATTGATGAAGAACGCAATGAAGCAAATCTTAAGGTTTATCGTGGTAGTTCAAATCAAAGATTGATCGATGTAAAAAAAACAATTGCACAAGGTAAGACAATTGAATACAAACGAAAGGAGACCTGAGAGAATGACAACCGTGATTAAAAAGGATGGTCGCAAAACACCATTTTATATTGGAAAAATCTTGAGTAATTTAGATAGTGTCGAAAGAGTTTTTGGAGTCAACTTAAAAAATAATAAAGAAAATATTATTAAAAATATCCAATACGAAATCACTCAATATAAAGAGATAGAGTCTACAAAAATCTTAGAAATTATTGAAAACGAGCTTGCAGAAGATCCACTTGTATTATTAGCATTTGAAGAACTTAAAAGAAGTGAACAAAAGAATATTGACCAAGCAACTTGTTTAAACACGCAACTCGAACGCTTTAATTATAAAGATAAAAATATTATGAACGAAAATGGAAATAAAGACTCTCGAACTGCTATGACTCAAAGAGATTTACTATCAGGAACTGTTTCTAAAGTTCTAGGTTTAAAAGAATATCCAGAAGATGTTCAAAGAGCTCATATAAAAGGGGTTATTCATTTACATGATTTGGACAGAAGTCCCTATCAAGGTATTCCGAATTGTTCACTTCCAGATTTTGAGTACATGTTAGCGAATGGAGTCCAATTAGGTAATGCTAAAGTGGAACCCCCAAAGTCTATTGGCACGGCAGTTAGTATATTAGGGATTCTCATTTCAGCGATATCTGGTGAACAATACGGCGGCGTGAGTGTTCATGAATTGGACCAATTACTTTCTCCATATGGGGAAATGACACTCGAAAAAAACCGAGCTTTATATCGAGAAGTGATAACGGATGAAATAAAAGTAGAACATTTCGCTAAGCGAAAAACCAGTAAAGATATCTACGATGCCATGCAGGCATTTGAATATGACATCAACACAATGACTACAACTACTGCTCAAACACCTTTCAGTACAGTCAGTTATGGATTAGGAACAAGCTGGATTGAAAGAGAAATACAAAAGCAACATCTGAAAGTACGTTATATTGGTTTAGGTAAGAATAACCTAACAGCAATTTTTCCGAAAATTTTATATTTTGTACAAGAAGGGATCAACCTAAAAAAAGGCGATCCAAATTATGACATCAAAAAATTAGCGATAAAAACAAGTGCTTCTCGTATTTATCCTGATGTAATTAATGTAAATGAGTTAGCAAAACTTAAAAAGGCAAAGAAGCCCATAACTGCGATGGGATGCAGAAGTTTCTTACATTATTGGGAAAATAAGGATGGAGAGGAAGTTTATGTAGGTAGAAACAATTTAGGAGTTATATCGATTAATCTACCACATTTAGCTCTTCAAGCCAGAGGGAATATTAATGCTTTCTTTAGCTCTTTAGACGATACACTTGAATTAGTTCGTAAAGGACTTCACATCAAAGAAAATTCTGTTATGAATACCGATATTGATTTATTGCCTATTATGTATACTCAAGGGGGATTAGGAGACCCCACTGGCAAAAAGAAAGTGCGTGATTTTTATGATGGGGAACGCTATAAACAAGCAAGTATTAGTATTGGCTATGTAGGTGTTCATAATGCAATGATCGCTTTAACTGGTAATGAGGATTGGCAATTAGTCTCTGAATATAATAATCTGGGAATTAGAATGGTAAAACACTTAGATGATTTTGCAACCAGAATCGATGATGAATTTTTGGCGAAACCTTCTGTCTATGCAACACCCAGTGAAAGTTTAGCCGATCGTTTTGCACATATCGATAGGGAGAGATTTGGCATAATCAAAGGTGTGAATGAAAACATATATTATGAAAATTCATTTCATTACCCTAGTAATAAGGCCATTGATCCTGTTTCAAAAATGAAATTTGAAGCACAATATTATAATTACACTCCTGGCGGTTTTATGTTTTATATCGAACAGAGTAATTTATCCGAAAATTTAATGGGTATGGAATCATTGTGGGATGGTTTTAATTACTTTGGAAATATATATGCAGGTGTAAATACACCAAATGACCGCTGTAATTTATGTAACTGGGAAGGCGAGTCTCGTTTCATAAAAGACCAAGGCTATACTTGTCCTAACTGTAAAAATTATGATCCAGAAACCATGAATGTCGTCAGAAGACTATGTGGCTACTTGGGACATCCCAATAAGCGACCAGTAGTTGGAGGAAAACAAGTAGAAATGAATGCCAGAGTTAAACATTATTAAATTTAAGGGGATTACTAATGACAAAACAATATTTTAATCAAATTCTATACGGTAAAAAAAGCAATGATCCCGTTGCTTACTATAAGTCAATCGATTGGAATCAAATCGAAGATGCGCTAGATAAAGCTACATGGGAAAAGTTAACCAGTCAATTTTGGTTGGATACTCGAATTCCAGTCAGTAACGATCGAAACGATTGGAGAATGTTATCAGAAACAGAGAGAGATGTTGTAAATAAAGCATTTGTTGGTTTAACACTTCTTGACACACTCCAATCTGAAGAAGGCGCAAATGTCATGCGTGGAGATGTTCGTACCCAACATGAAGAAGCTATTTTAAATAATATATTATTTATGGAATCCGTTCATGCAAAATCATATTCAACAATATTCATTTCATTAAATACATCAAAAGAAATCGATAAAATATTCGAATGGGGAAATACAAACGAGACAATACAATATAAGGCTAAAAAAATAAACGAAGTCTATCAGACAGGTACTGCCTTACAGAAAAAGGTTGCTAGTGTATTTTTAGAGTCCTTCTTATTTTATAGCGGCTTTTACGCACCATTATGGTATCTTGGTAACAACAAACTAGAAAACGTTGCAGAGATCATCAAATTAATTATCCGAGATGAGTCCGTACACGGAACTTACTTAGGGTATAAATTCCAATTAGGTTTTAATGAACTATCTGAGTCTGAGCAAAATGAATTAAAAGACTGGATGTATAGTTTACTATTTGATTTAATGGAAAATGAAGAGAAATTTACGGAGGAAGTTTATGCTCAAGTAGGATGGACTAAAGACGTTATAACTTTTGTACATTATAATGCAAATAAAGCTCTTCAAAACCTAGGATTTGAAGCTATCTACCCAGAAGGCACACCTGAAAAAGTGAATCCAATCGTTATGAATGGTATATCAACTGAGTCGTCAAATCACGACTTCTTTTCACAAGTAGGGAACAGTTATTTAATGGGTGAATCAGAAGCAATGGAAGATGATGATTACGATTTTTAAGTAAGCAGAATTGA
>CAZTXI010000132.1:0-4102 GCA_964617265.1 uncultured Carnobacteriaceae bacterium | reverse complement strand
GAATATTGTTATTCACTGTGTTTGTGCCACGATTATTGAACTGGACAATAATTGAGTTTTTTGTCCAGTTTGAGATGGTAACTGGACAAAGATTGGAGTTTTTGTCCAGCTGACGATAACTATAATTTTGTAGGCTTTACGACCAATTACTTCAAAAAATGTGCGCATTCTTTGAAGTTACCGGCAGATTTTTTCGACCAATTACCTTATAAGTCTGTTGAATAGGTAATTGTTCAGAAAAATGTGCGCATTCTTTAGAGTTACTGGCAGATTTTTCCAAACAACTACCTTATAAATATCATTTTGCCTCGGTATGGTAATAATCTAATTAAAACCAACGCCCAAATAGGCTACCGATAATATGGATGATTGTTTGAACGGTTTTAACGATTTTTTCGATAATTGTACCAGGGTTTGGCTTGCCTGGTTTAGTTGGTTTTTCTTTCGGGATAACCGTTAATGGAACTTCAGCAACATCGGTTGATCCATCGCGGTAAGTGACGGTAATTTCGACAATCTGGGTCTCGGTTGTTTGACCGGATAAATCTACCTGATTTAAGTTTGTGTATTCAACTTTTATTTTTCCAGGTAATTCATTCATATTTTCAATAAATGTTTTTGGATTTTTTAGTTTACCATTCCCGCGGTTCAAGTCGAGAATGATTTCATCAACAAAGACTGGTTCATAACGATCAGCATCTGTTTCTGGAGTAGGTTCTTCGATTTCAACTAAGCGGAATGCACCAAATACGCGTGAAAGACTGCCTTTATTTTCAGTTGAAACATCTAATGTAAAGACATTTTCTTCATCCGTTGCGACTGCTGCCTGACTTGAAGCGGTGTCGTTAATTTCGGCAACTGTTCCTTCAGGTGTTTGGAGTGTAATCGTATATTGACCTGGAAGGAGTGTTTCAGCTGTCGTCCATAAATGATACTCGTCATAAGCACCTTCGAAAACAACACCATTTTCATCGGCTATTGTAATATCGACATCCGCTGTTCGTTGATTCTCTAAATTACGGACTTCAACACCAATTGGGTATCGATTTACTCCTAGTCGATAACGGATAAAGGTTGTTGAACTGTCATCTTCAAATGTAAGGTCTACAGTCGTTGTTTCGTCATTCATTGAGATGTCCGATTGAGTATCGGGATGACCGACCTTGTCAAAAGTCCATTCATCGGTGTATGGTACACCATCAACGAGTAAGGTATATGAACCGTTTGGCACATTTTCGACACGCCATTCACGGTAGCTATTTGTGTAACTACTTGAAGTGAGTGGGTAAGTATTTTCACCATCCGTCAGCGCAAACGAACGCGTTTCAGTAATAAAGTTTGGAATCGCATCTTGTATGATGAACGTTCCTTTAGTGACTTCCCAATTTGCAGTTAAGGTTACGTCAGATTCAGGCGTGTAAGTGCCGGTGTAACGACTTAATTCAGTTTGGGCATTTCCACTCGCATCAAGTAATGTTCCATCAACGAGGTAGCCTGTTAATGTATATCCTTCTCTTTGTAATCCGGATTGGAAAGTGTAAGGGACGGTATAGTCTGCTCCCGCCTCCACTTCAGTTACCCGAGCATCTTCGTTGATTTCGCCTCCGTTAGGGTCAATCATCACTTGATAAACAGTGGGTTCTGGTATCGGGTCACCATAAACTCTCACTTCAGATTGATTAGGAGTCGTTAAAGGTCTAAATAAGTCTAAATTTGTTAAATCAAGCAATTCGCCATTGCGGTCAAAAATTCTTACGCTAAATACTTCACCCGGTTTGGCTTGGAAATCTTCTGGGAATTGGAAACGAGTTTGTCCCAATGTATTAGCTGTTTGTGTTTCTACATAACCATTAGGGAAAGTCATTTCTACTTCAAAAAACGGCTCTGTTTTATAGCCAATATAAGTTGAGTCAGCAGTTGGAACAAATGAAAATTGTTGCCAACCATATTTTATAGCTTGTTGATCAGCCGGACGGGTTTCTCCTTCACCATGAACGGTTAAGAAAATCGACTCACTTCGAACTGTTCCATCATAGGTGAAAAATTCGAGTTCATCACCGGGGTACATTTTATATCGATTTAAGTTTTGGAGAGGTTCCCAAGTTCCGTGAAAAGGGACTGTTTTTGATAGTAAGGTTCCGTTTGGAAGGACAACAGCTATATTTTCACCCGGTTCTTGGTTGATAAGGGATAATCTGCCATTTTGGTAGACTATATTTTCAGGATGGATTCCGGTTACTTGTGCAGGTTCTACTTCAGGGGCAACTTCTTCGGTTTTTATTTCATCAGAAGGTTCTTTGGGTTCTTGATCTTCGGCGAATGCGATACTTGTTGGCAATATATTGGGTAATAGGAGTGCGGCTATTGTTGCAGTATAAAGAACTTTTCGTAAAATAGGGGATGATTTTTTCTGATTCGTTTGTTCGAACATAGTATTCTCCTTTGTATATGATTTTGAATGGTCAATAAAAGGTTTCCTGTGAACGATTTCAGAATTTTACGATAGGCAAGCTCCTTTCGTTGTTTCTTTTTGTATCCGTTTTGATTATACATTCTCAGAAAGTTCGTGTCTAAGCTAATGCCTAAACTATTGAAAGTAGAATTGTATTCGATTTTTTGCTAGGAATTTGTTATGATTGAAAGTGAGATTTTACGATGATGAAATGAGGAGCAAAGAATCGAAACAAACATTAGATAAGTTTAAAAAAGGTGTACAGTATGTTGATATTGTTTCTGCTGTATCGCGAACGGAATTAACCGAGTTGACGGATGCAGAGGCTGATTTCGGAGAATACTCGATGGCGAAATTTGTGCCGGCGAGTGGAGCGGCTACACGTATGTTTCAGGATTTATATGCGTTTGTAGATAATGGCGAAACGACTGAAAAAGTGGACGAGTTTTTTGAGCATTTAGAATCGTTTGCATTTTATGATGAATTAAAAGAACGTGTTGATATGGATGCGATGAATTTTTCGAATGTGGCAGACCGCATTACGATTGCGAAGGCTTTGTTGAACCATGAAATGATTTATGGGGACACACCCAAAGCGCTTATTACATTTCATCGTTATGATGGGTTTAACACGACGCCGATTGATGAGCAAATATTTGAAGGCGAGCAGTACTTGAATGGAGAAGAAGTGAATCTTCATTTTACAATTGGCGAAAAACATGAGGATGCTTTTAACGCCTATGTAGCGAAAATTAAAGAGGAAAAAGAACATGTGAATATTTCTTATTCCTTCCAAAAAGCACATACGGATACGATGGCGGTTGATCTAGAGAACGAGCCGTTTCGCTTAGAGAACGGTGAAATTTTATATCGCCCGGGTGGTCATGGTGCGTTATTAGATAACTTGAATGATATGCAAGAAGATATTATTTTCATTAAAAATATCGATAATGTTTGTCACCGCAGCCAGGTTGATGATACTGTGGAGTCGAAAAAATTACTTGCGGCAATTGGTATTCAGGTGAAAGAAGAGTTGGATTCGCATGTAAAAGCATTATTAGCGGATACTTATGATTTGGGTGAAATCGAGCGCTTCATTACAGAGACGCTACGCATTACATTGAAAAAAGATTTAACGAAAGATATGGCGCTTGCATTCTTGAACCGCCCACTTCGAGTTTGTGGAGTGGTGAAAAATGAAGGTGAGCCGGGTGGTGGGCCGTATGTCGTAGACAATGGCGATTACTGCGATTTACAGATTTGTGAAACAGCTGAAATTAACATGAACGACCCTAAACAGGTCGATATACTGAATACAGCTGGATTTTTTAATCCTGTTGATTTAGTTTGTTTTGTAAAAGACCATCAAGGTGAAAAGTTTAATTTACTAGATTATGCGAACGAGGATCGTTATTTCATCAGCAGTAAAACGCATGAAGGACGTCCACTAAAAGCATTAGAGCACCCAGGATTATGGAATGGTGCGATGCATAATTGGAATACGATTTTTGTAGAAGTACCATTGAGTACGTTTAATCCAGTTAAAACGGTGAATGATTTACTGAAAAAAGGGCACCAAGCTGTCTAATTAAATAATTTTGAAATAAGAGCTGACTGAGTGTCGGCTCTTTTTTTGTTGAATAGACTGTG
>CAZTXI010000131.1:0-4112 GCA_964617265.1 uncultured Carnobacteriaceae bacterium | reverse complement strand
TAGCTTAATGTATCATTTGGTAATTCTAATCGTTCAGCATCAGCCTTTTTTCGTAAAATAGCGATACGCGTTTCTAAATCAGGGGGTGTAATATCAACGGATAATCCCCACGCGAAGCGTGATACTAAACGTTCTTGCATTTTAGGAATTTCATTTGGTAGACGATCACTTGTTAACACAATTTGTTTTCGATCGTCATATAGTGCGTTAAATGTATGGAAGAACTCTTCTTGGGTTCCTTCTTTATCTGCAAAAAATTGAATATCATCTACTAATAGTAGGTCGACTGTTCGATACTTATTTCGAAACTCTTCTTGCTTTCGATTTTGGATTGAACTAATGAAGTCATTCGCAAATGTTTCACTCGAAACATATTTAACATTTTTATCTGGATTGAGACTTAAGTACTGATGTCCAATCGCATGCATAAGGTGAGTTTTTCCTAACCCAACTCCCCCATAGAAAAATAGTGGATTATAGATGGTTCCAGGTTCTTCTGAAACAACTAACGCAGCTGCATGCGCCATCTGATTTCCTTTTCCGATAACAAACGTATCGAAAGTATATTTACTATTTAACTCACTCGATTGGCTATTCATACGTTGTGCACTTGAAACATTAGAGGTTTCTACTTCTTCTATTTCTTGTTGATCCTGTTCATCCTTCGTAACAAAGCGTGGTGCAATTTCTTGACCAGCATATTCATAGATATATTCCACAATCTTTGTTGTTAAATGATTTTCCCAATACTCTTTATGTAGTGTAGTAGGAACTTTTATCGTAATTAACTGGTTGGATACGGAAAGAACTTGTGCACTATCAATCCATGTATCGAAACTAACTTTTGACAAATCTTCTTTGAATTTATTCTTTAGAAAAATCCAAATTTCATTTTGATTCTCTAACACATGGCTTCTCTCCCTCTAATATAATGAGCACTTTATATGTTAGCACGTTTTTAAATAGTTTTCCACAGATAAGTTAAAATGTGTATAAATTAATTCAAAGGGTGTTTATTAGTTATCAACAGGTGGATGTGGAGTGTGGATAAGTTATTTTTAAAAAAAGATAATAACAGGATTTTGTGGATAATAGACCAAATCCGGAGATTGGTATATCAACGTTTGAGAAACTTGTTAACAGGTTTTGTGGATAAGTGGATAACTTTAAAACAGGGGTGTGAATTGTCAAAAAAACTACTTTTTTCTTGTGGATAATGTGCAAAAGTCATTTTTCACTTCACAGGACATGTGGAAAACTTTTTAAGATGTGTGGAAATCTATTTATAGGATTTTTTGGTGAAATTGTGGATATCTTTTTCAAAAAAATACATACAAATGGATTAGAATTGAAAAAAATCATCTGAATAGCATTGATTATTATTGTAAAATTGTGTAAAATAGCTTACGGTCAATGAAAATGCGAATGAAACTCTAAATTATATTGACAAATCAAGGTTTTTTTCATAAAATTGTATAGTCTGTTCGCAAGATGTTAATGTTCGCATTAACTTTAATATAAAAATTAACATTGATTTCTTAATTAATTCAGGAGGTGTTTTAGCATGTCAGAAGGATTAACATACAACCCTAAAAAACGTAAAAGAAAAAAAGTACACGGATTCCGTAAAAGAATGAGTACTAAAAATGGACGTAGAGTTTTAAAAAACAGACGTCGTAAAGGTAGAAAACATTTAAGTACTTCATCGAAGTAAAACGTTTGACTCATTAATTATGAAGAATTCGTTTTAAATAATTAAAGCGACAGGATCTCATTTTATGAGTGATTGTCGCTTTTTTTCTTAGTTATCATTATAGAATACTTACAACATTAGAGGGGGAAGGACAAGGTGCGAAAAGCTTACCGTGTAAAGTCCGAAAAAGACTTTCAAAACGTATTTCACAATGGTGAATCAAAAGCAAATCGTCAATTTGTAGTCTATAAGCTTCCTAAAAAAGAACAGAAACATTTTCGAGTAGGTATTTCTGTAGGAACTAAACTAGGCAATGCCGTATTACGAAATAAAATTAAAAGAAGAATCAGACATGCTTTAATGGAATTAAGCAAAGAAAAAAATATTGATCCAGAATTTGATTTTATTGTGATTGCTCGAAATCCAGTTAAACAAATGGAATTTTCAGAAATAAAAAATAGTTTGTCTCACGTATTATCGTTATCCGGAATTTTCAAATAGCCTACCGTATTCTTGAATTTTGAAATCGTATACTAGATTGGTGAGATAAATTATATTTAGGAGAGAAGAAAGTGAAAGATTTTTATAAAAAGAATAAAAAATCACTCTTGATGTTTGCACTGGTTGCATTTGTTGTTTTCTTAAGTGCCTGTGGCCGTGTAGATGCAATTGGACCAGAAAGTGAAGGCTTTTGGGATGGATTAATCATTTATAACCTATCTCGTTTTATTTTATGGCTTTCAGATTTACTAGGTGGAAGTTATGGAATCGCGATTATTGTCTTCACGTCATTAGGACAAATTTTATTGCTACCATTAACGAACTACCAACAAAAATCAATGGAAAAAACGCAAGAGATTCAACCGCAAATGGAAGCTTTACGTGAGAAATATTCAGCACGTGATGAAGCGACACAAGAAAAGTTACAAACTGAAATGAAAAAGCTTCAAGATGAAGCTGGTGTAAATCCTTTAGCAGGTTGTTTACCACTATTGATTCAAATGCCAATTTTTATTGCTTTATACCAAACAGTTACTCGTACACCTGAATTAGCATCTGGTAATTTCTTATGGTTAGAATTAGGTCAGCCAGACCCAATCTACATTTTACCATTATTAGCTGCAGCATTTACGTTATTAAATAGCTGGATGATGCAATATGGTAACCCGAACGCGAAAAGTAATGCAGCAATGACATATATGATGCCGATCATGATTTTCTTCATTACATTTAGAGTAGCAAGTTCACTAGCTCTATACTTTGTGGCATCAAACGCTACACGTGTTTTAATGACATTGTTGACGAACAATCCTTTTGTGAAACGTCGTAAACTAGAAGAAAAAGCACGTGAAGAAGAAGAAGCAGAACGAAGAAGACAAAGAGCACTAAATCGCGCAAGAAAAACTGGTCGTAGTGTTAAAAAATAATTTTTTAGTTTAAAATATACAAATAAACGGTTCAATCGGATGGAGGATTAGACTCGTGAATAATAAATATGTTGCACAAGCACCAACGCAAGAAGAAGCAATTGAAAAAGGGTTAAATGCTTTAGGAATCACGCGAGATGAAGCGATTATTAAAGTAGAAGAACCTGGGAAAAAAGGTTTCTTAGGAATTGGTCAAAAAGATGCAGTAGTCACAGTTGAAAGAAAAGTAAAAACGAACGTTGTCGATGAATTTTTAGCAAATGAATTAGAATTAGATCGCAAGAAAGAAGCACCTAAAGCTAAGCCAGCTGTTAAAAAAGAAGCATTAGAAAAAGCGGCCTACGCAGAGGTTTCAGACACAGATCCAGTGAAAGAAAAAGCACTTGATGAAGAGTCTCAAATGGATAAAGAAGAAAAATTACAAGGTCGTGACCAAACAGAAATTGAATTAGTTGGCGACAAAAAAGCTACACAAAGTGAAGTAGAAGATACAGATTACACAGCTGACGAAGAAGACGATGATGATACATTTGACGAGACAAAAGCAGCAGAGCTTACTGAAGAAGAAATCTACGAAAAAGATCAAGAAGCGGTTGAAGAAGTTCGCCAATACTTGAAAGAAGTTATTTTCGCGATGGGAATTGAAGACGTAGAAGTTTACACAAGTCGTGTAAAAAATAACGTAAAATACGATATCGAAACAGAAAATGCTGGTTTAGTTATCGGACGTCACGGAAAAGTTCTAAATGGTTTACAAACATTAGCTCAAAACCACATTCACCAATTAGCGTACAGTAAAATTAACGTACGAGCGGATGCAGAGAAATACCGTGAAAGAAGAAAGAGTACGGTTGAAACTTTAGCAAACCGTACAGCTGAGCGAGTAATCAAAACAAACAAAATGGTGAAATTAGATCCAATGCCAGCACATGAGCGTAAACAAATTCATCGTTACTTAAACCAAAACCCGAAAGTTAAAACACATTCGGAAG
>CAZTXI010000130.1:0-4165 GCA_964617265.1 uncultured Carnobacteriaceae bacterium | reverse complement strand
ATTGAAAAATAACGACTAAAATAACTCAATATTTAAAAGTATGAATTATTCAGGTGTAGCTATAATTAAATGTTCTTAGTAATTCATTTCCAAGAACAAAAAAATATAATGTTCCTGAAATTATATACATAATCACCTACCTCCTTTTTGTCAACGCTTTCTTAGTCTGCTAAAATGAGCAAAGGTATATTTAGATAACAGAGGAGCTGTTTTATATTGCATACTTTAGACTCGTTACTAGAAAGGTATCACGATAAACTGATAGTTGTTGAAAAAAAGAGAGACTCTTTAGATATTCTCAAAAATCTTGTAGATATCAAAGAAATAGACTTGAATACAATACATCCCTCTCAATTGGAAATAGTAAAACAAAATATTAAATATGATGAAAACTATGATGATTCTCCAATAAAATTACATTTCTATGAAGTGGTTGAGAACAGTAAAAGTGAATTTTACTATAACGAACTTAAAAGAACACAAAGCATGTCCTATATACCCTATTTTGAAAGTCCAACTATTTTCGTCTTGCATGAAAAAATATTGGGCATAGAAGAAACTAACAGCGAGTTGTTATATAGAGATTATGTTATGTTACGAGGAGTCACGAAAAAAGATCTCCAAGAAAAAAATCGATATTTGTTTAATTATTTATCTTATATTTCTGCCTGGGAAGAAGCATCTAGGGGATAGTATAAAGATATTGAAATAGTTTAGTAAAAATTCATAGTTAAGTTGTATTTTAAAAATAGAAACCACCCGCGATATTTGACGCAGGTGGTTTAATTTATATTATGTTAGTCTTTCATAAACATCACACAGTATTCGTGTGTTTGATGGGCTGCTGGTTCTAAGTGATTGATGCCTATTTTTTCGTTGTAGTTTCCGTTTGTGTTTTCTGAATCGGCAATGCCTGCCCATGGCTCAATGCAGACGAATCCACCTCGCGTTGGATAGGGTGACCAGATTCCTACATATGGTAAGTTAGATGATAAGACATTTATTTGTACGTTATTGGCTTTGTCTTTTAATTCGATTGCTTTACCTGAATCAATCTTGTAGACTAACGCATCGTTATGGAAGGTTTCGTGTGTCAATGCCATTTCACCAGGAACTTGAAGGTTTGCTTTTGAGTCAGCAATTAGGCCTTCTTTCGTTAGCGGTAAATGGGTAATCTCCACATTGGGTTTGATTTCAACGGTGACTTGATCGAACTCTAGCTCACCGGTTGCTGTTTCTTTTTGTGATACGTTGAATGCTGGGTGCCCACCAATCGCATAGTACATTTCCTCTGTTGTCGAAGGGTTAATCACCTTATACTTTATGACCACATTTTTACGGTTTAGCGTATATTGTATGTATAATTCAAAATCAAATGGATAGTTTTCTTTTGTTTTATCGCTACTTTTTAGACAAAAGAGTGCCATACTATCCGTTTGTTCAACGACTTCGAATTCAGCGTCGCGAGCAAAACCGTGCTGTGTCATCTCAAATATTTCACCATTATATTGGTATTGGTTATCTTTTAGACGCCCAACAATTGGAAAAAGAACGGGTGCATGTCGGCCCCAGAATTCAGGATCGGCTTGCCACATAAATTCATAGTTGGTCGCGCGGTCCACCACCGACGTCAGCTCAGCGCCGAGTGGATTCACTGTAATCGTTAAATATTCGTTTTCTAGTGTAATCATATTGCTACCGCCTTTACATTTCTTGTTCAAATTATAACATGATTTTGAGTAGAATATGGATGAGAATAACAAAAAAACGACCTAAAAGAAGTGGTAGAGTTTCTTAGTGAAATGAGTTCCTTAATTCTGCTCTTTATACTTTTTGAGTACTCTCACATTCTGAAATGACATGATGAATATCGCGATGATTAGAGACGATACAATATTCGGTAATAAATAACTGATAGTCGCAAATACATCATACATTTCCATCATAAAAAATAGACTTTGTCCATATTCCAATAGAATAAGTAGTAGTAGACAATAACCCGACCAATACAGTAGTGTTCGAAATAGATTGAGTAATAGTTCTGATATTAATTCGTTATTTTTCATCCGCTAGCCCTCCTTTTTTATGTATACACTTATTAATATACCTTATAAGAAAAGCGTTTACAATTCCATCCATGTAAAAATAGAAAAAGCACCCAACTATTACGAGTGCTTTAATATAGTATTAAAAATCGAGTTCTTTTTCATTGTAGTATTCTTGGACTTTCTCGTCCCAATAGATGTCATCATCTATCGTCAATTTTCGAAGAACTCGACATGGGTTCCCAGCAGCCATAACTCCTGGAGGAATATCGCCTGTAACAACAGACCCAGCTCCAATAATAGACTCCTTGCCGATGGTTACTCCCGGTAGGATAGTCGTGTTGCCGCCAATCCAGACATCATCTTCAATCGTAATCGGCAATGCATATTCTAAACCACTTCGACGGGCTTTTGCTCCAACAGGATGACTGGCCGTCAGTAAACTTACTCGTGGTCCAATCATGACATCATTTCCGATTCTAATTTCACCTACATCCATAAAAATGCAATCAAAGTTCGCGTAAAAATTGTCTCCGACATGAATGTGAGCTCCGTAATCAATATAAACGGGTTGCTCAACCATTGAGTTTTCACCAACTGAGCCAAAAACTTTTCGCATTATTTGATCTCTTAAGCCATATTCTTCTCGTTTTGAGCGATTAAATTTCTGCATCAAGGTGCGGTTATTATGAGATAGCTGGCTTAACTCTCCATCGCCCATTGAGGTAAACATTTTACCCGATAACATTCGGTCTCTTTCAGTCATTTTACATTATCCTTTTCTGTTTTCAATATCACTTATCCACTGCACAATCTGTTGGCTTGAGTCTTCTGGGGATAAGTCTGTAATGTCTAATTTTAAATAATTCGGTTCTTTTATTTCACCCGGTAATGAATTCAGGCGGTGGTTCTCAGCGGCGGTCAGCAATTCATTATTTGAATAGGCGATGTCGCGCTTTGAAGGCTTTTTCTGTAAGCGATTCTCCGTTTCATTTCGTCGCAAGCGTTCATCTAAGCTCGCAGCCAATTCAATAAAATAGAGTTCTTGATGCGCCTGGTTAAATATTGCTTTGATTTTCTCGACAAATTCCCAGTCGCCTTCTTGATTAAATGCCCACACAAAGGTGAAAATTAAGCCTTGATGATCGGGCTCTGTTGAAATATAATCAAACATTCCTAATCGAAGTTGGTCAGATAATTCAAATGTTTTCTTATTCCAGCCAATATAAGGCCATATCACATCAAGGGTGACGTGGTTATGGAGTAAAGGAAGCCCCAATTTTTCTGAAATATGTTCACCGATTGTCATTTTACCCACGGCTTGGGGTCCGAATAATAAGATTAACTTCATAACGTCACCTGATTTCTATAAGTTATAGTATAGTATATCACAATGACGATAAAAGAAAAAAGCACCCATCTTAATTCAGATGGAATGCTTTGAGTAGGTTTATTTCATGCTATATATAGGCGTGTGATCCGTAGTTATCCACAACGATTACTAATTTCCCCTCTGCCAATTCTTTTTCATAATGATTTAAACAATCTAGTGGTTTTGAGAATGAATCATTATTTAGAGAAGTTAATGTGGACACTGTTTCTGATTGAGTGAAATCATCCGATTCACTTCCTGAAAGAAAGCCCGTTTTGAAAGACTCCCACCAACTTTGATGTTCTCCGATATCATGGACTTGTAGGTTTTCAATTTCAATCCCCATTAATCGTTCTAGAGTTTTTGCTCGCTGCGAATTACTGTATACGCTAATTTCAGATTGACGATAACCTTGATTGTGTAGCCTTTGAATCTCACTAACAGCTTCTTCTCGTTCTAAACAAACAGCTGTAACCGAGCGACTTAATGTCTCCATCAAAACTCCTCCTTTCTTTTTTGTAAACGTTATCATTTACTCAATTTAAGTATAGGGAATATATCGGATTTTTTCAAATATATCACCATGATTTACACGATTAGTGCTGATTGTTATTATAAATTTTGGTGAAATAGACTAAGGAGAGGTTAACTGATTTATTCCGCGTACCTTGTAAGTTTCCGGATTGGATTGGCCGTGCCAGAAATTGTAATTGTGGCACAGGATTGGATTTGTCGTGCCAAAATTTAT
>CAZTXI010000129.1:0-4209 GCA_964617265.1 uncultured Carnobacteriaceae bacterium | reverse complement strand
TTTAAACTGTTCAAGCGAGTCTGCTCGTAAAAATAAATTAATTTCTTTTTCTCTACCGATTGTTGATGGCAAAGAAGGTTGGTCGTTTGCTCTAAGGTTTTTAATTTCAGAAAGAGCGGTTTGGATTGTGGTATTATTTGGTTCAACTGTTAAAGCGAAATTTAAATTTGTTTCGGTATATTCATGTGCTGCATATACTCGAGTTGTATCTTCTAATTGTTTAAACAATTGCAATGCTTCGAATTGGGCTTGGTAGTCACCTGTAAACACACGACCACAGCCACCTGAAAATAGAGCATCCCCACAAAATAGATTTTCACCCATTAAGTAACTAATGTGACCTTCCGTATGCCCAGCTGTGAGAAATACTTTTACAGTTTCACCAAATAATTGAAAGGTGTCACCCTCTTTTACGGGATGATTCACTAAGGGTTCTGTTTCATTCGGGCCAAAAATAGCGATATCTGGGTATTCTTCAAAAATTTCTAGCACACCACCAATATGATCATCATGATTATGAGTTAGTAGAATGGCCTTCAGTTCTAAGTTTTGATCTGCTAGATAATCCATTACTTGAGGGCCTTCTCCCGGATCAACCACAACTGCTTCGTTATTCTTTTCGATAACCCAAATGTAATTATCTGAAAATGCTTGAATAGGATGAATCTTCATCCGCTCACTCCTTTATTTAATCGTTTTTTATCAATGTGATTTTACTGATTTATTCGCGTTGTCTCGCTTCATAGTATTTCTGTAAAAATAAGGTGAAAAATAGTAAAACCAAGCTGACAATAAAAATCCCAATGAGCACTTGAGGGATTGTAAGATTGAGTAACCACAACACAATGATGGTAAACAGCGAGACTAATGTGACGACGAGATCCAACTTAAACATATAATCAACAATCATACAAGGTGCTCCTCTCAGTATAGTATATAAATTTATTATACCATTCCTAATAAACAGTGCGAATGATAAAACTTTAAGTGTTTTCAGAGTTAGTAAAAACCTATCAATCTAATATTAATAGACTTTTCCCATAGTAAATATACTATCTTGCTTTAAGACTAGATAGCTATTCAATTGGAGTGAGCATAATAATTTAACCTTTCACTTTTTTACATTACAAGATACGATTATATAGTTCTGAAATACCCAAAAAGAGCAAGATAGAAGCGTTTGCCTCTATCTTGCTCTTTAGTTTTTACTTTCTACAGAAATTGTTAAGCTGATTCAGCTGCTAATTGTTTATGAATCTCGACTAGTCCGACTTCGCGAATTTCTCTTGGTAAGAACATACGAATCTCTTCATCGTTAAATCCGATTTGTAGTCGACGGTCATCCATAATAATAGGACGACGAATTAAGCTTGGTTCCTCAATAAATAAGTCCAATAATTCTCTCATCGATAACTCGTCAAAATTAACGTCTAAGTTTTTGTATGCCTCTGACCGATAAGAAATAATTTCCTCGGTACCTTCGTCTGTTAACATCAGGATTTCTTTAATCTCTTCCTTAGTCAGTGGCTCATGATAGATATTCTGTTCTTCAAAAGCCAATTCGTGTTCCTCTAACCATGCCTTAGCCTTTCTGCAGGAAGTACAACTTGGTGAAATGTACAATTTGATCATCTCAAATTCTCCTTTTCAAAAGATTTACGCATCACATCTTAATGAGTAGGTAAAGTTCCACATTCTCCGAAATGTATATTGCTAAAGAAACTTTTTAAAATGTAACCGATATATTTCTTAGTACCTATGATAAATAAATATATACAGAAAGTCAATTATGTTTACAAATATAACTTAATGATTTAATCATTGTTATGTTGCTGTAACAATGGTAACAGGTCCATTTTATTTATACATGCAGCTGAAAACGCTGATTATAAGACTACTATTCTTTTGATATTCGCCAAAATAAAAAAGCGAGGAAATCTGCTGTCTGATTTCCTCACTTCGATTTAGTTAAGAATATGGTCCCATGTAATATTCGTTTCGTAATCTGATACAAATATTCGTCTGATTTCTAGGGAACTGATTTCTCCTAATGGGTTTTGATTATTTACAATCATAACAATCCCATCAATTGCAATTGGTTGGGCATCGATTAACAACTCGTCCTCTTCAGGTGTTGTCGCACGAGAAGTCATACCAAGGTCTGCACTTCCATCAATAGCCGTTGTGATACCAGCACCTGACCCAGGAGCTGTAATATCAATCGTTACATCTGGATTATACTTACGGTATTCTTCTGAAAACAGCTGAACAACTGGTTCAACAGATGTTGAACCTACAATCATAATTGAACCCGATAAACCAGATGCTTCATATTCTGGGGCATTCGCATCAACAGCCACAAATCCGAGTTCTTCTACTAATACTTGCGCTTGAGCTGAGAACATAAAGTTCCAGAAATCTTGAGCAACATCGCTTAGTTCTTTTCCATAAACCATACTGAATTCACGAACCAGCGTATAGTCACCCGCACGAATTGCGTCACGTGTAGGCTCTGCTCCATCAACAGATAAAGCTTTTACAGAGTCGTTTAAAGAACCGAGTGAAATATAACTAATACTGTGTGGATCTGTGGAAACTGTTTGAGTGATAGCATTCGTACTGTTTTGAACCGTTACAGTCGGTGAAATGTTATCATCATCATTTTTGTCAACTAACCCTGTTACTTCTGTAAATGCAGAGCGTGTTCCAGATCCAATTTCACGAGTATATGCATGGATTTCATTTTGAGAATCGAACTTACTAGATAAAAATTGGTCAATATTAATAATAAAGTAAACACTAAACGCTAAGAAAATAAGTCCTCCCCAGAACCACCATTGCGTATAGAGTTTCTTCCCCTTGTTTTTATACATGTTTAAATCCCCTTGCTAAATTAGTGTAAATGCACGTCACTTCAGATTATAACATTAAATGCCTTGAAATAAAGCCTTTTATGCATTTATTCTTCTCAAAAATAGGCTGAATCTCATTCTTAAGACGGATAACGAGCATTTTGATGTTTGTTATAATAATAGCCGAGAAAGGATGATTCGAATGAAAAAATCACAGTCAAAATTTTCTAAAATGAACCTAAGTAAATTCATCCGTGCCCTATTTTCAAAAGAAACGCCAACTTATATTAAAGGTATTGTCGGTTTAGCTGTCGCTTATACAATATTTCCTATTGATGCCTTACCAGATATTATGGGACCACTTGGACTTGCTGATGATGCAGCTGTCATCGGTCTACTAACAACCATCGCGATGAATTTACTCGACAACCATAATGCTAAAAAAATTAGAACTGTAACTGAACTAGACGATGAATAGATTATTCAAACCCTCAATCTTTGAGGGTTTTTTAGTTTTTTAGCTGAAATAACCTTGTAAAACCTTGATTTTAACGTATAGTTAAATTACAGAAATTATAAAGGAAGTGCTTCATGCGCATAAATAAATTTATAAGTGATGCCGGTAAAACTTCTAGACGAGGTGCCGACCGCTTAATTGAAGAAGGTAAAGTCATTGTAAATGGCAAGAAGGCTAAAATAGGGATGCGAATCGAGCCTGGTGACGACGTTCGAGTGAATGGTAATCAATTATATATCGCTCAGAATAATGTATATATTGCTTTAAACAAACCGATTGGTATTACGAGTACTACTGAAAAAAATGTTCAAGGAAACTTAACCGATTTAGTTCAACAGCCATTCCGTGTATTTAATATTGGACGCTTAGATAAAGAGTCTGATGGTTTAATTTTAATGACGAACGATGGAGATATTGTAAATGAGATTTTACGTCCAGAACATAAACATGAAAAAGAATATATTGTTGCAGTGGATCGTCCTATAACGGATGAATTCTTAGAAGGCATGGCTAGTGGTGTTCGTATTTTAGGAACAACAACCGATCCTTGTAAAGTGGAAAAACTTTCTAAATATGAATTCAATATTACGTTAACACAAGGTTTAAATCGGCAAATACGTCGTATGTGTGAGGTTTTTGGCTACGAGGTTGTCCGTCTACAAAGACACCGTGTGATGAATATTCACCTTGGAAATTTACCACCTGGTCAATGGCGTTACTTATCTAAAAAAGAAAAACGCGAATTATTTGACGAATTAAATTACACACCGCGCGAGTGGTAAGATTTAAAAGACTGTCCTTTGATAGTCTTTTTTTAGCTTCTAAATTCTTTTTGCATTA
>CAZTXI010000128.1:0-4335 GCA_964617265.1 uncultured Carnobacteriaceae bacterium | reverse complement strand
TAGAGAAAAAGAAATTAATTTATTTTTACGAGCAGACTCGCTTGAACAGTTTAAAGCATTAAGAGATGCACGTGATCAATTCTAATAAAATAACATTAAGGACCACCGAATAGTTTTATTTCGGTGGTTTATGCTTATTCATGAAAAGATCCTCGAAAAATTACCTCGAAGTCGGAATAATTGCATAATATTTATATCTTGCTATACTGAAAAGGTAAAAATATTTAGGAGGAATTTATAAATGAAAATAGGTATTGTTTTAGGAAGTATTCGTGAGGGTCGTAATAACGAGTCGGTTGCAAATTGGGTATTGGATATTGCCAAAGGCTACTTACCAGAATTCGATTTTGAGCTAGTTGACTTACTTGATTATCCACTACCGTTATTCAACGAAGCGGCATCACCAGCTTACACATCCGATTTAGCAGCTAAAGAGCAACAAGCACCTTGGGCAGCTAAAATGACTGAGTTAGATGGCTATATCTTTATCACTCCCGAATATAACCATGGTATTCCATCAGCATTGAAAAATGCATTAGATTACGTGTATAACGAATTAAACGACAAAGCTGCGGGGATTGTCAGTTACGGTTCAGCAGGTGGTGTGCGTTCAGCAGAACAATTACGTACAATCTTATCGGAGTTCCAAATTGCTCACGTTCGTACACAACCTGCATTGTCTCTATTCCATGATTGGAATAAAGAAGGGTTCAATCCAAGTGATGCACAAAAGACAGCTTTAGAACAAATGCTCTATCAATTGTCTTACTGGGCACCGGCACTGAAAAGTGTTCGTGATAAAAAAGCCGCAGAAGCCTAATCATATTAATAGTAAAGAGTGTGGCCAAAAAGCCGCACTCTTTTTTCGTGTATGTTTTTCGTCAGGATAGATTAATCAAAAGATGAAATCAGTAAAAAATACTACTAAATCAAAATAGTAGTAAATCCAAAAGGTAAAAATACTACTAAAATGAAATAGTAGTATATCCAAAAAATAATATACTACTAAATCAAAATAGTAGTAAATTCAAAAGGTAAATATACTACTAAATTAAAATAGTAGTAAATCTACTGTGCTTATCTTTTTGAAGTCTAGTGTTAAAGAATCATTTTGCGGAATCAATCACAGAAAGATGAGAATTGATTAAAATTTGTTATACTAAGTGAGAAATCATTTCAAAAAGGAGACTAAACATGATTATTAAGTTACTTGAACCATTACGCGTACCAGATACGTTAATTGAGGAGTTAGCTGCTCCATTAAAAGAAGCGGGGCATGAATTTGTTTATTATAATGAAAAAACAACGGATGCTGCTGAACTTGCAAAACGCAGTGAAGATGCAGACATTGTTATAATTGCAAACAATCCTTATCCTAAAGAAGCCTTTCAAAATGCTGAAAATTTAAAATTAATTAATGTAGCTTTCACGGGTGTTGATCATGTCGATCAAGCAGCTGCTAAAGAGCAAGACGTTAAAATCGCCAACGCGGCTGGCTATTCAAACACTGCAGTAGCCGAATTAGTTATTGGTTTAACTTTAGATGTTTACCGCCGTATTAGCTTTGGGAATCATTCGATTCAGCAAGGTGAAGATGTTGTCTTGTACCAAGGGAATGAAATTCGTGGTAAAACAGTTGGAATTATTGGAACAGGTAGTATCGGTTTAGAAACTGCGAAGTTATTTAAAGCTTTTGGTGCGAAATTAATTGGTTACAACCGAAGTGAAAGACAAGAAGCAATTGATTTAGGCATACACTATGTTTCATTAGATGAATTGATGAAGCAAAGTGATATTGTTTCATTACACCTACCTTTAAATGATGAAACCAAAAACACGTTGTCACGTGAAAAATTAGCCTTAATGAAAGAATCGGCGGTACTGATTAATGCAGCACGCGGTCCGATTATTGATAATGATGCCTTGGCCGAATTATTAAATGACGGAAAAATTGCTGGAGCAGGTATTGATGTCTTTGATATGGAACCACCGATTCCTGCCGACTATCCATTATTACATGCAAAGAATGCTGTACTAACACCACATGTTGCTTATTTAACGGATGAGTCTATGGTTACACGAGCACATATCGCATTTGATAATGTGGAGAAATTTATCGCCGGTAACCCACAAAACATTGTAAAATAAAGCTTAAAAAACAGGGAAGAGCATTTAGCGCTCGATCCCTGTTTTTTTGTTTAATCATTTGCTTTAAGTGCTTCAACCATATCAATTCGTTTTAGTTGATGGTGAATAACAACCATTACAATTAATGTGAACAATATAGTGAGTAGAATGGAGTAAAGATAACTACTCATATGGATGACTTTTCCAAATACAAGTTGATCCACTTCCATCGTTGTCATAATGAATCGTTGTAAAATTGTTCCAAACAAGCAACCGAAGAATATACCTAAGAAAGTTAAGATAATATTTTCACGGTAAATATACATGGTTACTTCGAAATCATGGAACCCAAGTACTTTAATTGTTGATAATTCACGTTCACGCTCAGAGACATTAATATTCGTCAAATTATATAAAACGATAAACGCTAATGCCGCTGCTGCTACAACTAAGATTTGTGTAATCAAGTCTAAACTGTTTAATGTATCCGAGAATGCATCATAGACTTCTGTGGAATACGTGATGCCGGCTACTTCATCTTCGTCGATTAGTTTTCGACCGATTTCACCTTGGTCAACTGTTTCGGTATCGAATTTCACCAGTTGTAAACTTGGTTCGATGTTGTTTTGCCCAGATATTTCTTTGAAATAATTAGGACTCATGTATAAGGTATGGCCGACATAATTTTCGACAATTCCTGCAACTTGAATCGTCCATTCTTCGTCATCGCTGTTTAGGATTGGCATTGTGTCGCCAACTTCTACGTCAAATAAATGAGCTAATTTTTGTGTGATATAGGCACCTGAATCATCTAGTGTATATGGTTCACCCGTTTCAAAATGCCTTAACGTTACAAATTCGGCCAAACGTTCTTCTTCCATTGGGACAAAGATTGTTCCTTCTTGACCGTTTACACCTTGTTTTTCAATGGATACTGCTTCTTGGAACGTTAGAATGGAGTCGTCAATTTCATCAAAATCATCAACTCGTTCAACATATCGCTCAATGGCATTTTGACTTGCTGTATTATTTAACGCGACATATGCTTGGAAATGGTTTAGCTCGGTATATTGCGTATCTGGAATACTTGAGATAGAGTCGGATATTCCAAATCCTGTTAAAACTAGCCCAGTGCTTCCTGCGATACCAAAAATAGTCATAAACATGCGCGATTTGTATCGGAAAACATTTCGGAATGTAATTTTGTAATTAAAGCTAAGTCGTTTCCAAATAAATGGAATTTTCTCTAGCCAGATATGGGTTCCTTTTTTAGGTGCTTTGGGTTGCAGCAACGAAGCTGCATTACTTCTCAATGAATTTTTAACAGCTAACATACTTGCTCCCACAGTTGAAGCAAAAGCAGCCACTGTTGCTATAACGGTATACAGTGTATATTGTTGCAGGTGTACCGATGGTAAGTTATACATCGATCCGTACGCAAAGAAAATCAGTATTGGAATCAGTGTGTAACCAGCGGCGAGTCCTAACATGACACCGAATGTTGTCGCAAGGGCAGAGTATGTTATAAATTTTGTTACAATCTGACTATTTGCATAACCAAGAGCTTTCATAATTCCGATAAATTCACGTTCTTCATCAACCATTCTTGTCATGGTTGTGAATGAAATGAAAATGGCTATTAAAAAGAAAAAGACGGGAAAGACTGCTGCGATAATGGCTAAGCGGTCCGTATTATCCTTGTATTCGATATATGAACTATCACCTGAACGGCGAGTTGCAAAATACTCGGGATTGGGTAAATCAGCTAAATCTTGTTCAGCTTCTTCTAAGTCTGCACGGGCATCGGCTAGTTCTTCTAAAGCCGTTTCTTTTTCGCTTTCGAATGTTTGAAGTCCATCGGCATATTCGGCTTCACCTTCGTTCAGTTCAGCTTCGGCATCCGCTAAATCGGCTTCAGCTGTTTCAGCTTCACTTGCCAGAGTTGCACGAGCAGCGTTGATTTCATCAAAACCAGCATTGGCTTGGATAAGGCCTTCATCGATTTGTTGAATCCCATCTGTAATCTGATTGATTCCATCTGTTAATTGATTTCGTCCAGCTTCTAACTCAGCTTCTTGACGATTCAAGGTTGCGAGTTGAGCGTCCAAACCTTCTTTTTGTGCAATGAGTTCTTGCTCGGTAGCAAGTGTTTCATTAATTGGGACACGTTCTGTATTTATTTGAAACACTTGCTACCGAGCAAGAACT
>CAZTXI010000127.1:0-4339 GCA_964617265.1 uncultured Carnobacteriaceae bacterium | reverse complement strand
GTAATCAAATCCATTATTTGAGCGGACAAAATATCTTTAGACGACATTAAATCGTCGATTTGGCCAATTTCAACAGCCGAATCTACCAATAAATCCAATACTTCTAATCGAGTTTTCGAGTTTAATGATGCATCCGCTGTGACGGTAAAATCTTCTTTGGTTAACAAAGCTAATAATTTATTTGTGCTATAAATTTGGTCAATCGGATGAATGTCCCCTAACTCCATACTTTTTTCAATAAAACTCGTTATTAAAGCATCTATTTTCATATTCATCCTCCATTATTCATTCCTTATTTTTTTAGCACAATCTGCTGTCTCAGCTAGATAAAATTCAGGTTCATAATCGAATTGTTGGTGAAAATCTTGCTTTACCTTGTTGATGAAATCAGTGACGGCATTCGATTCAACAATAGCAATACAACATCCACCGAATCCACCACCAGTCATGCGGGCACCCACTACTCCATCTTGATCCCAAGCACTGCGAACGAGTAAATCTGTTTCAGGAACCGTTACTTCATAATCTTCATGTAAAGAAATATGCGATTCGTTCATCAACTTTCCAAAAAGGTCTAATTGGTTATCCTTTAATGCTTGAACGGCTTGTATTGTTCGCTGATTCTCTGTTACGGCATGCTTCGCTCTTCTAGCTGCAGTTGGATCAGTTATCGCATATTTATACTGTTCAAATTCGGAATCCGTCAGTTCACCTAAATGGTTAATATCCACAACTTGTTGCAGCATTTTCAGCGCTGTTTGGCATTCTTGCTGTCTTTCATTGTATGCTGAATCCACTAATTCACGCTGTTTTAAGGAATTCATAATAACTAATTCATATCCATCTAAATCGAACGGGACTTGTTCATATTCTAGCGTATCCGTATCGAGTAATAAGGCGTGATTCTTTTGCCCATGTGCAATAATAAATTGATCCATTATTCCGGAACTTAAATTTAAAAATTCATTTTCCACTCGCATACCTAATTTCGCTATTTCTTCTCTACTTAAATCCAACTGAAATAAATCATTCACAATTGTTCCCACTAATACTTCTAAAGAAGCAGAAGAAGACAACGAAGCACCATTTGGAATGGTCCCATAAATATATAGATTAAATCCATGAGGCATTTCACCCGTTAAGTTCTGAATATAAAATAACATGCCTTGTACATATTTTGTCCAATCTTGTTGGTTATTAGCTTGTATATCCGTTAGCGAAAACACACGGGTTCCTATTTCAGAAAAGTTCTCAGAATAAACCTGAACAACTTGATCTTCTCTTGATGAAATAACCCCATAGGTTCCCATTGAAATGGCGCAAGGAAACACTTTTCCACCGTTGTAATCTGTATGTTCACCGATTAAATTGACACGGCCAGGTGAAAAATAGAGTGCTTCTCCTTTGTGTCCAAAAACAGCTTCAAAATTTTGGTATAAATGATCTAATCTTTCCATTTTTTCACCTTTTCTATTTTTTAATGGTCTTTAATTTCAAACTTCTTTCACTTTCTATTCACAGGTCTATGCTATAATAAGATTAAATTAGGAAATCGAATCTAACTTAATGCTTACAAATCTGTGAAGGAGGTTAATAAGTTATGTTTTTCCCATTTTATTTTGATCCTACGTATATATTAGTTATTATCGGTTTAGCCTTATCAGGTTTAGCTTCAGCTTATGTTAATAGTACATTTAACCGATATAGCCAAGTGCATTCAAAATTGAACTATGATGCTTCTGAAATTACTCGCTATATTTTAAACTATGCTAATTTAGAGCATGTTGAAATTGAACGCGTCCGTGGTAACTTAACAGATCACTATGATCCGCGCAGTAAAGTTTTACGGTTATCCGATGCGACAAATGATTCAACATCTGTTGCGGCTATTGGAGTCGCTGCACACGAGGCGGGTCATGCTCTTCAAGACCGTGACAACTACTTATTTTTACGTCTCCGTTCATTCTTAGTTCCTGTCACTCAGATTGGGCAAACAGCTGCATTTCCGCTGTTAATGCTTGGTTTATTTATTGGAGTCGATTCAGGACAGTTTTTAATTAATCTTGGATTATTATTGTTCTCATTTACATTTATCTTCCAATTGATTACCTTACCTGTTGAGTTTAATGCATCAAACAGAGCCTTATCCATATTGGAAGCAGAACAAATTTTATCGGGTGAAGAGTTAGACGGTGCACGAAAAGTTCTACGTGCTGCAGCCCTAACATATGTTGCAGCTGCAATTGGAGCATTCTTAAACGTCTTAAGATTATTCTTACTCTTCGGTGGCGGAGGCCGTCGTCGCGATTAATCTTTCATAAGATAATTGTACTGGAAATATTCAAAAATTGCTTAATTCAACTCGATTAAAACAACTCAGACATTATGTTTGGGTTGTTTTTTGTTTTCTAGCCCTAACAGCTGTACACAGCCTATTATTTACTTACAAAAAAATCGCAATGAAAGAGTGGGATAAGCCATTCTCTTCATTGCGATTTATTTATATGTGATTAAAAATCATCAAAGTCTCTAAAATCATCGGGTTCTTTACCGATTTCATCCTGGCCATTCGGTTGAATAGTATCCATATTATTTGTTTGAAAATTATCTGTTGCATAACGATTAGCTGTTAAGCTTTCATAAAAAATAACGCGGCTCATTGTTGTATAAGGGGTTAGCCATAAACCTAAAACACCAGATGTTATTGCATCTAATATATGCCATCCTAAAAAACTAAGGTCTAGCAAGAACAACGCACCTTTATACCCATCCATTATCCGCATACTTTCTTGGATCATCATACGGGCATCCGGTTGTTCACCAGTTGCGTCGACATAATCTTTATATAGTAATTCAGCTTGTGAGTAACTATAAGACTTTACTATACCTGGAATAATAAAGAGCAACGTCCACAACGAGATGAATAAGTATTTCCATAATTTTATAAACAATAAATTTTTAAAATACTCTCTCTGAAAAGGTGAAGCTATTTCATGAAAGGGTCTTAAAATATACTGTTGGTTTCTAGCTAAATTCATAAAACCAAAAGTCATCCCTGTAATCAATAAGCCTTGTAATAATTCAAAAATCATACTGTTCGAGTGACCATCCCTGGTATTATAGTAAAATAGAATACCAAAAATCGTTGGAATAATCGCCGTTAATACCGCCTCGGTCCAGCGCCCTTTTAAAAGAGCGCGTGCCGAGCTTTTAATATCGGATGGCGAATCTAAATTTCTGCTTGATGGATTCATATTATCCCTCTTCTAGGCTTCTGTGCCAAATTCTTCGCGGACAACATCTGCAATTCTTGTACAATATTCCGTTACTTTTTCTTGAGTGGCAGCTTCGGTCATAACACGTAGTAATTGTTCCGTACCACTTGCACGGACTAATACTCGACCATCACCAGCCATTTCAGCCTCTACTTCTGCAATAACTGCTTGCACACGTGGATGCTCCATAACAGCTTCTTTATCCGTTACGCGCACGTTAATTAATTCTTGCGGATAAGTTTTAACCTTCGATGCTAATTCAGATAATGACAGACCTGTTTCTTTCATGACTTGCATTAAATGAATTCCAGATAACAATCCATCACCTGTAGTTGAGTGGTCTAAGAATACAATATGACCTGATTGCTCTCCACCTAAGTTAAAGCCATTTTTACGCATTTCTTCTACTACAAAACGGTCTCCAACACCTGTTTTAACAGACTCAATGCCCTCTGCTTCTGTTGCATGGTAGAATCCTATGTTACTCATCACTGTAGAAACGATTGTTGAGTTTTTAAGCTGACCATGATCATTTAGATATTTCCCGATGATAAATAAGATTTTATCTCCATCAATAATTTGACCTTTTTCATCCACTGCAATTAGACGATCCCCGTCTCCATCAAATGCTAAACCTAAATCCGCTTCTTTTTCAAGAACCGTTTCAGCTAATAACTCAGGATGCGTACTTCCTACACCATCGTTAATATTTAAGCCATCAGGTGAATCCCCGATTACGAAAAAGTCTGTGTCTAAATCTGCGAATAAACGATTAACGATTGGGCTTGTCGCACCATGTGCTGCATCTAGTACAACACGTAAACCAGATAAATCACTATTCATTGTTTGTTTTAAATATTGGATATATTTTAAAACACTTTCTTTATATTCTTCAGAAGTACCAATACCTTCAGCACTTGGGCGAGGTAGATTATCTTCTTCAGCATTCACTAGTTCTTCAATTTCAGCTTCTTGTTCGTCAGATAGTTTAAAACCATCTGCTCCAAAAAATTTGATTCCATTATCTTCAGCAGGGTTGTGCGATGCCGAGATCATAATACCCG
>CAZTXI010000126.1:0-4378 GCA_964617265.1 uncultured Carnobacteriaceae bacterium | reverse complement strand
ACAGACATCGCTATTATGACAGGATTCAATAGTGTACAGTATTTCAGTACCGTATTTAAAGAAATCTATCAAATGACACCAACTGACTACCAAAAGCAGTGTTAACTAAATCATTTAAATGATTCTTGAGCGATGAGTAAAATCATGGCTCTTTTTAATTTTCGGATTATGTTTGTCTCTGTTTTTAATCTAATTCAAATCTGTGATAAAATAGGAAAAGAAATAGCAGAAAGGAGGAATCGGCTAATGGAAAAGGAAAAAGTATTTGTCGTTGGTGATGTTCATGGACAAATAACAATGATGGAAAAAATATTAACGTATTGGAATCCAAATGAAGAACAATTAATCTTTTTAGGTGATCTAGCTGATCGAGGGGAAAATTCTAAAGCAACTCTTGAGTTAGCTTATGATTTAATGAATACTCATGATGCGATTGTCATCAAGGGTAATCATGATGAAATGTTGGAAAACTTTTTAGAATACCCTGAGATTGCTCTTACCCAGTATTATATGAATGGGGGAGAAAAGACGGTCGATGCATTATTAAATCGTGAAACCAAAGGAGAAGACCTTCTTGATATGGTTGCTGAGATAAAAGAAAAGTATCCATGGTTGCTTCCAATGTTAAAATCATTACCTCTTTATTATGAATGGGGAGATTATCTTTTTGTGCATGCAGGAGTTGATATGCAACAAGAACATTGGCAAGATTCCTCAAAGAGAGATTTTGTATGGATTCGGGAAGGATTTTACGACCAGCCTAATACTACCAATAAAAAAATATTTTTTGGGCATACAGTGACTTCGACATTACATTCTGATGGCTCCGGTTGGGAAATATGGCAAAGTGGAGATGGCTTATACGGAATCGATGGTGGAGCAGTTTATGGCGGGAAATTACATGGTGTAGTTCTTTCAAAAACAGATATCATTCAACATTACTCAGTTTAACCAAAGTGATTATTTTATAAGTAAAATTGTAAATGGAAAAGTAGGAGAATAGACATGGCAGAAGTGAAAGAAATGGATCAAACAGAACAACGCGTACGAGATTTATTAACGAAAGAACTTTCGAATTATTCGAAAAAACAAATTGAAGTTGTATTAAATCTTTTAACGGATGGTAATACTGTGCCCTTTATTGCACGTTATCGTAAAGAAGCGACAGGCTCCTTAGACGAAGTAGCTATTCGTGAAATTGAAGAACGAAATCAATATTTAACGAATTTAGAAAAACGAAAAGAAGAAGTATTACATTCAATTGAAGAACAAGGTGAATTAACAGAAGAGCTTGCTGTTGAAATTAAAAAGACTACACAGCTTCAACGACTAGAGGATTTATATTTACCTTATCGTAAAAAACGTCGTACTCTAGCTACTATCGCAAAAGAAAAAGGTTTAGAACCACTAGCAGATTGGCTCTTAACTTTTCCAGAAGACGATATTAATGAAGAGGCTTCGAAGTATTTAAATCCAGAAGAGGAATTAGAATCAATCGAAGATGTTTTAGCTGGCGCACATGAAATTTTAGCGGAAAGAACTTCTGATAATGCTGATTTCCGTAAATGGATTCGTCATTTTACAATGAATCAAGGGAAAATCGATGTTGTAGTGAAAGATGAAGCAGCGGATGAAAAAGGCGTTTACCAAATGTACTACGAATATGATCGTCCTCTAAATAAACTAGTATCGCATCAAACTTTGGCGATCAACCGTGGGGAAAAAGAGAATGTTTTAACGGTTAAAGTTGTCGTTGATGAAACAAAAGTACTCGATTATTTATTTGAGCAAACGATTCCTGAGTTGGCTATTTCAGGAGCCATTCATATGATTCAGACTGCCAATGAAGATGCTTATAAACGTTTCATTCAACCAGCTATTGAGCGTGAAATAAGAAATACATTAACAGAAGATGCAGAAGACCAAGCGATTAAAGTATTTGGTGAAAACTTACGTAATTTACTTTTACAAGCTCCATTAAAAGGTCAAAAAATACTGGGATTTGACCCGGCTTATCGTACAGGGTGTAAACTTGCAGCAGTTGATGAAACTGGAAAACTGTTAGGAATAAAAGTTATTTATCCACACAAACCAGCATCTGTAGCTAAACGAGAAGCAGCCACTAAAGAATTAATCGATTTTATAAACCAATATGATATCGATACAATTGCAATTGGAAATGGAACAGCTAGTCGTGAGTCAGAACAATTTGTTGCAGACACCTTAAGAGATTTAGATAAAAAAGTAGCATATGTTATTGTCAACGAAGCCGGTGCTTCAGTGTATTCTGCAAGTGCAGAAGCCCGTCGTGAATTTCCGGATTTAGAAGTAGAAGAGCGAAGTGCTGTAAGTATTGCGCGCCGTTTACAAGATCCGTTAGCAGAGCTTGTTAAAATTGATCCACAATCTATTGGTGTAGGGCAATATCAGCATGACGTTTCACAAAAGAAATTAACAGAGCAATTAGACTTTGTCGTTGAAACGGCTGTAAACCAAGTTGGTGTAAACTTGAATACAGCAAGTGCTACGCTATTGAGACACATTTCAGGATTAACTAAAACAACGGCGCAAAACATTGTTGAATACCGTGAAGAAAATGGGCTATTTACAAACCGTAAACAATTAAACAAGGTTAAGCGTTTAGGACCAAAAGCATTTGAACAATCAGCTGGTTTCTTGAGAATAGTAGATGGGGATGAATTGTTTGATAACACTGGAATTCACCCTGAAACATATAAAGCGGCCGAACAAATTCTTCAAATTATCGGAATAGAAAAAGAAGAATTAGGAACAGAAGCCGTACGTGAAAAAATCGGATCAATTGATAATAAAGCTGTACGTGATGAAGTAGAGCTTGGAAAAGAAACCTATCAAGATATCATGAAAGCATTAACTGCTCCAGGGCGTGACATGCGTGACGATATGGCAGCACCATTATTAAGAACCGATGTCTTATCGCTTGAAGATTTAACAGAGGGTATGGAATTAGAAGGAAGCGTTCGAAATGTAGTTGATTTTGGTGCATTCGTTGATATCGGAGTTGGCCAAGATGGTCTAGTCCACATTTCAAAATTAAGTCAAAACTTTGTTAAACATCCTAAAGATGTTGTGGCAGTTGGAGACATTGTGACAGTATGGGTTGATTCAGTCGACAAACAAAGAGGTCGAATCGGTCTATCGATGCTTGGTGGAAAACAATAATCAAATAGTAGAAGAAGTGTCTCTGGTTAGGCACTTCTTTTTTTATTTATACTATATTTGAAAATAATGTTTAAAAAATCAGGTCAAAATACCGGTGCAACCAGGATGCAACTAAGAATTGCTGAATAGATGCTGGTCGCAACTGCTGCAATTTAGTATCGTTTAATCATCAAATATGGAGGTTTTGAATATGAGTACAATATTTTTAATAATTTTTGTTATTCGAGTTGTAGTTACCGTTTCATTAGTGGTTCTTCTATTTCGTGCACTGCTAAAATATTTACGTACGGAAGACCAAAGAAAAGAAACCAGAGAAATAAGACTGTCATTGAGTGAAGTATTGAGAGAGCATCGGGTAAAAGCTAAAATGACACAAGAATTTGTGGCTGAAACATTGGGTGTCAGTCGACAAGCTGTTTCTAAATGGGAACGTGGCGAATCGGAACCAAGCACTTCTAACTTAATTGCTGTTGCGAAGTTATATGGTATTACAGCTGAGCAATTATTAAGTGAAGTTGAGAAATGATTTAAAAGTTGAAAGAAAAACACAGGTGATAGAAATGGAAGAAAGAAAATTACAAGAGCTAGTAGAACGAATTTCAATTGACTATTTTAATAAACCCTTTCAACATCGGGCGTATTTTAATAAACGCTTGCGTACAACAGGTGGCCGTTATCATTTAAAGACACATAATCTAGATTTCAATCCAAAAGTTTTTGAACAATTTAATCAAGAAATTATAGAAGGCATTATCAAACACGAATTGTGTCACTACCATTTACATATCGAAGGTCGAGGGTATAAACATAGCGATCAAGATTTTAAACAATTAATGGCTGAAGTTAACGGATTGCGTTTCACACCCTCGATTGAAAGAAAACAAGACTATATTTCACGATGGGAATATGAATGTTCAGGCTGTAATAGTACTATTTTCAGGAAACGACGTTTTAATGTTGAGAAATATATCTGTTCTTCGTGTAAAAATAAATTTATTTTAAAAGGGCGTAAAGACTTAAGCAACATCATTTATTGATACTTTTGAGTATAAAAAAGAATCAATAAAATAAAAATATTCACTTTTTATATTGACACCGCTTTCAGAATGCGTTATCATTCTAGGTGAAGTAAGAGTTAGTGAATATAACTAATTTACTTTTCATATTTTTAATCATC
>CAZTXI010000125.1:0-4382 GCA_964617265.1 uncultured Carnobacteriaceae bacterium | reverse complement strand
AACAATATGCAGGCACTGAAATTAAACACGAAGGTAATGAATACCTAGTAATTAAAGATACAGAGATTATTGCAATTGTAGAAAAATAATTTCTACGTTTATTCAATTACTAAATAAAAAAGGAGTTTGTTGAAATAATGGCTAAAGAAATTAAACATTCTGCAGATGCACGTCAAGCGTTAATCGCTGGTGTAAATAAATTAGCAGATACGGTTAAAGTAACATTAGGTCCAAAAGGGCGTAACGTATTACTAGATAAAGCTTATGGGGCACCACAAATTACAAATGATGGGGTAACAATTGCCCAAGAAATCGAATTAGATGATCATTTTGAAAACATGGGTGCACAATTGGTTGTAGAAGTAGCAAGCAAGACAAATGATATTGCTGGTGACGGAACAACTACAGCGACTGTTTTAACACAAGCAATCGTTCAAGAAGGAATGAAAAACGTTGTTGCAGGCGCAAATCCAGTCGGACTTCGTCGTGGAATTGAGAAAGCAACAGAAGTAGCTGTTAAAGCTTTAGAAGAAATTTCTACAAAAGTAGATAGCAGTGAATCAATCGAACAGATTGCCGCTATTTCATCTGGAGATACAGAGGTTGGTAAAATCATTGCTGACGCTATGGAGCGTGTAGGTAGCGATGGTGTTATTACAATTGAAGAATCTCAAAGTATAACAACATCATTAGATGTAGTAGAAGGTATGCAATTTGACCGTGGTTACTTATCTCAGTACATGGTTACAGACAACGAAAAAATGGTTGCTGAATTAGAGAATCCATACATCTTTATTACAGACCAAAAAATTTCAAATGTCCAAGATATTCTTCCATTATTAGAAGGTGTGATGCAATCTAACCGTCCGCTATTAATTATCGCGGATGATATTGAAGGAGAAGCATTACCAACATTAGTGTTAAACAAAATCCGTGGAACATTAAATGTGACAGCTGTTAAAGCACCAGGATTTGGTGACCGTCGTAAAGGTATGTTAGAAGATATTGCGATCTTAACAGGTGGAACAGTAATTACAGAAGACTTAGGTCTACAATTAAGCGACGCAACAATTGACCAATTAGGTACGTCAAGCCGTGTTACTGTAACAAAAGATGACACAGTGATTGTTGAAGGTGGCGGACAAAAAGAATTAATTGAGCAACGAGTTAGCTTATTACGCTCACAAGCTGAAGACACAGAATCAAGCTTTGACAAAGAAAAATTACAAGAGCGTATCGCAAAATTAGCAGGTGGAGTAGCGGTTATTTCAGTTGGAGCCGCAACAGAAACTGAAATCAAAGAACGTAAATTACGTATTGAAGATGCTCTAAACGCTTCACGTGCAGCAGTTGAAGAAGGAATTGTTTCAGGTGGAGGAACAGCTTACATCAACATCTTAAGCAAATTAGAAGCAATCGAATTAGAAGGCGACGAACAAACAGGTGTGAATATTATTCTTCGAGCATTAGAAGAACCTGTACGTCAAATTGCTCTAAACGCTGGAGTAGACGGAAGTGTAATTATTGAACGTCTAAAAAATAGCGAACCAGGAATTGGATTCAACGCAGCAACAGGCGAGCTAGTCAACATGATTGATTCGGGAATTATTGATCCGAAGAAAGTTACGCGTTCAGCACTACAAAACGCTTCATCGGTATCTGCACTACTTCTTACAACAGAAGCAGCAGTTGCTACAATTCCAGAACCAGAAGCACCAGCTATGCCAGATCCAAGTGCAGGAATGTATTAATTACAAGCATCCAAAATAGATTGGAATCAAAAGACTTGAGAGCAACTTTCTCAAGTCTTTTTTTAAACCCCAAAAACCTCTTTTTGTGAAATGAAACCCCAGCCATGCCAATTATCCAAACAAAAACTCCTACCAAAAATGGCAGGAGTATATTACATCGTTAATTTGAATCGGCTAATCGAGCAATTTCAGATTCTAAGAAATTATAAAGTCGATGTTCTAAATTTTCTTCGGCAATCGTTGGCGCCTTATTGATAAGTGGTCTACCTTCTATCAGTAAATCTTGTGCTAAATCTACATTATGATCAATATAAAGGGCTTCAGTTGCTTTAATTTTCAAACCATCGGCTAATTTTAATTGACTATAATTTTTGTAGACTTTTGTTTCTTTAACCCGGGCTACATCCTCATGTTCCGGCTCAGTCATTAATAAACTAAATAAATAATTTTGGAAAACTTCTGGTTTATGGGGCTCAAGCAATAAATCACGTTGATTCCATAATTGAGCATAGATATTTCGAGCTGATTCAAACTCAAATTGCTCAAAATAAGCAGCTGCTTTAGCGGTAAGTAGCGTCACATTATTCGGATTTTCAATCGATTCAATGGACTCTACATCAATCGATTCCGTTAATTTGACAAAAGGAGTACCTTTAACCATTTCAGCATAAAGTTTTAAAATGTGTGTGAATTCTTCTGTAGCTTCTGGGTTTTTCAGCTGCTCTACAATATTGTATCCATCATTTGGTTTCATTGGAACCAAGTTTGTGATAAACAGTAAAATAGCAGCCACAGCTATAGCATACAGAATTAAGCTGAGTGTCTTATTGTCCACGATACTTGCAATAATCATGAATAAGATTCCTGTTAATAAATTCATAATCAGTCCACTTGAATGATAGAGTAGGAATGGCGGTGAATCGACTCCTTCAGGTGGTGTCATTAATGCTTGGCCGGCAATTCCTTGTACAACTTGTTTTCGTTTAGAGATTCCGGAATCTGTTTTAATCCAGACCGTATTAAACAAACGAAACATGATAAAATTATAACCCGATAACAAGCCACCGATTAAGTGTCCCACTTCATGCAAAATAATATGGAGCGGAAAACTGAACAAAAAGGCTATGGCTAATAAAGGAATATCGTAAAATCCAATATCAAGTGAAATATCTGGAAAGAAAATAGCCAATATAACCCCTGTAATTATAGAGATTACAATTAATAAAACCCATGGCAAAATATTCTTTGATTTTTTCTTTTTGTTATCGACCATGCTAAACCTCACCTTCTATATAAACACGTTTCACGCGAGAGCCCATGCGGCATAGTAAATCGTATTGAGAGGCTATAGCGGTTTTGGCCACTTCAGTAATTTGGATATTTCCATCTGCAGGATTACCAAAATAACTAACTAACTCTCCAATTTGAATATCAGGTACTGCTGAAACGTCTAGCATAATTTGATCCATGCAGACTTCTCCTAAAATTGGCACGCGTTGTCCTTTATAAGTGAAGAATCCTTTATTTGATAAAGATTTAGCTACACCATCGGCATAACCAATCGCAACAGTTGCGATTCGAATCGGTTCTTTAGAAACGTATGTCCGACCGTACCCAACACTTTCACCTGCCGGAAAATCTTTCACGAAAGTAACAGTTGTTTCAACGGTTTGAATGGGTGTGAGCTTAATTTTATCTTGATTATTCACACTCGGGTTTAAGCCATATAAACCTAAACCAACACGGACCATATCTAAATGGTAATCAGGAAAATTAATGGTTCCTGCAGTATTGCAACTGTGTCGTAAATCAAACGTAATATCTTTTGTCTCAAACTGATCGAGTATATGTTTGAAACGACTGAATTGTTCATGCGTATAATTTTCAGGGCTGTCTTCTTTTGCATCCGCAAAGTGTGTGAAAATACCTTCTACCGAAACAAAATCAGACTGTAATCTTTGATAAATAGCGTAAGCTTCTTCAAATGTCGTCACACCTAATCGTGCCATACCCGTATCAATTTTGATATGTACAGTAGCTTCTTTCTCTAATCTTTCTGCATGCTGAACAATTAAAGAGGCCAATTCAGATGTAAATACGGTCATTGTTATCTCTTGTTCAACGGCATACTCGATTTCTTGTGGGCGTACCGCATTAAAGATTAAAATGGGCGTCTCAATCCCAGCCTCTCTTAAAGCAAGAGCCTCACTCAATTGCGCTACACCAAAATAATCGGCTGCACGGTGGGCTTCCATTTCACGGGATAAAGAAACTGCGCCATGACTATACGCATCAGCCTTGACTACGGCCATCAGTTTTGTGTCCTTCGCTAAAAGGTTTTTAAAAGCTTGAATATTATTGAGTAAATGATTGGTTTGTATGGTTGCTTTTGATAAAGCGACGTTTGTAATGTCCATGGTCCAAACACCTTTCGTTATTGAAATCATCAATCTTGAATAAATTTATAGCTAGGGAAATTATAACATAATTGAATTTTGAAGTGATTTATTTTTACTTAAGTATGTTGGAGTTTTGAATTCGTTGCAAGATTTCACCCAAAACTTTAAAATAAGAGCACAAGCATGAAATAAGGGAGGAAAGCCAGATGAAAGCAGAAATTATATCCATCAG
>CAZTXI010000124.1:0-4477 GCA_964617265.1 uncultured Carnobacteriaceae bacterium | reverse complement strand
TTAACGCAGAAAAAGGTTTTGGATTTATCGAACGTGAAGGTGCAGACGATGTATTCGTACACTTCTCAGCTATCCAAGATGAAGGATTCAAAACATTAGAAGAAGGACAAACAGTTACTTTCGATATCGAAGAAGGCGACCGTGGACCACAAGCTGCTAACGTTGTTAAAGCGTAAGTTAAACTTGATATTACTAACTGTAAATTAATTTTACAAGTAAAAGACCGAGGAGGCACAATTGTCCCTCGGTTTTATTTTTTTTATAGATGAACCATACATTATTTAATCTTGTTTTTTCCATATTCTTAATGCAAAAACTCTCGGAAACAGGTACAATAAACAATAGGCAAAATTCTTGATGAAATCTTAGTTAACTGTAAACTTTATAAGAGATAAAAATATTTTGCTTTAAAATAAATTTTTCAGCTTTTTAACATGAATTGACTGAAATGAATGCTATAAATGTAGAAGATGAATCACATGACTAAAATGTGATTTGATTAAAAAGGAGAAATTACTCATGGTATTTTCGTTATTTGGAAAGAAACGAATTGGTATTGATTTAGGAACGGCGAACACAAACGTATATGTTGAAGGCAAAGGAATTGTTATTGGTGAACCTTCAGTTGTAGCGATGGAAAAGGATTCAGGAGATGTTGTCGCTGTTGGAGCAGAAGCTAAAAATATGATTGGACGTACACCGGGAAGTATTATCGCAACTCGTCCGATGAAAAATGGTGTAATTGCTGATTTCGATACAACAGCAGCAATGATGGAATATTTTATCAACAAAGTTAGCAGTCGTTTTGGTTCAAAACCTTCTGTAGTTATCTGTGTACCAGGTGGCGGAACTGAAGTTGAAAAGAGAGCAGTTATTGATGCAGCTATGTTAGCTGGTGCTCGTGAAGCTTTCTTAATTGAAGAACCTTTTGCAGCAGCAATTGGTGCTGACTTACCAGTTAATGAACCTACAGGTAGTATGGTAGTAGACATTGGTGGGGGAACAACAGATGTAGCGACGATTTCATTAGGTGGAATTGTTTCAGGTCGAATGAGTCGATCAGCTGGAGATGCGATGGATGAAGCAATCATTTCTCATATTCGTAACAAGTTTAACTTATTAATTGGAGAGCGTTCTGCTGAATTAGTGAAGCGTGAATTAGGTTCTGCTTCTTTAGAAGGAGCAAAAGAATTAGGTAGCGCAGATATTCGCGGACGTGACTTAGTTACGGGTCTACCACAAACAATTTCAATTGATGCAGTTGAAATTCATGAAGCGATTAAAGAAGTAGTCGCTAACATTATTACGATCGTAAAAGAAACACTTGAAGAAACACCACCAGAGATTTCAGCAGACGTAATTGATCGTGGAATTGTCTTAACAGGTGGAGGAGCTTTATTAAATGGTTTAACAGAAGCTATCTCAGATGCAGTTGATGTTCCTGTATTTGTGGCTAATGACCCATTAAATTGTGTGGCGTTAGGTACAGGTATCGCATTATCACAAATGGATGTATTACGTAAAAGAAATTAATAAAATCAGTCTTTGATTGAGGACTGAAATGAAAAGCGTTTAAGGAGTGAGAGGTTGAAACAATTTTTGAATAATAAAAAACTCATCACTTTATTAGTCAGTTTTATTTTGTTTATTGGTCTTTTGTGGTTTTCATTTAGTAACTTTGGAACGCCGCCTTATATCCAACAGCTCACTAGTGATGTGACTGCGGTGATGGCGAGAGTGTTCTCAAAACCTGCAAATGCTATAAATAACTTATTCTCAGATATTAATCATTTAGAAGACACGTTTAATGAAAATAAACGTTTGAAAGCAAAAATCGATAGTTTAGCAGAAGCACAAGTTGAACTATCGGTTTTAAAAGAAGAAAATGCTCAGCTTAAATCTGAATTAGAATTACGCTCAACATTATCAGACTACACGACAATTACTGGAACGGTTATTTCACGAAATCCAGATGGCTGGATTGATCATGTCATTATTGACCGTGGTAGTAGTGATGGTTTGGAGCGTGGAATGTCTGTCATGTCTAATAATGGATTAATTGGGCGAGTCGCTGAAGTCAATCCAACAAGTTCAAAAGTAACGTTATTATCGACTGCAGAGCCGGCATCTGTATTGACTAGTACTCAAATTATCCAAGAAGATGAAACGATTTTCGGGGTATTAACTGGTTACGATACGGAACGCAATCAATTGATTATGGGGCAAGTTACTTCTGAAACAGAAATTGAAGTGGGCAAAGAAGTTTTAACTTCAGGATTAGGTGGCGTTGTTCCTAAAGGATTATTAGTTGGTACCGTTGCTGAAATTTCGATGGATGGTCACGGATTAGGACAGCGTGTGTTTATTGAACCGGCTACTGATTTTAAAGATATTCAGTTTGTTACGATTATTAATCGATTAGCTGAGACCCCTAATTTCACAACAGATGAAGAAAGTGAGTAGGATAAATAGTGAATAAATGGAAACAAATACTCTTACCTTTCTTTCTTATGTTTACGGCTTTGTTGTTGGATGGTTTTTTCGCAAGTTTATTGACACAGCAATTAAATACTGAAATAGGACTTATTGTCCCAAGACTTGTTTTTTTAGTGGTTATGATTCTGTCATTTCATTATGAACAGAGCACGATGTACATTAATGCAACGTTGATAGCCTTCATTATGGATGCTTATTATGTTGGTTTTTTAGGTGTGTATTTAGCCGCTTTTATTACAATCATTTTAATTACAACAGCTTTAAAACATGCACTAAATCCAAATATTCTTTCTTATACTTTGGTGTCCATATTAGGACTTACAGCTGCAGAATTACTGGTTTACGGAATTATGCGAATACTAGGGATTACCTCGATGGCCTTTCAGACATTTATCGTATCCCGATTAAGTGCAACACTACTTTTTAATGGCCTTGTAATGTTAGTGTTCAGTTATTTTATTCATCGAATCATCGTAAACTTGCTAGATGAACTAGAGATTAGGTAGGTGACTGAGTTGGAAAAACATATAACTTTAAAAGGAACCAATGAAGGTTATTATTTATTGTTAAATGAAGAATCAAGTTTTAATGAAATCCATGAAGATTTAGAAGAGTTATTTGAACATTTACAAAATGATCGTAAAAAAGATCAATCGTTCGAATTAACAATTGATTCAGGTAATCGTTTATTATCTGATAAAGTGAAAGAAAATTTATCGGATAAAATAACTGAAAATACGAATTTTACGATTAAAAATTTCACTCAAAAAGTTGTTGAAATCGAATTAGCAGACCAATGGCATAATGAAACATCACCATTAATGCTTGTTAAAAATATTCGAAATGGTCAAATTATTCAAAGTGAACGCGATATTATTCTATTCGGAGATGTGCGCCCTGGCGCTGTTGTTCGTTCATCTGGAAGTATTATTGTGGTTGGTCATGTTCATGGGACAATTCATGCTGGTGCGGATGGAGATGAAAGTACGATTATCATTGCTCCATTTATGCATAATGGTCAAGTTCGAATTAGTGAACATGTCGAATTTATCGATATGGAAGACGATGAAAGTAAGATTAAGAATAGCACATTGCCACAAATCGTCTATGTAAATGATCTACACGTGCTTGAATTTGCTGAGATTGAACAGCTTGCGCAGATTCGCCCAGATTTTGCGAAAGATTTAGGAGGATTTGAAGAATGGCAAAAACAATTGTAATTACATCAGGAAAAGGTGGGGTTGGTAAAACAACTTCTACAGCTAATATTGGTACAGCACTGGCTCTTCAAGGAAAGAAAGTTTGTTTGATCGATATGGATATCGGTTTGAGAAACCTTGATGTCGTACTCGGATTAGAAAATCGTATTATCTATGATATTGTAGATGTGGTAGAAGGGCGTGCAAAATTGCACCAAGCGTTAATTAAGGACAAACGCTTTGATGATTTATTATTCTTACTGCCCGCAGCTCAACATGCAGATAAATACGCGGTTACACCTGAGCAAGTATCTGAAATTGTCGAGAAACTACAAGAGTTTTATGACTATATTTTAATTGATTCGCCTGCTGGTATTGAGCAAGGTTTTGAAAACTCAATTGTTGCAGCGGATGAAGCGATTATTATTACGACACCAGAAATTTCAGCTATTCGAGATGCGGATCGAATCGTAGGTATTTTAGAACAACGTGATATTGAGCCACCGAAATTAATTATCAACCGTATCCGTAAAGAAATGATGGATGAAGGGGATGTAATGGATATTGAAGAAATTACGCGCCACTTATCTGTTGAACTGCTAGGAATTATTTATGATGATGATGCCATTGTGCGTACATCCAATAAAGGTGAGCCTGTCGTACTTAACCCAGACATTATATCAAGTAAAGGTTACCGTAATATTGCTCGTCGTCTTTTAGGGGAGTCTGTTCCACTATTGACGATTAAAGAAAAAGAAGAAAAAGTTTCTTTCTGGAAAAAA
>CAZTXI010000123.1:0-4478 GCA_964617265.1 uncultured Carnobacteriaceae bacterium | reverse complement strand
GTTATTTATCTTCTTTGTCGTAGTCTACTTTTTCGGCATCTTTTGCGACTTCTCGTTGGTCTTCTGGGAGTTCGTGACCATTTTCTTCGGCCGCTTCACGTTTGTCTTCGTTGAGTCCGAATTCGTATTGTTCTTCTACGTTGTCTTCTTTTGTGATGTTTAATTCTTCATCTTTTTTCTTTTTGTCTTCTGACATATTGGTTCGCTTCCCTTCAAAAGATATTTTCGGTTGCAATCACGAGCTCTGACTCTATTTTAGAACATGTCTCTGCTCAATTCTACTCATATGCTTATGAAGGAAGTTTTTTAATTGCGATCCTGTATTCGTTTAAACATCTTTTCAAGGTCACGAGAAGTTAATTTCACTAAGACTGGGCGACCGTGTGGACAGTTATATGGGTTTTCACAAGTTGGTAACTGTTCGATTAGGGCGATTGCTTCTGCATCACTTAGTCGGTGATTCGCTTTTATCGATCGTTTACAACTCATCATTATAGCTGTCGCTTCACGGAATAGACCGACTGTCAGATTTTTACGTTCTAAGAAAAAGTCAATCATTTCTTCAATTGTGGATTGCTCTTGCCCTGGTAAAATCCAAGTCGGGTGTTCGCGAACGATGAAACTATTTTGGCCAAAAGGTTCTAGTGAAATACCGGCCTCAGCTAATTTATCCAAGTTTTCTGAAATAATCATAACTTCATCACTCGGATATTCTAAGACAATCGGTACCAGTAACTCTTGCATCGCATCCGCTTCTTCAGAAAGTAAGGCTTTATAATACTCATACTTAATGCGTTCTTGTGCGGCATGTTGGTCGATGAAATATAAACCTTCTTCGTTTTGGGTTAGCAAATACGTACCATGCAGTTGCCCGATATATTCGAGCTCTGGAAACTGTTCTAGTGCTTCTTCATTGTAACTTCTCTTGTTAGCCGTTTCGGCTATTTTTAGTGACGATTCTTCTGTTTTTATTTCATGCGTGAGAACCGGTGGTGCTGCTGGTTCATCTACATGTGCAGTATCAGTTTTCATTTCAGGCGGTGGTGTTGGTTCCCATCGTGTTTCTGACACTGGTGGACGATAAGTGCTGCCTGAATCTTTCGATGGACGGAACTCAAAATTCATCTGTTCTGTTTTTTCAGCTGGTGCTTGTTTCGGCTGAGGCTGCGGAATAGAGGATGCCACTTCCTCACTATAAGAACCTGGAATTCGTACTTCCTGGTACATCGTATCATGTAGTGCTTTTTTAATTAAAGCGCCCAATTCATCTTCGTTACTAATACGGATTTGTTGCTTTGTCGGATGCACGTTCACATCCAACAGCAGTGGATCCATTTCAATATTAATGACACTAATCGGATAACGGCCCACCATTAATGTCGAGCCGTAACCTGCAATAACTGCACGATTCAGCGCATAGTTTTGAATGAAGCGGCCATTTACAATTAAGGTAATATACGAATTATTCGCGCGCGTCAACTCTGGTAAAGATGAGTAACCACTCACCTTGAAATCAAAGTTCTCTGCCTCAAATAAGCGCATTTTACGTGCAACATTCACCCCATAAACACCGGCAATTGCCTGACGAATATCGCCATTACCAACTGATTTGAGAACCAGATTGCCATCATTGTAAAATTCAAACGAAATATCTGGATGCGATAAAGCAAATCGGTTAATATAATTTGTCACATGTGATATTTCTGTTTTTAATGAACGAATGTGTTTTAAACGCGCAGGTGTGTTAAAAAAGAGCTGCTCGATTTGAATCATCGTACCTCTTCTAGCTGGCGCACTTTTACTTTCAATTCGTTCGCCACCTTTTAAGTGGACATGCTTACCCGCTTTATCGGACTCGGCCGTTTCAATGATTAATTCTGAAACGGAGGCAATACTCGGCAACGCTTCGCCACGAAAACCTAAGGAACGGATACGGAATAAGTCGTCGGTCGTATACAGTTTACTGGTTGCATGACGCTCAAAAGCGCGTTCAACTTCTTCACTTGGAATCCCTGCTCCGTTGTCGGTAATAACGATTCGCTTTAAACCCGCTTCTTCAATTTCAATTTTAATTCGAGTAGCTTGGGCATCAATTGCATTTTCGACTAATTCCTTCACAACGGATGCCGGGCGTTCGACTACTTCTCCCGCAGCAATTTGGTTAGCTAACGATTCTGATAAAATTTGAATGGTTGACATATCTAGCGCCTCCTCTCTAGTGGTCACGTTTTATTATTGTTCTTTTTGTAATTGGTTTTTTAGTTGATTTAATGTATTCATCGCTTCAAGCGGTGTTAAATTCAAGACGTCAATTTTCTTAAGTTCATTCAAGACCGTTTCTTCTTCAAGCGACCAGCCACCATTAAATAAGCTCATTTGATCGGCTGCTTCTATTTCAGGCTCATGAACTTCTGCTTTGGCTTCAACTTGTTTTTCTAATTCATCAAAAACAGGCACTTCATTTTTCTTCTCTAGTTCCACTAAAATAGATGATGCCCGTTTTAAAACAGTTTCTGGTAAACCGGCCAATTTGGCTACTTGTACACCGTAACTTTTGTCTGCGGATCCGGGTGTAATTTTATGCAAGAAGACCAAATTCCCATCTTCTTCAACTGCACCAACGTGGACATTTTCTAAATGTTCGAGCCTTTCTTCTAATACGGTCAATTCATGGTAGTGGGTTGAGAATAATGTCTTCGCTCCAACTTGGTCATGAACATGTTCAATAATCGCTTCAGCGAGCGCCATTCCATCATAGGTTGCGGTTCCTCGTCCAATTTCATCAAATAACAGTAAACTATTTTTAGTCGCATTCGAAATCGCTTGATTTGTTTCAGTCATTTCAACCATGAACGTACTTTGGCCTGAAATTAAATCATCACTCGCACCAATACGCGCAAAAACCTGGTCAAAAATCGGCAATTTAGCCTGGGTAGCTGGAATAAAACACCCCATCTGAGCCATTATGACAATCAATGCCACTTGGCGCATATAAGTACTCTTACCTGACATGTTTGGACCGGTAATCAGCAGGATATCTGTTTCATCCTCAAGGTAGACATCGTTTGGAACATATTCTTGACTTTCCATTACACGCTCAACAACTGGGTGTCGGCCTTCTTCAATGCGAATATCTTGCGCATTTTCGTGAAATGACGGACGAGTATAATGGTAGTCTTCGCTAACTTGAGCAAAACTTTGGATGACATCCACTTGGGCTAATAGGCGAGCTAGCTTTTGAATTCGTTCGATTTCTTCTTTGACTTGTTCACGAATTTCAACAAATAATTGATATTCTAAAGCTTGAGATTTCTCTTCTGCCCCTAAAATAGTAGACTCCATTTCTTTTAATTCAGGCGTAATAAAGCGTTCTGAGTTAGCCAGCGTTTGTTTTCGTTCATAGCGGCCTTCTTCAATCTTATCCAGATTTGAACGGGTAATTTCAATGAAATAGCCAAATACTTTGTTGAAACCAATCTTCAGGTTTTTAACACCTGTTTCAGCTCGTTCTTTTGCTTCTAATTCGGCTAACCATTGCTTACCATTCGTCATGGCATCACGGTATTCATCTAGCTGAGCGTTGAAACCATCTTTAATAATTTCACCTTCTGTAATACCGATTGGTGGCTCATCTTCAATCGCTCGCTGGATTAATTGCTCCACTTCTTCGACTGGATCAATTTGGTTTAGCCACTCATCCCAAACACCATCAACGTTCATCAAGGATAAAATCTGAATAATCATCGGCACCTGCTCAAGTGATCGGCGTAATTGAACTAAATCACGTGCATTAACCGTACCGTAGGCAATTCGACCTGCTAAGCGTTCAAGGTCATACACACGCGTTAACGTTTCGTTTAAATCTGTTCGTTCAAAAAAGTGGTTCATCATGCTTTCCACTAAGTTTTGACGGATTTCAATTTCAGCTTTATTGATTAGTGGTTTATCTAACCAACTGCGTAACATCCGCCCACCCATGGCTGTTTTTGTTTTATCAAGTACCCAAAGTAATGTACCTTTTCGCGTACCATCACGCATAGAAGTCGTTATCTCTAAGTTTCGACGCACTTCTTGAGTGTATTTTAAGTAATGAGCCGTATCATATTCTTCTGCGCGTTGTAAATGATCTAAGCTACGCATTTGTGTTTTAGCTAAGTAATTTAGTAATAATTTCAAGACTGGATATAATGCTTTGTTTGAAATCTTTTCTGTCACCAAGTCAAATGTTTCTGACTCCATACCTTTTACATCTTTATTTAAGTATGAAAAAACAGTTCCTAAACGCTTTTCCAGTTGAGCTTGTAAATCAACACTTTCCCCATCATAAAACAGGATTTCTTTCACTTCTAATCCAGCTACTTCACTATAGACTTCCATTTTAGAAGCCAATGTAGTGGCGCGTAATTCCCCTGTTGTTAAATCAGCATATGCCAAAGCATAAGATCCATTTTCTTCTATAATCGCAGCTAAGAAGTTGT
>CAZTXI010000122.1:0-4629 GCA_964617265.1 uncultured Carnobacteriaceae bacterium | reverse complement strand
CACATTTTAACAGGTGAAGAAACAACGGCTGAAGAACGTGAAAAAACATTCGATGACATGATGATTATCGCGTTAGAAACAGCAGTAGAACACCAATAAAAAGAAATCAATTCCGTTAATATAAAAGGAGTATCGGCGTATGACTGAAAATGAAAATCAAGAACAACGAAACATAACGAAAAAACAATATATCCTAACTATAATTGTGACACTTATTGTAGGTGTAGCGGGAACATTGTTTGTCAATGATTTGTTAACAAATTCTACAGAACAACAGCAAGAAACTGTAGAAGAACCAACCGATTTGGATCTTGATACGCCGAGCGATTTTGATCTAACTTTTGATGAATTGCGTGTTATTGATAAGCTATATGCGATTTTGATGACGACTTATTTTGAAGAAATTGATTCCAATTTATTAATTGAAGGTGCTTTAGAGGGAATGGCAGGAGCCGTTGGAGACCCTTATACAGAGTACTTAGATGAAGTAGAATCAACCAGTTTTGATGAAGATATCTCAGGTTCTTTCCAAGGTATTGGAGCAGAAGTGATGAAAGATGGTGAATATGTTCGTATTGTATCACCAATTGCTAACTCACCTGCAGCAGAAGCTGGTCTACAACCAAATGATTTAATCGTAGAAGTAGATGGTGAATCAGTCGCAGATTTAACCATTAATGAAGCTGTTTCGTTAATCCGAGGCCCTGAGGGTACAGATGTAGAATTGCTTTTAATTCGTGGAGAAGAGCAGTTTTCAATGACGTTAACACGCGCAGAAATTCCAGTTGAAACTGTGTTTTACGAAGTAGATGAGACGGATTCAACGATTGGTTATGTTAATATTGTGAACTTTAATTCACCAACTTATATTGAAACGGTTGATGCCATAAGAGCACTACAAGAACAAGGAGTAACTAAAATTGTATTTGATGTGCGTGGTAACCCAGGTGGATTATTAACCTCTGCGATTGAAATATCTAACATCTTTGTCCCAAATGGTGAACCAATTATGATGACTGAATATCGTCAGGATGATGAGCCGAGTGTTTACATTGCTTCAGATGATTATGGACAATTTAAATATGAAGGTGAAGCTATTTTACTTGTAAACGAGGGAAGTGCAAGTGCTTCAGAGATATTAGCTGGAGCGATGCAATCTGTTGGTATTCCAATTTATGGTCAAACTACTTTTGGTAAAGGGACGGTTCAAAGCTTAGTTAGTTTAGGTGAAACAGATGAATTAAAATTTACGAGTGGTAAATGGTTAACAGCTACTGGTGAATGGATTAATGAATCTGGAATTGAGCCAGATGTAGTGGTTGAACTACCTGAATATGCACAGTTATTTATCGTAAATCCAGTAGCTACTTATAAACAAGGTGATACATCAGCAGAAGTTAAAAATCTTAAGAGTATTTTAGCTGCATTAGATTATAACGTTTCAGATAATGATTCATTTGATGACTCAGTTGTTACAGCAGTTAAAGATTTCCAAAATAAAAATGATTTAACTGTTGATGGAGTCGTTACTGGTGATACAGCTAGAAGGTTAACAGATCAGTTAAGAGATAAAATTGAAAACAATGATACGCAACTAGAAGCAGCAATCAATGCAATAAAAGAATAATAAATAGATGAAGAGACCACTAAAATAGTGGTCTCTTTAATTTTTACGGTATTTTTCGATACTATTTACATAAATATAATGATTTGTTGTATAGCAGAATCATGTATTTATAATTAAAATATGGTATTATTAATGGGTAGATTAATATGACGATGGGAGTCGGTACGATGGACGATCACTACTCAGGTTTGCCACCGCGCAATCAGAAACATTCTTCCAAAAACAATAAGAATACGACATTTGTTTCAGAACTTATTTCAACGCTTAAATATATTGTAGGTATTTTAATCGTGTTCTTTATTGTAAACCAATTTTTATTTGCGCCTGTAATGGTGGATGGCGATTCAATGGAGCCAACCTTAACAAATGGTGACTACTTATTATTAAATAAATTCTCTGATATCGAACGTTTTGATATTGTTGTTTTTCCTCCACCAGATAAAGAAGACACACAATATGTGAAAAGAGTAATTGGTTTGCCGGGAGATACAATTGAATACCGTGAAGATGTTTTGTATGTAAACGGTGAAGAGACCGAACAATCATTTTTAACAGATAGCAGTGCCGAAAATGAATCGATTTATCTTTCAGGTGATTTTACGTTACTAACACTATTAGGTGTAGAAACAGTGCCAGAAGGACAGTATTTTGTATTAGGGGATAATCGATTAAATTCAAGAGATAGTCGTTCTTTTGGATTTATTGATGAAGAGTCTGTATTAGGTAAAGTAAGTTTCCGATATTGGCCAATGGAAGAAATTGGTACAGTAGAATAGAATATGGATAAAAAGACAGTACCGTGTTGGCGTAACGTTTGCTAACACGGTCATTTCATGATTAGGAAGGTGAATAAAATGGCAATTATACAATGGTACCCAGGTCATATGGCAAAAGCAAAACGAGAATTAAAAGAGAAACTACCTCTGGTAGATGTCGTCTTTGAGTTAGTTGATGCAAGAATTCCAGATGCATCACGTAATCCATCTGTAAAAGAAATTATTCAAAACAAACCTTATGTTTTGATATTAATGAAATCAGATTTAGCCGATCCGGATGTCACGAATCAATGGTTAAACTATTATAAAAATCAAGGGATTGAGGCCATTACATTTAACGGGAAATCAGCTCAAGGAATTAATAATATTGTTGATGCTGCACGTAATGTATTGGATAAGAATTTCGCAAAACGTGAAGAAAAAGGGATGAAAGAACGAGCTATTCGTGCGGTAACAGTTGGTATTCCAAACGTTGGTAAATCAACCTTAATCAACCGATTTGCAGGGAAAAACGTCACTCAAACAGGTGATCGTCCGGGTGTTACAAAAGCACAGCAATGGATTAAATATAAAAATGAACTAGAATTATTGGATATGCCTGGTATTTTATGGCCGAAGTTTGAAGATCAAGAGGTCGGACAAAAACTGGCTCTTACAGGTGCAATTAAGGACACGATTTATTATGTAGATGATATTTCATTATATGGAATTGAATTTATTAGAGAGCATTTTCCAGGTGCATTAGCCAAGCGTTATCATTTTAATGAACAACTCGAACAAGAATTATCAGCCCCTGATATTTTGTTATTAATTACAGAAAAACGTGGTTATTTTGATGATTATGAACGCGGGGCAAGAATGCTACTGAATGAATTAAGAGCAGGAAAACTTGGCCGTATGACATTTGAGACTCCAAAGGACTTGAAATTAGATGAAGAAATTAACGATTAAAGAAATAAAAGAACAATTAGATCGAATAACAGATAAAAATGATCCGTTTTTTGATATGTTAAGGGAAGATACACGTAAAGGTGCTCAAACAGCTCTTAAGCAATGGTTTAAAAAACAGGAACAGCAACAATTTATTATTGACCAGTATCATGAGAAAAATATTTTTGAATTAGAGGCACTTAAAAATGGCTTTCAAGCCATTGCAGGAATTGACGAGGTCGGACGTGGACCTTTGGCAGGACCTGTAGTATCTGCAGCGGTGATTTTAAATCCTGATGAGCCGATTTATGGCTTAGATGACTCAAAGAAATTATCTTTAGCTAAAAGAAATCAGTTGTTTGAAGAAATAAAAGAAAAAGCAGTAGCTATTGGTTTAGGAATTGTTTCTGCTGATGAAATTGATCAAATTAATATTTTACAAGCAACTAAAAAGGCTATGAACTTAGCTGCAAGCAATCTAAGTCAGCCAGCTGATTTTTTACTGGTTGATGCAGTAAAATTAAACAATCCATTACCACAAGAAGCAATCATAAAGGGTGATTTACGTAGTAATAGTATTGCGGCAGCGAGTATTATCGCAAAAGTTACTCGTGATCGGATGATGGTTGAGTATGATAAGAATTACCCAGGTTATGGTTTTGGGAGCAATGCAGGTTACGGGACAAAGGAACACCTAATTGGCTTAGAAACCCTTGGTGCTACACCAATTCATCGTAAAAGTTTTTCGCCTGTCCCAAATTATTTAAAATAATTTCATCTTTTTTCGCGAAAATACGATTTTTTTGCAAATTATATATATAGAGGCTTTTATATATAATTGAAAAGGTGAGTGAAAGAAATGAATAAATTAACACTAGACGAAATGATGTTTGCTATAGGACATTTTCCTTCAGCTAATTCGACGGAAAAATTCTCATTGTTTGTAAATCAAATGGAGAAAATTTTTCCAGGTATTTTAGCACAAGAACCTTATGGAACATCCGATAGAACAAAGAAGCTTTCTAATGAAAAGGAGGCTTCTTTTATGTCTTATTTAGAAAAGTTAGATATTAAGCGAGTAATGAGTTATTATACTCAACAAAATATTCAATGGCTTCATTTACTATCAGATGATTATCCCCATTCTTTAAAGCATATTTTCACCCCGCCTGTTGTTTTATTTTACAAAGGCGACATTGCGTGTTTAAATACACACACGTTATTAGGCGTTGTTGGTTCAAGAGACTATACGGATTATGGTAAAAAAGTAGTCGAAAAACTACTATCTGATTTAAT
>CAZTXI010000121.1:0-4675 GCA_964617265.1 uncultured Carnobacteriaceae bacterium | reverse complement strand
ATAAACTAAGCTAAAACAAAAGTCCACTATCTCAGGAATATAACCTGTGTATAGTGGACTTTTTACGTTTTTTTATGCGTAATTGGCCTTTACATAGGCGTCAACTGCTTTTATCGCATCAACAATATCTTCTGGTGTAAAATCGCCTGCCATGTTATGAATCGTTTCATCTTCATCTAAAGTCAATTCACCAACCGACAATAAGTCTTCATCTGATGCTTCGTCTAAACTTAAATCTTTCATCGTAGTTGGCATATTAATGTCTTGGAAGAACTCGATATATTCATCTAGTTCACTCGGTTCGGCATTTTCAAGATACAGTTGCACTAAAATACCATAAGCTACTTTCTCCCCGTGTGATTTATCATGAATCGGACCATCAATCGCTGTGAAACCATTATGAATCGCATGTGCTCCAGCAAGGCCTCCACTTTCAAAACCTAAACCACTTAGCAGAGTGTTTGCTTCGACAACCGCCTCTAAAGCGGGTGTTACAACTTGTGCTTCTACACTGGCCAATGCTTGTTTACCATATTTAAAGATTGTATCTCGACAAGCTGTTGCAATAGCCATTCCTGCAATTGTAGGATAGGCATCAATCATCGTCTTGCTTTTCGTGCGTTGCGTGGCACGTGCTTCGACATAGGTAGCTGCTGCATCAGCAATACCGGCCGCTAAGAAATTTACTGGTGCTTTCGCAATGACTGCCGTATCGACAATGACTAAATCTGGATTATTGTCGTAGAATCGATAACCTTCAAATACGCCATCATCTGAGTAAATAACTGATAAACCAGATGTCGGAGCATCGGTTGACGCAATGGTTGGTACGACAACAACTGGTAAGCCTAAGTCATCTGCAATGGCTTTTGAGGAATCAATCGCCTTTCCTCCTCCTAAACCAATAATTACTTCACTCTCTTCGTTTTTACCAATTTCAACTACTCTTTCAATTTCACTAGTGGAGGCCTCACCATTAAATGGTTCACGATAAACTTCCATATCGGCTTCTTTCATCGCTTCTGCAAACGTCTCACCTATAATCTCCCAAACATCGTCATCTGCGAGTAACAACACTTTTTTACCAAGTGCTTTTATTTCATCGATTCGTTCGGTCGTTGCGTCTTTTCCTTGGATATAATGAGCTGGGCTTTTGAATTCTCTGATCATTATTTATCCCTCCTATAAAAAGACTAACACAATGATATTTCGAGGGAAATGCATAGACCTTGAAAGCACAAAAAAACTCCCCGTATGAACGAGGAGTTAAGTCTATTAGTTGAATAAGCTCATAATTGAGTCAACAATTTCACGGAAAAAGTTCGCAATACGATCGAGTAGGCCACTTTCTTCGGCATCTTGCCAAACTTCGCCAATTTTGTTGCCTAAATCATTGGCAAATTGGTTTAATTGTTCCCTAACTTGTTCTGAATCAATCGCACTTGTCTTTTGGTAATTTTCAAAATAGTTAATTAGTACATTAATATTTTCGATTGAAATCACATTTTGCAAATCATATTTTGCAAGTGCATCATTAATGATTTGTTCGATTTCATCACGTGTAGCTAATTGATCTGTACGGTCTTTAATATCGGCTAGTTGTTGCTTAATTTCAACGATTACACCATCTAATCGACCTGATTCTTCTTCATCTAAATCAGCATCATCCGCTATTTCACTCGTTGCTTCTAATTCTTCTTGAGCAACTTCCATTCGTTCTTTATCCAGCTCTTCACCGTTGACTTCAAGTGCTTTATATACACCGGTTAAAGCACTCTCACCTGTAACAGGTCGAATAGCGGCTACTTCAATATTCACATCTTCAACCCCTGCTGTTATCGCAGCATTTGTGTATTGTTGTGCTGTAATAGTTGTGATATTTTCAGGTGTTAAGATATCAACATTGACTCCACTGTTGTTATCTTTTTGAACTAATACAGACGAAATCATGCTGGCTGTATTCCCCGAACCATATCCTAAATATTTAACTAAATCGTCCCCTAATGCAGGTGTCGAAGCAACATTGTTCATCTCTTCTATATCGAATAATTCAGCTGTCTCAGCTATTTGCGCTTCACTCAGCCCACCACCATATACAAAAGTCGGTTTCCCCCAAGCTTCATCTACTACGCTCGTATCAATTGCAGCAACTGTTGTGACACTTGCTGTTGCTAGTAGCGCCATTGTGCTTGCACCAATCATAAACTTATTTAATTTCTTTAAAATATTATTCATTTTCTTAGCTCCTTATCTTTTCATTTCATAGGATTAACTCAATTATACCACAGTCATTTTATTTGCCGAAACAGACTAAAGACTGATTTCAGTTTTATGCAGCAGAATTGGATTTACAAGCTAAAACATATTTTACATGGACGTTTCTTAAAATATCGCCTATACTTTATAAAATGAAAACTATAAAACGAGATAGGTGATTTCACGATGATAGATCAAGAATTATTTGCAGCAATTGAAAAAGAAAAAAATCGTCAAATTAATGGCATTGAACTCATTGCGTCTGAAAACTTTGTGTCTAATGAAGTCTTAGAAGCACAAGGAAGTATCCTGACAAACAAATATGCAGAAGGATACCCTGGCCGCCGTTACTATGGTGGATGTGAATTTATTGATGTCATTGAAAACTTAGCGATTGATCGCGCGAAAGAATTATTCGGAGCCGAGTACGCAAACGTTCAACCTCACTCTGGTAGTCAAGCGAACATGGCAGCATACCGTGCACTATTAAACCCTGGTGATAAAATTTTAGGGATGAACTTAGATCATGGTGGACATTTAACGCATGGTTCAAAAGTAAATTTCAGTGGTAAAGATTATGACATCATCGCTTATGGTGTCACGCACGAAGACGAGGCAATTGATTATGATGAAGTGCGTCGCATTGCTTTAGAAGAAAAACCACAACTCATTGTAGCTGGTGCAAGTGCATACTCTCGTGAAATTGACTTTAAGAAATTCCGTGAAATAGCAGATGAAGTTGGCGCTAAATTAATGGTGGATATGGCTCACATTGCAGGTCTCTGTGCAACGGGACACCACCAAAACCCTGTAGAATATGCAGATGTTGTTACATCAACAACACATAAAACTTTACGTGGACCACGCGGTGGATTGATTTTAGCGAAAAAAGAATACGGTAAAAAATTAAATAGTGCTATTTTTCCAGGTATTCAAGGCGGACCTTTAGAACATGTTATTGCTGCAAAAGCAGTAGCATTCTTTGAAGCATTACAACCTTCATTTAAAGACTATATTGATCAAGTCTTAAAAAATGCCAAAGCGATGGTAGAAGTATTTGCTGAATCAAAATTCCGTGTTGTAAGCGGCGGGACAGATAATCACCTATTTTTACTAGACACAACGGGCTATGATTTAAACGGGCAAGAATTAGAGACGCTTTTAGATCAAGCAGGAATTACCGTTAACAAAAATATGATTCCATTTGACCAATCAACACCAACAAAAACAAGTGGTATTCGTATTGGGACACCTGCGATTACATCACGTGGATTTGATGAAATGGCAGCGAAAAAAGTGGCCGAATTAATTATTAAAGTAGCTGAAAACAAAGATAATGTTGCTATTTTAGAATCGGTTAAAGAAGAAGTACATGCACTAACAGCTCAGTTCCCACTTTACGCAAACTAAAAGAATATTTTAAAAGGCAAGCCCCATCATAACGGAGCTTGCCTTTTTGATTTAAGTGGTGATTCCATTGTTATTTATTTAAATGTTCACGGACTTTTGGCATAATTTTTGTTCCAAGCATTTCAATATTGCGCATAATTCGGTCATGCGGTACCCCACCAAAATCAAGTTGTGCAATATAGCGTTGGTGTCCAAATAATTCGTGTTGATACAATATTTTCTCAACAATTTGATCCGGCGAGCCAATATTCATTACATTTCTCGGATCCATTCCTTGAGCAAATTGTTGTTTTGGAAAACCTTGCCCATTTGTTCGTTTCATTCCTTCATCAACATGTGGATAAATTTCTTGGAACGCTTGTTGAGTTGTTTCGGCTGTGTAGAACCAGCCAGCAGTCGCAACTGGGAACTCTTTAGGCAGATGTCCACTGCGACTTAGCGCTTCTCGATATACCTCAATTGAATATTGGAATGATTCTGCCGGTCCACCTAATGTAGCGATAAACATCGGCACTCCTTGCATACCTGCTCGAATCGCGCTACCTGGACCACCACCTACTGCACGCCAAATAGGGAGCGAGCCATTTTTAGGTCGCGGTAAAATTTCTGCATTATTTAATGGTGCACGAAATTCTCCTGTCCAATTAATAAGTTCTTTCTGATTTAATTCAAGTAATAGCTCAAATTTCTCTTCAAATAGTGCTTCATAATCTTGGACATCGTATCCAAGTAATTCAAACACACCGAGTCGTGAAGCTCTCCCGGCAATAATTTCAGCTCGTCCATCTGAAATCAAATCTAATGTCGCAAAGTCTTCATAGACTCTAACTGGATCCGATGTACTAATAATCGACGAAGAGCTAGCTATCTTTATCTTATTTGTTGCTTGTGCAATAGCGCCCAGTAGAACAGTATGAGCCTGTGTAGTAAAGAATTCTTGATGACTTTCACCTACACTAAAAAAATCTAAGCCAACGTCTTCTGAAAGTTTTGCCATTTCAATAATTTG
>CAZTXI010000120.1:0-4729 GCA_964617265.1 uncultured Carnobacteriaceae bacterium | reverse complement strand
AATATCAAAAAAGACACCTCCTAATAATAATAATCAAGAAAGTGCCTTTATATATTCGATTTAAATATACAAAAAAAAGAGAACTTCGTTTGATCGAAGTTCTCCATGATATACATAAAGTATATTAACGTTTTGAGAATTGTGGTGATTTACGCGCTTTTTTGCGTCCTGGTTTGTAACGCTCTTTCATACGTGAATCACGCGTTAAGTATCCTTCAGCTTTTAATGCTGAACGGAAATCTGGGTCAACTGTTAATAGTGCACGTGCGATACCGTGACGTACAGCTCCAGCTTGTCCTGCATATCCACCACCGTGGATGTTTGCGCGAACATCGTAGCTACCTAATGTGTCAGTAGCGACAAGTGGTTGGTTTACGATTGTGTGTAAATAGTTATATGGTAGATATTCTGAGATATCTTTACCGTTTAATTCAATTTTACCTGTTCCTGGTGTTAAGATAACACGCGCTACCGAGTGTTTACGACGACCAGTTCCAATATATTGTACTTGTGCCAATGTTGATGTCCCTCCTTAAGATTAAATCAAGTCTGTAATGTCTAGTTCTTGTGGTTGTTGAGCTGCATGTTTGTGCTCAGGTCCTGCATATACGTGCAGTTTTTTGATCATTTGACGTCCAAGAGAATTCTTTGGAAGCATTCCCTTAACGGATAATTCAACTAAACGTCGAGAGTTATTCTTACGTAAGTCTCCAGCAGAAACTTGAGTTAATCCGCCTACATATCCAGAGTGACGAGCATATAATTTATCTGATGCTTTGCTACCAGTTAATTTTAGTTTTTCAGCATTTACAACGATTACGTAGTCTCCTGTGTCCACATGTGGAGTATACGTTGGTTTGTTTTTACCGCGTAAAATTGATGCTACAACAGTAGATAGACGACCTAATGAAATATCAGTCGCGTCAATTACGTGCCATTTGCGATCAACTTCAGCAGATTTAGCCATATAAGTACGCACTTTATTTTTCCCTCCAAAAATATATCTAGAATCATTTAAGTTGAAGTTATTTATCTCTGTCCCACCAGATTTAAACAACATCAAGTTTATATTCATCGTTTAATTTTAAAATTTAAGCTTATTGTTTGCACATAATAAGTTTCCGGGGCTTATCAGTGTGGTAAACAATACCATTAGTTATATTACCCTGAATTAGGCTCAAAGTCAACGGTTTATGAAGATTTTATTTCATTTTTTCTATATTATTTTGTTCGAATCTGGCGATTCGATCACGAAGTTCATCTTCATCATAATATACTTTCTCAAGTCTTAAACCAGTTGCTGCGATTGTCTTCCCTGCAAGTTCTCTATCTTTTGCTTCCATAATTTGAGGCAATTCCGACAAGGTCATTCGCCCATCCGCAATTTCAATGATAGTTCCCATCATAATTCGAATCATATTATATAAAAAACCATTCCCAGTGAATGTAAAAATCCACTCGTTAGTTGATTCATCAACGGTTACGGTTGCTTCATAAATGGTTCGAACTTTATTTTCAATTACTGTTTTTATCGAACAAAAACTTGTAAAATCATGCGTCCCCATAAAATATGCAAGAGCTTGTTTGGCTTTTATTTCATCCATTTCATACGGATGGTTTAAGGCATATTTTCGATTAAATGGATTTTTAATCGGATGGTTATGGACCCGATATGTATAAGTTTTGGCTACAGCATCATATCGAGCATGAAATGAAGAATCAACTATTTCAAGCTGAATCAATGAGATTGCTTCTGGCAACATGGCATTCATTGCTTTGAAAATGCCATCTTCTGGAATAGTAGCTGGAAAGTCAAAATGAAAAACCATTCCTGCCGCATGTACCCCCGCATCTGTTCGACCAGACGGATGAATTCGAATCGTTTGATTTTTATTCACTCGTTGCAGCACGGATTCAATTTCACCTTGAATGGTTCGTCCATTATCTTGAACTTGAAAGCCAGAGTAATCAGTTCCGTCATAAGCAATTGTTGCTTTATAGCGAACGGTATTAGATGAATTCAAAACACAGACCCCTTTCAAGTGGTAAAATTAGAATAAATAACGGCCTAAGCCTAGTGCCACAGTCAATAGAAGAAATGCTCCCATAACGATTGTGTCTAGTTTAGTCCAAGTCAATTGACGTAGTTTCGTACGCGAATCGCCACCACGGTATCCACGAGCGGTCATCGCAACCGCTAGCTGATCAGCACGATCAATCGAGCTAATGAATAGTGGAATTAACAGCGGAACGACTTTTTTCATTCGCTGGATTAAGCTACCTGAACTAAAGTCCACACCACGAGCACGTTGCGCGTTCATAATTTTTTCCGTTTCCTGCATTAATGTCGGTACAAATCGTAACGATATAGATAAAATTAGAGCTATTTCTTGTACAGGTACTTTGAGTTTTTTCAATGGATTTAAAAGTGATTCGATTCCATCGGCAATCTCTAAAGGTGTTGTCGTTAAGGTTAAGATCGTCGACATAATAACAATTAAAACAAAGCGTAAAATGATTTTGACCGCATTGATTAATCCTTCTTGCGTAATGCTGACCCAACCAAACTCAAATAAGATGGTCTCTCCTTGTGAAAACATCAGTTGAAATACAACCGTTATTAATAAAAGTAGTGCTAATGGTTTCAAACTATTTAAATAAAATTTCAATGGAATATTCGATAACGTAGTTGAAAATAGCACAACCGCAACTAGTAGACCATATGTCCACCAAGTACTTGCCATAAAGATTAATACAATAAACCATACGGCTGAAATTAATTTTGATCTTGGGTCCATGCGGTGAATAAAAGAATCACCTGGAATATATTGACCAAGAATTAGTTTATCCATCTGCGTTCACCTGCTTTTCAACTTCTAAGTGTCGAACAATACCATCTGCCAATTCTGTTAATGACATGGGTAACTCTTCCACAGTCCAACCAGTTTTATCAGCTAATAAGTTCGCAAACTCAACTGTTTGCGGTACATCTAACTGAATAGACTGTAACCATTTTTGATTTTTAAATACATGTTTCGGTGAGCCTTGATCTACGATTCTCCCTGCATCTAATACAATCATGTTGTCGGCATATTTTGCGACATCTTCCATTTGGTGTGTAACCAAAATAATCGTAATGCCTTCTTCTTCGTGCAGTCGATTAAATAGGTCCATCATTTCAAGTTGACCTTTAGGATCTAGTCCCGCAGTCGGTTCATCTAAGACTAAAACACTTGGTTTCATGACTAAGACACCTGCAATCGCAACACGGCGCATTTGTCCACCAGATAAATCAAAAGGAGACTTATCCATGAACGACTCATCTAAACCAACGACCGGTAAAATTTCACGAGCTAGCTCTAAGGCTTCTTCTTCAGAAACACCAAAGTTTTGGGGTCCGAATGCAATATCTTTTCCAATCGTTTCTTCAAATAATTGAGCCTCAGGGAATTGAAAAACAACACCGACTTCTTTACGAAGTTCGTTCAAAGCTTTCTGCTTTTTTGAGGCATTGATTTCATAATCACCCAGCCACACACTACCTGTTGTAGGTACTTTCAGCGCATTCAAGTGCTGCAATAATGTCGATTTTCCACTCCCCGTGTGTCCGACAATCGCTGTATAGCTACCATGTTCAATCGTGAAATTAATGTCGTGTAAGACTTTATTTTCGAAAGGGGTGTCCGGTTGATAGGTGTAATTTACATTTTTGAATTGTATTTCCATAAAAGTTCAACCAACCTTTCTTCCGTCATATAGTCATCTGGTAATGAAACACCACGTGAAATGAGTTCTGTTTTTAATTGTTCAACAAAAGGAACATTTAAACCGAGTTCAACTAATTCTTCACCAAGTTTAAAGATTTCTTCTGGTTTATTTTCGTATTTTATTTTACCTTTTTCCATAACAAAAATACGATCAGCTTGTGCTGCTTCGTTTAAATCATGTGTAATGGAAATAACGGTTAAATTGTTTTGCTCTTTAATCGCTTGTACAGTAGATAAGACTTCTGCTCGTCCCTTAGGATCTAGCATACTTGTTGCCTCATCCAATACAATAATTTCCGGTGCCAACGCTAATATACCTGCAATGGCTACTCTCTGTTTTTGACCACCTGAGAGTCGTGCGGGTTCATGATTCTTAAATTTTTCCATCCCGACTTGTTGCAAGGCTTGATCTATTTTTACAATCATCTCTTCTCGGGGCATACCAATATTTTCCAACCCAAAAGCAACGTCGTCTACGACTGTTGAACCAACAAATTGGTTATCTGGATTTTGAAAAACCATTCCTACTTTTTGGCGAATATCCCAGATATTCTCTTCGTTTAATTCCAAACCGTCAATGATTACGTTACCACTTTTTGGTACGTTTAAACCATTTAATGTCTTAACAAGCGTTGATTTTCCGGAGCCGTTTGCACCAATGATGGTGATCCATTCTCCTTTTTCAATGTTGAATGAAACGTCATTTAGGATATAGTTTTCTTGTTCGGCATGATACCGATATACGATATTTTCAAGTGTAATTAGACTCATTTTATATACTCCTGTACAAGTTTGATACGCAACACGTTAAATATATTAGTGATTATAACAAAAAATCACTTTTCGATATATATGCTTCTCCTAGAGGAAACCTCCAGGAGAAACTAGAGCTAGACACTTGGTATAAACCATCATCATAACGCTCTCTATACATCATAAAAAGTGAGTCATTGTACTATTCA
>CAZTXI010000119.1:0-4762 GCA_964617265.1 uncultured Carnobacteriaceae bacterium | reverse complement strand
AACATTTTTGCTAGGTACGAATTGGAATGCATTTTTATACATTGTGGTTCCTGCCTTACTCATAATGCTAAAGTAATGTTATCACTCTTTTTATTAAACTTCAAGAGATTACCTTCATAATTTATGAACTTTTCTAATGAGGAATTCGGTAGGTATCCAATTTCTTACATCATTCCACTTTCTCGAAGACTACAGTATTTCTCCTCACCAACGATGATATGATCGATTACTTCAATCCCCATCATCTCACCTGCATCAACAATGCGTCTAGTAAATGAAAGGTCTGCTTCAGATGGTTCAGTATTTCCAGAAGGATGATTATGCGCCACAATAACGCGTGCTGCTGAATATCGAACAGCGCCTTTGAATATCTCTCTTGGATGAGCAACACTCGTATTTAGTGATCCTACAAAAACAGTTTCGTTTTTTATAATGTCATTTTTAGTATTTAAGTACAAAGCGACGACGTGCTCTTGAGTGAGACCAGACATTTCACGAATGAGGTATTCACCAACCCAACTGCTTGAAATAACCGTTCCCTCTTTAATCTGAGGTGCTCTAGCAATACGCCCACCAAATTCGATAGCTGCTAAAATTTCTGTCGCTTTAACTTGTCCAATCCCAGGAACGTTCATCAATTCCTGAATGGTCGTATGCCTAAAATCATATAAGCTATCAATTTCATTCAATACATCACACGCCAAGTTAACAACATTTTTATCTTTTGTACCGGTTCGCAATAAGATCGCTAATAGTTCATGATCGGCTAAAGCTTTTGCCCCTACTTCTAAAATACGTTCTCGTGGTCTCCCTTCAATTGGGATCATCTGAATATTTGTTTTTTCTTTCAACATAAAAATCCACTCCATTGCTCATTATATATTTTTGTCCCTATATATATAATTTGCAAAAAAAGTGGATTTTCGCGAAAAAACTTTTAATTATTTATTTTTATTTTCGATAAAGTCGATTACATGGTGTAAGTCAGCCATTGTTGCCATAGCTAAACTTTCCATTTCAGGTGTAGGCTCTAGTAAGTCTGGAACCCAAATAACTGGAATTTCAGCACCATTTGCTGCTAACAACCCATTTTTTGAATCTTCTAAAACAATGGCATTTTCTTTCGTTGAAATGCCTGTTCGTTCAAAAGCAAGATTAAAAATAGCTGGATCCGGTTTGGCATTTGGAACTTCATCGCCACCCACTGCATCTTTAAAATAATGAGCAACACCTAAACGGTCTAGTAATTTATTGACTAATTCTCGATGCGTACTTGAAGCTACGACTGCTGTAATATTTTCAGCCTTTAAGTATTCTAGTAGCTCAATTAACCCTAGTTTTTTATCAACCGGTCCATTCAGTAAAGCATCCATTACTAATTCACCTGATCGATTATAATACTTCTCTAGTAATAGTTCGTCTTGATAAATACCAAGCATCCCACTGTACTCTTCTTTTAAGCCCGCACCTATAAATTGAGAATAAACATCAAATGAATAGTCCATCTCTAACTCGCTTGCTGTTTGTGAATTGGCTGAAAAATATATTTTTTCTGTATCAAACATTAATCCATCCATATCAAAAATAACAGCTTTTACTTTAGTCATTAAATGAATCGCCCCTTTATTTGAATAAAATTTTATTCTAGTTCTTGTAATTTTGAAATTTGTTCTTGAACAGCTTCATATCGTTTTTCATATTCGGCTTGTTTATCACGTTCCGCTTGTACAACAGCATCTGGTGCATTTGAAACGAATTTCTCATTTCCTAGTTTACCTTTTGCTCGATTAATTTCACTTTGCCATTTATCCAATTCTTTTTCTAAACGTGCTATTTCTTCTGCAACGTTTACTAAACCTTGTAATGGTAAGAAGATTTCGGCACCTTTAACAATCGCAGACATTACTTCATTTGGTAAAGTAACTTCCGTATCAATAGTTAACTCCCCAGGGTTACAGAATCGTTCGATAAATGATTTATTTGCTAATAACATCTCTTTGTCCGCTGCCGAGTTTGCTTTAACAATCATATCAACTGGTTGAGATAATGGACGGTTTACTTCTGATCGAATATTTCGAACAGCTTTGATTAATTCAATAACCGTATTCATGTTATCACGCGCTGTATCATTCTCAAATTCTGGATGAACTACTGGATAATCCGCAACAACAATTGATTCGCCTTCATGTGGAATATGTTGCCAGATTTCTTCCGTTACAAATGGCATAATTGGGTGTAATAATCTTAATGTTTGATCTAAAACATACGTTAAGATACTACGTGTTGTTTGTTTTTGTTCATCTGTTCCTTCATTTAGAATTTCTTTTGACATTTCAATATACCAATCACAGTAGTCGTTCCAAATAAAGTTATATAGTGCACGACCTGCTTCACCAAATTCAAATTTCTCAAATTGATCGGTTACATGTGTAATGGTTTCGTTTAAACGAGCTAGAATCCATTGGTCAGCTAATGTTTTCTCGCCATCTAATTGGATATCTTCATAAGTGAAATCTTCTAAGTTCATAATGACGTAACGACTAGCGTTCCAAATTTTATTGATAAAGTTCCAAGCTGAATCCATCTTTTCATAGCTGAAACGAACATCTTGCCCTGGTGCTGAACCATTCGACAAGAACCATCTCAATGCATCCGCTCCATATTTATCAATAACATCCATCGGGTCAATTCCGTTTCCTAGCGACTTACTCATCTTACGGCCTTCTTCATCTCGAATTAAACCATGCAGTAAAACATGCTCGAACGGACGAGTTTCTGTAAATTCTAACGCTTGAAAAATCATACGTGAAACCCAGAAGAAAATAATGTCATAACCCGTTACTAACGTATTATTTGGGTAGTAACGTTGGAAATCACGGTTATTTGTATCCGGCCAACCCATTGTTGTAAATGGCCATAATGCCGAACTAAACCATGTATCCAGAACATCTTCATCTTGCGTCCAGTTTTCAATGTCTTCTGGTGCAGTCTCGCCAACGTAAACTTCACCTGTTTCATTGTGGTACCATGCTGGGATTTGATGCCCCCACCATAATTGACGAGAAATAACCCAATCATGTACGTTTTCCATCCACGTTTCAAATGTTTTTTCAAAACGTGCCGGCGCAAAATTAATTTTGTTATCTGTTTTTTGATTGTCTAAAGCGGATGCTGCTAATTCATCCATTTTAACGAACCACTGAGTCGATAAACGCGGCTCAACAACTACACCTGTTCGTTCAGAGTGTCCAACACTATGAACCATTTCCTCAACTTTAATTAACAGACCCAATTCATCTAGATCAGCTACTACTTGTTTACGAGCTTTAAATCGGTCCATTCCTTCATATTTACCAGCATTTTTATTCATCGAACCATCGTTATTCATCACGTTTAAACGTTCTAAATTATGACGGTTCCCAACTTCAAAGTCATTAGGATCGTGAGCTGGTGTGATTTTAACAACACCCGTACCAAATTCCATATCGACATAATCATCCGCTATAATCGGGATTTCACGATCTACTAATGGTAAAATAACCGTTTGTCCAATATATTTTTGGTAACGTTCATCATCTGGGTGAACTGCAACAGCGGTATCACCTAACATCGTTTCAGGACGTGTCGTAGCAATTTCAAGGAAGTCGCTACCATCAGCAAGTGGATATTTCATATGGTAAAATGCACCTTGAATATCTTTATGATCTACTTCAATATCTGATAAAGCCGTCATTGCTTTAGGGTCCCAGTTAATAATGTATTCACCACGGTAAATTTTTTCTTTATTGTATAAATCAACAAAGACTTTTGTTACTGCTTTACTTAGACCTTCATCTAAAGTAAAACGCTCACGAGAATAATCTACGGATAAGCCAACTTTCGCCCATTGCTCACGAATGTTTGTTGCATATTCCTCTTTCCATCCCCAAGCTTCTTCTAAGAACTTTTCTCGACCGATTTCATGACGGTTTGTGCCTTGTTCAGCTAGGCGCTCTTCAACTTTTGCTTGTGTTGCAATTCCAGCATGGTCCATTCCTGGAAGCCATAATGTATCGTAACCTTGCATACGTTTTTGACGAATAATAATATCTTGTAAAGTCGTGTCCCAAGCATGCCCTAAGTGTAATTTACCCGTTACGTTTGGCGGTGGAATAACAATCGAATACGGTTCTGCCGCATCGTCCTCACTTGGTTTAAATAAATCTAACTCAAGCCACTTTTCATATTTACCAGCTTCTACTTGATTCGGCTGATATTTTGTTGACATTTCTATTTCTTTAGCCAAATAAATCACTCCTACTTCTTTTAAAATTCAATATGATGTTCATTACATAAAAATACAAAAAGCACCCATCCTAAAAAGGACGAGTGCTAGTTCAATCGCGGTACCACCTAAATTATACGTGGAATAATCTCCTCACGTATCTCTTTATGACAACTATAATGGCTTGTCGGCCAAACGAATCCGTTCACTCCCAAGCAACCTTCCAGAAACATTTATAAGGGTCTCTCACCAACGCCCTCTCTCTTAAATAAATGTGTAACTGTACTCCTCTTGTTCAACGTGTTCACTATTCTGTTGTATTGTTAATCCCTATACTACCATTTTTTTATAAAATATCAAATGCTTTTTGACCGTTCTATCCGTTCATTAATGATATCAACCAGTTCATGAACGCGTTCACGAGATCGAACAGGAACATCTAGTGGTGAACTACATCGGCACTAAAGTACCGAGCTTCTGGGAACACCCTTAACTTAC
>CAZTXI010000118.1:0-4931 GCA_964617265.1 uncultured Carnobacteriaceae bacterium | reverse complement strand
CCGCATTCATCTATTTTAAAATTGGGATAAATATCGAGCAGTATATTCATCTATTCTGAAATTGGGATAGATATCGTTAGCCGCATTCATCTATTTTAAAATTGGGATAAATATCGAGCAGTATATTCATCTATTTCGAAATTCGGATAGATACGATGCCCACGACCGATATTCGGCACAAACATTATGCGGGGCTGGCTTTGTAGATGGCGTATTTCCCGTAGCCGATGACGATTTTATAATAGCCGCTTAGTTTTTGGTCGATTATTTCGTCACCGGTGTAAATCCATAGAGGGCGCCCGAACAAGGTATTGAGTTTACCAGGAGTCGACAAAATAATAATGTCATCTTTTGCTATCTGAGCGAGAACATTATCCGAAAGTTGTTGGTTACCACGTCCGAATAAATAACCTTGACCTCCCATTGGCGTTACAATTAATTTTGTGGGCTGGTCTTGGATAATCGAGAGTATTTCTTTTTCGGCGACATCTTTCGCAATAAGCTGCCCGTCTTTTATAATATCGATTCCTAGTTGTGTACCCGCTATACCTAATTCTGCCATTAATCGACTGGTGGTTGAACCAGATCCGATAATATAGTAGATTCCCGTTTCCATTTGGTCGATAACTTGTAAAGCGGCAGCTTCTTGTGCGCTTGTTTCATCTTGTGGGGAAGGGGATTTCAAATTTTGGAGCTGATTGGGGTGATTCGGCACCATCAAATAACCATACACAGCCGTGATAATTTCATCTGCGCGAAAAGCTGTTTCTTCTATATCAATGACTTCTTTTTCAATCAAATCCAATCCGGTATCGGTTAAATAATCAAAAACTAATTGTCCAGCTGCTTTTGGTGTTCGCGCAAAAACGGGTGAGTGAATTTTCACACCGGTTGGAATCCCAACGACTGGAACGGTTAAGCCAATCACTTTTGCGACGTCACGCGCTGTTCCGTCCCCACCGGCAAATAACACAAGGTCAATATCTAAAGCGTGAAATTTCTTAAGTAATCTTGTAGAATCCTCAGAACGGGTTTCAGCACCTACGTTATAAATAATTTTATATCGGAGTCCAACTTCTCGCACTGCCATCTCACCCATAGATCCTTGAGTTACGAGAAATAAAATCTTATCACGTAAGGGCAGAAGTTGCTTGAGGGCTTTGACTGCTTTTGCGGAGCTTTCGGGAATCGCGCCACGTTCTTGCGCGAGCTTTACAATATCAGCACCATCTGTTCCTTTTAAGCCGACGCGGCCGCCCATTCCGGCAATTGGATTAATGAGTAATGCTACTTTTTTCATCTGTTCACATCCTGTCTTTGAATTTTCTCTTGTTTAGTTTGCCTGATTTTTTGTGATTTGACAAATGCAAGTGGTGTAAAATCTTTCTTTTTAAAATCAGACTGTAGACCTATGACAAATTTTGCGATTCGTTAGATAATGAATGTGTAAAAGGAAGAAATGTTAGTCATATTCAAAAACATTTGACTTTACACCTAAATGATCCATCTAAGGAGGAAATAAAATGGGTGAAAGAGAAAGAATTTTAGAACTAGTTAGAGAAGGCATTATCACAGTTGATGAAGGCTTGGACTTACTTGAGAGTTTAGCAAATAAAGAAACGCAAGAAACCGAGAAGAGAGAGTTTAGCGCAGGTCAATCTGATAGAAAGCCTGTAGAACCCGTAACTGAAAAACCGACTGAAACCGAAGATGAAACAGAACAAACAGCTGAAGATAAAGAAACGATGAAGAAGTATGAAGACGAATTAGAGAATTTAGCGAATGAAATTACACGTTATTCTGTTGAAATTGATGCGATTAACGAAGAGTTAACGACATTAAAAGCTGAATTAAGCGATGCAGAAGATGCGTTACATGACCGTAAAGAAGCGCTGAATGAAGAATACGCTGAAACGAAAAAAGAGTTAGAATCTCAAATCATCAACATCAAAAAAGAAATTGATTTGATTTCAATTATTGAAGAAATTGATTCTTCTGAAGAATTAGCGAGTTTAAATGAAGATTTAACGCTAGCAATGGAAGAGTTGCGAAACTTAGAAAACCATGCGATTGGCGACTCGAAGATTAAAGAATTGGAAGAAAAAGTTGCAAAAATGAGTGAAACGGTGAAATTACAAACCGATAACAAAAATGAACGCTTAAAAGAATTACACTCATTGAAAATGAAACAATGGTCGACAAAAGCTAAAAAAGCATCTGAAAGCATTGATATTCCTGAAGAATGGCGTGAAGGTGCAAATAAAACCTTCAATAAAGCTGGCGATATTTTTGAAGAAACATCAAAAACAATCGGGAACGTCTTCAGACAAACGATGCAATCGACAAAAGAAGCACTTGAAAATATTGATTGGAAAGATATCGATATTAACATCAACCGCGCAACAGGCGAGAAAAATGTCTTTAAACACGAATGGTTATTCGAAGACACAACAGCAACGATTTTAGATTTCAAAAATGCGAATGGTGATATTCAATTCAAACCAAGTATGAATGAAAATATAAAAATCAATGCAAAAATTTCAATCCGTGGTGATATCGATGGAGCAGCGCCGCTAGAAGCTTTTGAAGCGATGAGTATCATTAAAATCGATGAAGATAAATTCACGTTCCATGTACCAAACAAAAAAATCACAGCGAATATGATTGTATATCTTCCACAAAGGGATTATGATTATATACGAACAAATACGTTTAACGGGGATACAACATTCACCGATTTAAACGCCCGTGATTTATATGTGAAATCGACAAACGGTGATATTATTTTGAATGATTTTGAAGCCTCAATGGTTGAAATCAAAGGCACAAATGGAGACATTACCTTAACAGATGCTCAATTAAGAGACTTATTAGTGAACACCGTTAATGGTGACATTCGCGTAGTCGGTAATGTGCAAAGTTCTGACGTTAGCACAACGAATGGTGATATCCGCCTGACATTAAGTGGCGATGACCTCATTCGTGTGGCGAGCAGCTCAGTCAATGGTGATGTGAAAGTATCTTTACCAAAAGAAGCTGGACTTGAGTTAGAAGCTCGTTCAACATTTGGTAAAATTAGAAGCCGCTTAACCAATGCTAATACGGAAAAAGATAATTCAGTAAAAGGTAAAGTAACTCATTTCCAACGAGTTGGTTTGGGTGAAATTATCCGAGTGAATTTACAAACGACAACAGGAAATATTTTATTAAAAGATACAGAAAATTAAAGAGGAGAATGCGCGATGAAAAAATTAACAAGATCAACCTCTAATGCACAATTAGCGGGTGTCTGTGCGGGTATTGCAGAATACTTTCAATTAGACCCAACGCTTGTACGTGTCGGTTATGTCATTTTATCACTGATGGGTGTTGGAACACCGGTGTTACTGTACATTCTGTTAGCGATTATTATACCTGCAGAATAATGATTTGATATTGAAAATTTAGAAAGGAGGAATGTTTAAATGAGATTAACGAAATCTAGAGAAGATGTATTAATAACTGGATTACTTGGTGGGGTTGGTGAATACTTAAATGTCGATCCAACGATTGTGCGAATGGTTGTAGCTGTATTAACCTTTTTCACACCACTTCCAATCATTCCTCTGTATTTCATTGCATCGCTTATCGTACCAAAAGCGCCTAAAGATAATACGCGCAACGAAGAGCGAGCTAGAAGAGAACGAATGGATCGAGCGTTTAAGCAAGCAGATTATGTAAACCAAGACTTTTCTTCAAAAGCAAAATCAATTGATGAAGATGATTGGAGTGATTTTTAAAAATGAAATGGTGGCAAAAAGTTTTATTAAACGCAGTAGTCTTTTTAGCTCTAGCGAGTTTTCTAGACGGGGTATCCGTTCATAACTGGATGACAGCGATTCTTGCTGCAGTTATGTTGAGCGTGTTAAACGTAATCGTTAAGCCGATTATCAGCTTATTTTCTCTACCACTAACAATGCTCACATTAGGATTGTTTTACTTTGTAATTAACGGACTGATGATTTGGTTAACCAGCTATTTAGTAGCCGGTTTTACAATCAGTTCCTTCGGGCAAGCAATCTTTGTGTCCTTAATCCTATCGCTAGTGAATTCACTGGTTGCACGAGACTAAATAAACAAAATATTCGGTGTTGCAGAATCTCACGTTAGAGGTTTCGCAACACCTTTTTTGTCGATGACATGGTTAAAGCTTATTCTTCTCTTAAAAGTCACATTTCACCAAGAGAGCCTTAAAAAGATTGAAAAGAAGCGATTTGTTAGATTCTACGAGTGCGAAGAAAGCGATTTGGATGTTCGCATGTTACCCGTAATTATGCTATTATAATATTTACTGAAATGACTTAAAATGAACCATTTAAATACGACAAAATGAACTGAATTAGAGGTGCAATGATGGAAGAAAGAAAGATAACGGTGCGCGATTTAATTAGAGAACTGCCATACATAACCGTTGTTTCCGGAGAAGAATTTTTAGACCGTGAAATTTTAGTAACGGATTTATCGCGTCCGGCGTTGGAGTTGACGGGATATTTTGATTACTATCCCCAAAATCGAATCCAATTATTAGGAGCAACAGAGATTTCTTTTATTAGCCGTATGACGGTTGAAGAGAAGAAAATCATTTTAAAACGTTTATGTCAGCCTGAGTTACCAGCGTTTTTAATTTCACGAGGGTTAGAAATCCCTGATGAAATGATTGAAATTGCGGCTAAAAATGAAATTCCTGTATTATTATCTAACCGTAATACAACAAGATTATCAGCGAATGTGATGAACTTTTTAGAAGAACATCTAGCTGAACGAAAAAGTCAACATGGTGTATTAGTTGAAATTTACGGAATGGGTGTCATGATTACCGGCGAATCGGGAATCGGGAAGTCAGAAACTGCGCTTGAGTTAATCGAACGCGGACACCGTTTAGTAGCGGATGA
>CAZTXI010000117.1:3057-4935 GCA_964617265.1 uncultured Carnobacteriaceae bacterium | reverse complement strand
CGTTCTAGCGTTTGTATAAATAAATTAGGCACACGCAAGACGTTCTAGCGTTTGTATAAATAAATTACACACACGCAAGACGCTTATCCGGCACTGTCCGGGGCTTCATTTCACAAAAAGGTCCTAAAAATAAGGTAGGTTAATCCAGTAAATAGGCGAAATCGACTAGAATGTTATTTCATAGTTGCGAAAAGATTGATAAGATAGAGCGAAGGACAGTAGGATGAACGAGAGAAAGGGATTAGAGAATATGGGATCAGTAAAAATCGTGATTATCGGTGCATCTTTCGCGGGGATATCGAGTGCGATAACAGCTAAATCGTTAAATGAGCAAGCGGAGGTTATCGTGATTGATCGGCAGGCGTCTGTGGGATTCGTACCGAGTAGTATGAATCGTTTGCTGAAGGGGAAGATTGAGACATTGACTGAACAACCTGCTGTGACTGTGGAGCGTTTAGAGCAGTTAGGGGTTAAGATGATGTTATCCACAGAAGTTGTGGATATCTCTGTGGACAATAAAAAACTTACTCTAATTAAGAATTCAGAAGAAGCGGTTATCCACTATGATAAGTTGATTTTAGCGATGGGTTCTATCCAAACCTCTGAGCGAATTGAGGGGACAAATCACCCGAAAGTGCTGACGAGTAAGACGCTCGCAGCGAGTTTGAAAAGCCAAGAGGAGCTGAATCAGACGGAGCACATTTTGATTGTTGGTGGTGGGTATGTGGGACTGGAAGCAGCGGATGCCTACAAAACAGCGGGAAAAAAAGTCACGCTTGTTGAAGCATTTGATTCACTAGCATTCAAGGCTTATGATCCTGAAATGATGATTGAATTGGAAAAACGTATGGAAGAACAAGGCGTTACGATACATAAAAATCAACAAACCAAAGCGATTCAAGAAACAGATAAAGGTTTGCGAACATTAACGAGTCAAAATAATCAGTATCATTCGGACCATGTTTTATTAGCCGTTAGTTTTAGACCGAATACGCAGCTAATCCAGGATCAAATTGATACCCATTTAGACCAGACAATTGCAGTTGATGACTATTTAAAAACAAGTCATCCGGATATTTATGCGACGGGCGATTTAATTCGTGTGCCGTATAAGGGCACAAAGAGTGACTATTACCTACCGCTGGTGAATCATGCGGTTATAACAGGTCGGATTGCGGCTATGAATGCACTAGGTCTATCTGAGCCACTTGAGCCGTTTGTGCGCGTTGTTGGTTCACAATTATTTGGTTTATATATCGGAAGTGTCGGCTTAACAGAAGAAGAAGCCCGACTTTATCATGAAACGGAAACCATCACTCATCACCGAAAGATAGAGCATGAAATTCCGATAACATTGAAATTAATTGTGGATAAAACCAGTGGACAACTATTAGGTGGACAAGTTTATTCTGAAATGAATATATTTGGTTTAATGGATACACTAGCACTAGCCATCAAAGCTGAAATGCGAGACCGGGATTTAGCTTTACAAGACTTTTTATATTATTCAACGGATTCGATTGTGATGCCGGTATTACAAGAATCAGCATTTTTAATGTATCAAAAACGTCTGAAAGGAGCGAGTTAATTGCGTCTTGAAGAATTATTTGAAAAGAGAGAAAAGAATCAGTTAATCTTAATTACTACTTTAATGGAACAGCCGGATGAAGCGAATTTAAAAGATGTTTTAACGAAAACGGACTTATCTCGTTCTACATTAATAAAATATATAGAAGACTTAAATAATCTCGCAATTGAAGAAGACTTTGAATTAGCCATTAGTTTGGATAACGATTTATTAAGTTTATCCATGGGGAATGAAGTCACGAAAGAAGATTTAATCCAATTACTTTTACCATTTTCAGTAAAGAATCGAAT